>JBBTJN010000128.1:0-4046 GCA_038059415.1 Elusimicrobiota bacterium | reverse complement strand
GCTGACGAGCCGATGGGATTTCCTGCTTCCGCGCTTTTCGGAGGGGATGGTAGCATTCGTCGAGCCTCGTTCACAGCGCTTCGGATTCCTCTCCACGACTGGAGAAGTTGCGATCGCGCCTGAATACGACACCGCAGAAGCATTTGTTGAAGGACTCGCGGTGGTTACGCGAGGCACTCGCTCTCGATTTATCGATCCGAAAGGGAAGACAAGAGTGGATTTAGGCACTGCCTCGGCCTCGCACTTTCGTCACGGCCTCGCATGTGCGTGATCTCGATAAGCGATGGACGGTTTTGCGAGATAACTGATGGGCGTTGCGACATCGGCCCGTGCTTTTCGCGATAAGTGATGGGGGATCGCGTTAATCGATGGGAGGGGTGAGGATCAGAAAAGTGTCAGCTGATCGGTCGCGCGGTCCTGGGTGCGGGCCAAACGCCGTGCGAGGAGGCGATGGGTGGAGACGAGCACGTCGAGCTGGCTGGCGTGACGCTGGACGCGCTGGGCGAAGCGGGCGGAGGCGAGCAGTTGGTCGAGGGCGTTGCGGATGTGTTTCAGTTCGGAGTAGAGTTCGTCGCCGTAGCGGTCGAAAAAGTCCTGGAGACACTTGAGCAAATAGGTGGGAAAATAGGCGCCGTAAGCGGAGGGGTTGCCGTGGGCGGCGACGGCGTGCAGGCGATCCTCGATGAGCGTTTGATAACGCTGAGGGGAACAAGTCAGGCCGCGTTCATCCAGCCAGGTGGCCGGCCAGGTGAGAGCGTATAACAAGCGTTGACGGTCCCGCGGATAATCGGCCGGCCGATGCACGTAGAAGCGCAGGCGGATGGCGCCCAGCAACTCTTCGAGGGTGGCGGCCAGCGCGTCGGGATCGCGAGGCGTGGGCATCGGCGTGGTGGGTTTCAATGGCGCAGCCGGCGTGGGGCCGGTTTGGGCTCGGGATTGAAGACCTGGAGGTAGAGTTTGTCGTCTAGTGTCTCCAGATTCTGGCTACAGGCGGTGACGAGCAGGTCGTTGGCCATGTTGATCAACAGGCGCAGATTGCCGGCGGCGTGATCGCTGAGGGTTTGCTGCAAGCCGGCGGTCATGAGCCGGGCGTTGCCGGCGGCCTCGAGCAGATGCTGCAGGCACTTGAGCAGGTCGGCGGCGGCCAGCGCCTCGGTGCGCAGCCGCGTGCGGATGCGGCTGGCCAGGGGCACCAGTTCCGGCAACTCCAGCTGCGTGCAGAGTCGGTCGTCGCCGGCGAGCACGACGGTGAGGATGGAGCGGGAATCGAGTTCGGCACTGGTCAGCAGCCGCAGTTCGGACAGGACCGCGGCGTGCATTTCCTGGGCCTCGTCGACGAGGAGGACCGGGCGCACGAGCGCTGTGTCGATATGTTGCAGCCATCGTTCGCGCAGCGCCTTGGCGCTGGCCCAGCGGTTGTGCGGCCGGAGCGGCACGCCGAACAGGTCGCCGAGTTCACGGTAAAAATCGGCGAGTGCCGCCTGGGGCCGGCTGAGAACGCCGACCTGGACCTCGCGCTGATTGGCCAGTCGCGACTGCAGCAAGCGGAGAGTCGCGCTTTTGCCGGAACCGGAGACACCGGTGATGAGGGCGAAGCCGCCTTCACCGAGTTGCTGTTCGAGTCGCCAGCAAAACTGGCCGATGACGGGCGAACTCCACAACGCCTCCACCGGAATCTGGGCGGAGAACGGATTGAACTTCAGGCCATAGGGGGTGAGCAGCTTGCGGTTCATGCGCCGTCCTCCCGTTCCGCTTTCGCCAGATAAGCCGGCGGCAGGCCGGTGGCGGCGTATTGCGCGATGAGTTGAGCCAGCAGCGGCGCCAGGCCCGTCGGCGGAATCGGCGCGGCGGCCACCGGTGCCACCCGGGTCGCGCGGCGGCCGGTGGCATTGCGGTGTTTGTCCAACGGATACAGGCGGCACAGCACGACGCCGGTTTTCGGATCGACCAGATGCACCTGGCTCAGATCCCAGGAAGCCATCCGCAGGTGCAGCCTTTCCAGATGGCCGTAGCGCGATGGCACCTCGCAGCGGACTCCGGCTACCGTGAGCGTCCCGTCGGAGCGGCGCTGGGTGCGGGCCAATTCCGCCGTGAAGCAAAGCGTCACCGCGGCGGCGTCCGGCGCGGGACGGCCGACGTCTTGCGTCTGCTGATACTCGGCCAGCGGGCTCTGGCCGAGTTCGGCGTGCTCCTTGCGATTGTATTCCATCTCGACCCAGGCCTGGGTCGCATCGTTGAGCTGGCGCAGCGTCAGGTCGGCCACGCCCTCGAGCATCGGCAGGAGTCGGCCCTCGATCTGGGACCAAAATTTTTCCTGTTTCCCATTTTGATAGGGTGAGTAGGGCAGCGTCGTTTCATGTAATATCCCCAGCCGCGCCAGCCCCTGCGTGGTCTCGGCCGCCAGCATGGCGCTGCCGTTATCGGTCATCAAGGCGCGCGGGAGCATCCGCTTGAGCAACGCTTGCGACAGTCCGTGGCAAAGTTCCTCGGCGCCCTCGTGCAGATACCACTGCAGGTGACAGCACAGCCGCGAACGGTCGTCGAGGACGCCCAGCAGCAGCGGATAACCCCATTGGCCACCGGCCAGGAGCACCCGCACCTTGCCGTGATGGAAATCGAGGTGCCACAGGGCGTTCACCTGTTCGCTCTGGTAGCTGCGGATCTCCCGGGCCGCGAAGCGCGCCTCGGCCGCCTGCGCCCCGGGACTGTGCAGCGGGCCCCGCCGCGGACGGGGAAACAAACCCTGCGCCTTCAGGAATCGCCGCACGCAGGCGTAACCCGGACACGCCCCCAGCGCCGGTTCCTTCGTCACGGTGGCCGCCAGATTGTCCGCGTGCAGCTGATAGCTCCACTGGGGGTGGGCGCGATATTGGGTGACGAGTCTCTCGCCGAGGGCGGAGGACATCGCGGTGAAACCGCCGGCGTCCTTTCGTATCCTACGCCTCAATACTCCCACCGGATCCTGTTTCGCCCGCAGCGCCCGGTAATACCAGCGCTCGATGGTCGAGACGCCAAAGTGCACCCACTGCCCGCTGGTCGGATGGCGCCAGGATTGATCCGCGAGTGCCCGCAGGCGCTCGTGGAGTTGGCCCGGGCCGGGCGGTGACGCCAACAACGGGCCCACCACGCTGAAGCGCAAATGCGCCCAGCGTTCGGGGGAGGAAATCGGAGCGGAGGTGGCAGGAAGGTTTGGGTCCATGCCGGCAGCGGTTTACCCGGCGAGTTTCCCCTCGCCACCGGCATCCTCTGCGGGCGGCCGCTCGACCCTCAGTTTCCTGGCGCCGCGCGGGTCGACCACGGCACCAGAAAGCGCAGCAGATCCAGCAGTGGCTTTTGCCCCGCGTGGCCAAAGCTCAGCCAGAGCGACCACGGCAGGGTCGCCTCATCGGGCGGCGGAAGGAAACGCCCCCGTGCGGTCCGCCACGGCCGGCCCGGCGCAAAATCCTGCAGCCACCAGGCCCGCCACCGCTCCAGCGTGCGCCGGTCCACACCCAGGTGTTCCTGGAGCACCGCCATCCGTCCCGCCGACAAGCCGTGCCGCAGCGCCGTCAGCAATACGACGATAAATCCCGCGTAGATCCGACGACCCAGGAAACGCACCGAACCGGGCGTCACCCGACGACGGCAGCCTTCCTCGGCGCAGCAGAAACTATCCCGCCGCGCCTCGACGTTCACGCCGCGGACCTTGCGCGGAAAGTCCGCCCGATGCAGCGCGCCGCCGCAGGCGCAACCCTGCGCGCAGGCTTGCGCCGCCAGATCCGCATCCATTTTAGTCAGCACCGGCCACAAGGCCGAGCGCGACGCTTCGCCCGCCAAGAGAGTTTCTCCGAGTTGTTTGTTCACACCATCATTCGGGAAATTGAGCCCCTGCGGAGCAACGCTTCCGCGGGGGTTTCAAGTTTCCGGCCCCGCCGCTCAACCCCAAGTCATCGTCGTCATCGCTCAAGCCGCGGATCACGATAATCGATGGGCCGCCGACTCATTCCTTCATTTAACAAGATCAAGACCGCCCTGCTTCCCATCGATTACCGAGGTCATGCACAGTG
>JBBTJN010000127.1:0-1347 GCA_038059415.1 Elusimicrobiota bacterium | reverse complement strand
TCGCGAAAGAAGCGATCGAACGTACCGTGGCAATTATTCTCGACGGCCCAATGCGCACGAATCAGCCACAGCCATTGCGACGGCGTGAGCCGATCCTGCGCGAGACTCGTCACGAACCAACGGTCGTCGGTCGCCGTAATGCTTCCGTGCTTGCGCGTTTGTGAGCGAACGCGGACGAAGGTCTTGGCGTGCGTCCACACGAGTCCGTCGTCGCAATCGCCTCGCGCCTCGACGAGAAATACCTCGCGTCGGACCTCGGTGGGGTTCGACAACGTATCCTCGGTAAACGCGAGTGGCTGGGCGTCCTTGCCGACGAGCTTCGCAGTTTTCAGCATTACGCGCCGCTCGTCTTTCATGCGCAGCACGTAATCTTTCCCAGCCTCGACAACGCGCCGCGCATTCTCTTCCGATGCGCCGCCCGCATCGTAGGTCACGACTTGGAAGAGCCGGCCATACTTCGCGACGAGACCGTCGAACACTGTTGGAAAAATTCCCATCTCGTTCGTTTCCGGCGGTATCGGGACCGCGTCGACGCACGGTCGGCTCCGCGCAGTGACCAAGCAACACGTGACCGTGCGAAGCAGCCCGTAGGCTTCCTTCGTCGTGTCGTTCGCATGGCGTTGCGCATATTCGTCGTCCCAAAATCCGAGGGCCGTTCCTTTGCCGTCGCACGTGATCACACCGAACGGAAACGTCGGGTCGATCGGCGCGAGTGCCTTGCGCCGCGATGCAGCGCGAAGCTGCTCGCGCAAACAGATCCGCAGCGCCTGCGGATCGACGCGGCACAGCACGTCGCGCATCGTCGTATCCGGCACCCGGCGGTGGATGCCGAACAGACGCCGCGTCCCCGGGCTCAGTGTGCTCATCAGCACTTCCATTTCGGAAAGGCCCTTGCAGCCCGCCGTGAGCGCGAGCAGCGTTGCCTTCAACAACGTCGGCAATTTCCACCGTCGCCCTCGCTTGGATCGCGGGTCCGGAACGCGCCCGAGCCCGAGTTCGGGAACGCGCGCGGCGAAAACCCCGGCGAGTCTTCGAAACATTCGTCGTCCACATTCCATCGTCATTCTCCTTCCTGCATGCGCGCGAACCGCAAAGCGTCCGATCGACGCAGTGCCGCGGTCCGCGCTATGGCCGGAGTTGCTCCTCCCCCACGGACGAGCCGCGTCGGCGCCGGAGTTATCGGCGGAGGTCCGCGAACCGGATCCTCTTTCGTGCTCCGGCGCCGGCGCCTTTTCGACGAAGTTTGCGAATTTATGCACGCGCCGAACGGCGCTCGTTTACGCGCCAAGCCGCGCGAGATCGCTCAGCTCTTTCGCGCGCACGGAATCGAGAACCGATTGGGTCTGG
>JBBTJN010000126.1:0-5334 GCA_038059415.1 Elusimicrobiota bacterium | reverse complement strand
CGTCATTTTGCAAGCAAATCAGAGCGTTCCGCGAGGAGCTTGCGGAGTTGTTGGGCATAACTCAGAGACGAAGTCGTCGGGTGAGAATATTGCTATAATCTTCCTCGACAGTATTTGTTTTTCGGGCAGTTAGCTCAGCGGTAGAGCATTGTCCTCACACGACAAGGGTCACAGGTTCAAATCCTGTACTGCCCAAGTTTAGGACGTTGTTGGAAATGCCTGCATTTCGACGAGTTTCGATATGCAGGCATTGCTTTTCTTGGCTTTGAGAATTTGGCGATCGTGATATGCAGACTTGTATAATCAAGCGTTCGGGCTTGGCGAGCTAAATGAAAAAATTGGGACCGCTAGAGCGGTCTTTCTGGAACGACTATCTCGCCAAACTTCCTGCCAATAGAAGGCCCCAGAAACCGTTCGTTGAGGTCTCATTTGCAGGTCGCCGCGAAGGCACTGACGCCCTAATCCATCTTTAGCTTCTCGGCAAAAAGACCGCGGGCAGCAGCCGACATTGACAAGACAGAGGTCATAACTGAACATTTTGAAATCGTTCATAAACAGACAGTGGCGCAACGGAGCGGGATCGCAAGTCGTCCGAACCAAGCGCTTGACCGGTCGGCGGCCCGATGAGGAAATCCTGATAGCCGCCGATGGTCATCCTCAGCGGTAGCCACAAAACTATAGCTTGAATCCGATTCGCCGCCTGGGTTCTTCGGAATAGGCCATCAAACTGCGGATGGCTGCAAAGACCTCCTTGAATTGAACATCGTACTTCGATTCCAATTCATCCAATCGCCGCCCTAGACCGGGATATGAAGTTGCCAGGCGCCTTAGCTTCACGAAAGCGCGCATGATCCCGACGTTGACATGGACCGCGCGTTTGCTGCGAAGGACGCTAGAGAGCATTGCCACGCCCTGCTCGGTAAACACGTGGGGCAGATATTTTGAATAGCGGCCCTGTTCTAAGGTTCCAGTTTGGAACCTTAGAATCGATAGATATTCTTGGCGACTCAGCTGGAACATGAAGTCTTGGGGAAATCGTTCCAGGTTTCTATTAACAGCCTTATTCAGATTTTTTGTGCGGACACCGTAGAGTTCGGCTAGGTGGCCGTCCAGCATGACTCGTTGGCCGCGAATGAGATAGATATGACGCTCAGGGGCTTCGGTCGGGAGATTAGACTGCATCCTATGTATACGATTGAGGGCCTCAAAATGTTCCCTGAATTTTCTGTGAAAGTTCGAGCAACGTCCTGAACTCCCCAAATAATAGCCGGCAGCCGTTGCGAGGATTGCCGAAAGCAGTTCCTTCCACCAAACCATCCCACAACCGTAAGCGTATTAAGGACATGTTCTCCTAAGGCAACCTAACTTTGAATTACCTCGGTCGGCCTCATTTGACAGTCGCGGGACCTTCAGGCGAATGATAGAGGCAATATCGCGATTTTGCCAGTCGGCGGGGGATGCGATCGCTGCCGCGAGTTAGGGCGCCGGGGAGCCGAAGGGCGGCGGGGGCGAGTCGAGGATCGCGGTGAGCTTCAGGGTCGCGGCGCCGCGCTGCACGGTGAGGACGACGGGGTCGCCGGGGCTGCGGAAGGCGAGCATGCGGCCGAGGCTCGTCTCCGGCGTGGGCGCGCTCTCGGCGCCGATCGGCGGGTTCTTCGGGTCGAACTCGGGCGGCCGGGGGGCGACCGTCGCGCCGTCCAACTCCAGGATCACGTCGCCGGGGACGAGTCCGGCCTTGGCGGCGGCGCAACCGGCGCGGACGCGCTCGACGAGCGCGCCCTTCTTCGGCGAGCGGGGATCGGCGGGGTAGAAGATCGCGCCGAGCCGCGCGGTGCGAAGATGGCCCACTTTCTTGTACTGCACGAGCGCCTGCCTCACGTCGACGGCGGAGATCGCGAAGTTGAGGCCGTTGGAGCCGCCGCCGCCGAGGAAGATGCCCATGCTGTTGACGCCGACGAGCATGCCGGCGGTGTTGATCAAGGGGCCGCCCGAGTTGCCGGGGTTGACGGCGGCGTCGGTCTGGATCAAAGACACGTAGGCGCTCAGGGCGTCGATCTGTCGCCCCGGGTGGCTGATGACGCCGTGGCTGACCGACTGGGTGAGGGCGACGGGCGCGCCAATCGCGAAGACCATCTCGCCCCGGGTGAACACGTCGGCCAGGGGCAGCCAGGCCAGCGCGCCGTTGGCGTCCTTGAAGGAGGCCGGGACGTCCTTGGGGTCGATCTTGACGACGGCGAGATCCTTGTCCGGGCTCAACGCCTTGACGATCCCCGTGATCTCGGTCTTCTCGTCGTTGAGCTGGATGGTTACTTCCTTGCCGATGCCGGCGGGCCCGACGACGTGATTGTTGGTGATGATCGTGCCGTCCGGGTCCACGAAGAAGCCGGAGCCCAGGCCCCTGCCGCGCACCTTCACCATCACGACGGTCCGCTCCACGCTCTCGATGAGCTGGACGTACTTGTAGCTGGCGGCCTGCAGGCCCTCGGGGGCCTGGCGGGCGGCCGTGCCGTCCTTCACGGCTTGGAGCGCCGCGGCGAGCGCGTTCGTCAGCTCGATTTGAGCGGCGGCGCGGGTCGCGCCGAGCGCGAGCAGTCCGGCGAGAAGAAGGCGTCTCATGCGGGCTCCACGGGAGGAATGGGGGGCACGGTCTGAGCCAGGCGCTTGAGCACCGCGCGGCGGGCCAGGCGGTACGCGAGGTAGCTCACGGAGCCGACGCCGAGCGCGAGTTGGTAGGCGGCCGCGGCGCCCGGCGCGGCGTGAAGTGCCAGCATGATCGCCGCCATGGTGAGCAGGCTGAAGACGAGATGGGCCGTGAACGGAGCGATGAGGGAGTGCGTCCGGTAGGCCGCGCGCGTCAGGATCAAGCTCGCGATGAACTGGGTGAAGAACACGGCTGGGTTGTCGCCCCAGTGCAGCGTGTGCGCGCCGGCGAAGTTCAACGCGACGAGCCAAGCCGCCACGACGTAGGGAGTCATGGTCAGCTTCGCGGCGAGCCACTGCAGCGTCGAGCGGACGTAGCCGATGTCGGGCACGGCGTTCGCGAGCGCGGAGAAGCGCGTGAGCCCCCAGCGCGCGGCCATCACGAATGCGAAGTAGCCGAGGAATTGGACGCCGCGGTAGGTGAGCTCCTCTTTGAAGATCTTCGCCGGCAGGCTCACGGCCAGGAACCAGAACGGGTGATCCTTGAGCGTCTCGGCCAGCAGGCGCGGCCCCATCGAGATCAAAAGCTCGACGCGGCCGACGCTCTCCAGCGCGCCGGAGCCCAGCCACTCCAAGGGCAGGCTCGTCAGCAGACCGACCGCGTATTCGATCACGAACGCGGCGCCGGTGATCATGACGCCGTAGCGCACGCCGAGGCCGATCCGGCCCCGCAAGTTCAGCGGGGCGTGATTGGGGCCGCCGTAGCCGTCCTCGTCGAAAGCCGGCTTGGGCGCGGACGCGGCCGGCACCTTCCCCCAGCGCGCCACAAGCGCGGTCGGAAGAAAGCGCTTCCCCAGACGCGACGAGACCGCGCCCGTGATCGGCGCCTGCAGCACCGGCGGCATAAAGGCGATCGTCTGTTCCCCGCGGCTCAGCAGCCGTTCGGCGCGCGTCGAGTGCGGCTTGGAGCGGTCGAAGAACGAGCCGGCCCACTCCTTGTCCTGCGCCACCGCGCCCGCGCTCTCCGCGAGTGTCTCGGGCGCCACGACCACGGCCGTGATCGGATCGGGCGTCTGCGCGTCGGGCGCGCGCGAGGTCCCTTCCAGGCCCGCGTCCTCGAGGGTGGACGCCGGCACGGCGACGGCGGCGAGCGTCGCGGCCGGGCGGACGGCCCCGGGGGTCGTCGTTACGGAAGGGAAGAGCGAGCTGGGCGCCATTTCCAGCGCGAACAGGGCGCCGCGGCCCGCGGCCGAAGCGCCGACCGAGGCGGCGGCCGCGGAAGCCGTGCCCGTGCCGGCGCGGGAGGCGGCGCCCGCCAGCACCTGCTGCGCGAGGACGTCGACCGGGGACAACGCGCAATGCAGCGCCAGGACCGTCGCGAGGGCAGCTCGGGGGCGAAGAAGCATCACGGGATAATATCCGCTTCCCGCGTCTTTGACCTGGAGCCTAAGGCCTAGCGCGGCTTAGTCTCTGGACCTACGGGAGCTCGGCCCATTTGCCGTGCTTTTTGATGAGCTCGACCAAGGCGTCGTCGGCCTTCGCGAAGGGGATGCCCTTCTGGACGCAGTCCTTGCCCGTGGTCGCCGGAGACGGCCCGTCCAGCGACGAGCCGCGGGGGAGCAGGTGCTGATGATGAGGTCCACGAGCATGACCTGCGGCGCCCCGACGTAGGGCTCGCCCTTGCCGAAATAGTAGGCGATGACGGTTCTGGTCGGCGGCCTCAGAGTCCTGGGCGCCAACGCCGGAAAGTCGCGAAGCGGTGTCCTCACCAAGCGCCCCGGGACGGCAGGAGGCGAGTGGTTTTTCTTTTTTTGATCCCCCCCCCACCCCAGCCCCTCTTCCCTCAAGGGAGAGGGGGGTCGCGCTCCACCCACGCGAACGCCCCAGGCTTGGTGGCATGGGTTTTGTGTTGTTGCGTCCTAGTCATGGTATCATGACTCATATAAAAAATAAGAATGTGGAAGCGGTTCGAGCGACAGGGGGATCAACAGGGGCTGTGGACGCATGACGAGGATCGCAAATTCATCCGAGCCCTGCTGACCAAAAGTTCATGAAACGACTCTATCAATGACGCTCCTCGCTGCGGTCGCCGCACTCGCCTTGCTCACGACCTTCCTTTGGCCGGGCTCTCGCGCGGCCGCCCCGCTCAAGGCGGCGGCCCGGCTCGAAAACCGACCTTAATGCTTCTGCGCCGAACCGCCGCCCTTTTTCTTTCCGTCGCGCTGGGGACCTCTCCAGCCGCCGCGCAAATCCAATCCGTTCGCGTCTCAATCCCAGCGGCCTCCGGCGTCACTGCGGCCGCCGGCTCCAACGTCGGCGTTTTACGGATGGACATGCCGGCCTTCGGCACGATGCTCGCGATGCCGACGGCGTCGTTGCCGTCCTCTTTATCCGTCCCCGCCCTCGTTGTCTTCAAGCCGGTCGCCGCCGCCGCGTCCGTTCGCGTGACGGTCGCGGCGTTGGCCGCCATTCAAACCACGGCCTTGAAGGCCGTCGATTGTCTGTCTCAAGCGTCTGGTGACGCTTCAAGCGCGAAGGGCGCCGCGCAATTCTCCGCGCTGCTCGCCGAGCCCCTAGCCCACTCGTCTTCCGGCGACACGCCGGCCCCGTCAACCGGGGAGACGGCAAATCTGTCCTCGCCCCCCCGCCCGGCAAGAACCTTGTCCGCTTCCACCCCCGTTGCCGGCGGCAAGG
>JBBTJN010000125.1:0-7705 GCA_038059415.1 Elusimicrobiota bacterium | reverse complement strand
AAGCTCTCCGGCGAGTTCGACAAGGACGACGCGATCATCAGCGTGCATTCCGGCGCCGGCGGCCTTGAAGCCTGCGATTGGGCCGAGATGCTGTGGCGCATGTACCAGCGCTGGTGCGAGAAGAACGGATATGAAGTCGTGATCACCGAGTTCGCCAAGGGCGACGGCGCCGGCCTCAAGAGCCTCTCCGCCTTCATCCGCGGCCCCAACGCCTACGGCCTGCTCAAGGGCGAGATGGGCGTGCATCGCCTCGTGCGCATCAGCCCGTTCGACGCCAACAAGCGGCGCCACACCTCATTTGCGTCGCTCGACGTCGTGCCCGATATCGAGGACGAGATCGACATACAGGTCAAGGACGACGACATCGAGCTCGAAACCTTCCGCTCCGGAGGGGCCGGCGGCCAGAACGTCAACAAGGTCGAGACCGCGGTGCGCATCCGCCATAAGCCCTCCGGTCTCGTCATCGCCTGCCAGACCGAGCGCTCTCAGCTGCAGAACCGCATGAACGCGATGCGCATGCTCAAGGCAAAGCTGTACCAGCTCGAGCTGGACAAGAAGCGCTCGGCCGTGGAAAAACACTACGGCGAGATGGGCGACATCGCCTGGGGCCACCAGATCCGCTCGTACGTGTTCATGCCCTACCAGATGGTCAAGGACCTGCGCACCGGCGAGCAGACCTCGCAGATCGCCAACGTCATGGATGGAGATCTCGATCCGTTTCTCGAGGCCTACCTGGCCTGGCTCGCCGCCGGCAGACCACCCCGCGTCAAAGCGGGCGCGGAGGAGGAGTCATCACGGTGAAATGGCTCGGCGATGTCCGCACCAGGGTGATTCTTATCGGGGGGCTCTTCCTTGCGGCGCTCTGCGCGTCCATGATGGGATTAGCCTCCAGGCAGGCGCAGATGCTGAGACAGCAGCAATATCGTGAGGCCTTGGCGCTCTTCGATCTCATCGTGCTGACCAGGAGCTGGAACGCCCGATACGGCGGGGTCTTCGTCGAGAAGGGGCCGGGCGTGTTGTCCAATCCATACCTCGCGCATCCGGACCTGCACGGCGCGACGGGGAAGGTCTACACCATGAGAAGCCCGGCCGAGATGACCCGGGAGATCTCCGAGCTCGCCCTTGCCAACAAAGGCTTTTCTTTCCACATCACCAGCCTTCACTTGCTCAACCGCGCCAACCGGGCGGACGCTTGGGAGACGGATGCGTTGAAATCGTTCCAGTCGGGCGTGCGCGAAAGGACGGGGGTGACGACCGTGGATGACGTGCCGTTCTATCGTCTGATGCGGCCTCTCTACGTCGAGCGCTCCTGCCTAACCTGCCATACGACCGAGGGGTACAGGGTGGGAGACGTCCGGGGAGGCATCAGCGTCAGCCTGCCCGCCAGCCCGACGCAGGATGCCATCACGATGAATACCGTCTCGATGTTGTTCCTGACGGGAGTCCTCGTCGTAGCCTTCATCGTGGTCATGTACGGCTTCGTCCTGAGGCTGTTGACGCGCCTGTCCCGGCAGACGGCGGAACTGCTGGAGACCAACAAGGCCAAAGACCGGTTCTTGGGCATGGTCGCGCATGATCTGAGGACGCCGCTGACGGTGACCTCCGGGGTCGCCTTGGCCCTGATGGCGGAGGTCAAGGAGGAGGAGCATCTGGCTCTGCTCAGGCTGATCGGGAGCTCCTCGAAGAGGATGATTACGCTCATCGATGGCCTGCTCGACGTGGCGCAGGTCAAGAGCGGGACTCTCGAGCTGCACTTGTGCGAAACCAACATCGCCGACATGGTCGTCGATGCCGTCGCGTGTACGCGTCTCATCGCCGCGACCAAGGCAATCCTCGTCCGCGCGGACGTGGCCGCCGACATCGGGACCGTCCGGGCCGATCCCGTCCGTCTGCGGCAGATCCTCGACAACCTGCTCGGAAACGCGGTGAAGTACTCGCCGGCGCAGACGACCATCACGGTGGGGGCGCGGCGGGAGTCGGGCCGGTTTGAGATATGGGTGCAGGATCAGGGCCTGGGGATCGAGAAGGCGGAACTTTCCACCGTATTCAACGAGTTCGCCATGGGCAGTGCGCGGCCCACCGCGGGCGAGTCCAGCCATGGGCTCGGCTTGGCAATCGTCAAGAGGCTGGTGGACCTGCACCAGGGCACGATCCGTATCGACAGCGAGCTCGGGAAAGGGACGCGCCTCACCGTTTCGATTCCGTGCTCATCGAGTTGAAGGAGGCGTCAGTTTGGCGACCTTAGCTAGCAACGTTTTGGAGTCGAACGGCTTGATGATGTAGTCGTCCACGCCGGCGGCCGCGGCCTTATTGACGGACTCGGGCACTTCGGCGCCGGTGCAAAGCAGGATCTTCATGGTCAGCATCTTCGGGTTTTTTCGGATGAGCTGCACCAGTTCGACGCCGTTCATGACCGGCATGGTAAGATCGATGATAGCCAGGTCGAACTTGTTGTCGCGAAGGAGTTCGAAAGCCGAGGCTCCGTCGTGGGCAAGGTCCAAGGCGTAACCCTTGCCCTTGAGCATGTCCTCAAGGAGACACCGAACGGAGTCCTCGTCGTCGACGATGAGTATTCGGGCCATTTTATCGCACCTCGTTGGTTGATCGTCAAAGTTGATTTTGACGCAACGATGGTACCACATTGGGGCCCAGAACGGCCCGGGTCCATCGGCCTCGTCGCCTATGCCCCTTCGGCCCAGATAAGAGGGTCGACGCCTTATTATAATACGACCGTAGATGGTGGGAGGGTAAAGATGAAATATAACACGATCGGCGCCGTGATGGCGGGGCTTTTCTGCCTGTTCGTTGCTTCTGCGATGGCGGGGCCGGCGTACGCCGCCGAGCTCGATAGTCTGAGCGTGAGTGCCGCGCAGATCAAGGAGGATGCCAAAAAGATCGAGTCTCCGGTCGGTCAGGAGGCCGGCTGTCCTGTTGCCGCTCATCCAAAAGAGCCGGTTGAATTCATTCCCATTGGCGGAGGGACGTTCATGATGGGGACCGAGCGTGGCGACAGCGGCAGTCCCAATTCAACGCCGGCCCACTCGGTCCGCATAAAGGCTTTCGATATCTCCAAAACGCTGGTGACCGTGGCGCAATACGGGGAATGCGTGCACGCAGGCAAATGTGATAAGCCGGGGAGCGGAGATGCCGGCAATTTCTGCAACTGGGGCAAGAAAGACCGAGCGAGGCATCCGATCAACTGCGTGAACTGGAAGGATGCCAATGACTTTGCCGCGTTCAAGGACGCGCGACTGCCCAGCGAGGCCGAATATGAGTACGCGGCGACCAGCAGGGGCAAAAAAATCCCGCATCCTTGGGGCAAAGGGATTGCGACCTGCGATAATGCCGTCATGTTCGCCGGCGGCGGCTACGGTTGCGGCAACAGCGGCACGATGCCGGTGTGCTCGAAGCCCAAGGGGAACACGGAGCAAGATCTATGCGACATGGTGGGCAATGTCTGGCAGTGGGTCGGGGACACGTGGCACGACACGTACAAGGGAGCGCCGTCTGAAGGCAGCGCGTGGCAAGCTGGGAACTCCCCTCGGCGGGTGATGCGCGGCGGCTCCTTCAGCAACTATGAAGACGCTGAACTGCGGGTTACTTACCGCAACAACATAGACGCAGGGACTCGCTACGTCACCTTCGGCTTCCGACTTGCGAAGTCTCGCCCTTGAGGCTAGATGACGATTATGGCGAGATTATCGATAAACCTGGCGCTTATCGCGGCGTTCGCGGCGGCCGCCTCAGTTTCGGTCTTTGCGGTCGATTGGAACCAAGACCCGCTTGTTGGCCTTGAGCTCGATACAAAGCATGTCCGCCGCGTGAGTCTCCCTCAGTTTCCGAATCGAGACGTCAGCCTCCCTGACCTAGTCGAGAAGCTGCAGCCTTCCGTGGTCAAGGTGCTCACGGGAGGGGAGATCGGGTGGGGGACGGGGTTCATCGTCGATCGCCGGGGGTACTTGGTGACCAACGCCAATGTGACCGGGGATTGCGAGCGCATCCAAATCCAACTCAGCGACGGAAGTATCGTCTGGGGCGTCGTGGTCGCCTTGCAGATCGCTCGGGACCTCGCCCTCATCAAGATCGAGTCCACGAGGATCGGCTGGCCCGCTCTGGCTCTGGCCGAAGGCAATCCCAGGCCGGGGCAACGTGTCGTGACGCTGGGATACCCGGCGGGACTGGGGTTCTCCGTCGCCATGGGGATCGTCAGCGGCCTCGGTCGCCATGTGAAGCCGCGGGAGGGTGCGACAGACCGAACCGGAGTCGCGGTCACCTATACCCAGACCGACGCGGCCCTCAATCGGGGCGGCGCGGGGGGGCCGCTCGTGGACATGGCCGGTCGGGTGGTGGGCGTCAACACTATGATCATCAGCCAAGTCGGCGAGTCCAACGGTCTTGGTCTGGCGATAACGGCCGCGGACGTGAAGGCATTCTTGGATGATGTTCTCTATGTCAAGTAAACCAAACCCCGGCCGCCGGCCCTAGAAGAGCGGAAACGAGACGGTGAAGCGCGCCCCTTGCCCGATTTCGCTGTCGAGGCGGATCGCGCCCCTGTGCAGGTCCACCAGCCTCTTGACGATCGCCAAGCCGAGCCCATGGCTGGACGCGCCCTCGGTGGGCCGTGCGCTGCCCTTGACGAACTCGGCGAAGATGACGGACAGATCCTCCTCGCGTATCCCCGGGCCTTGATCCTGAACCCAAAGCTCCAACCGGCCCGACTCTCTCCGGGCCCCGACCGTGACGCGCGTCTTCTCCGGGGAGTATTTCACCGCGTTGCCGATCAGGTTGTCGAGGATCTGACGCAGGCGGTCGGGATCGACCCGGGCGGTCCCGACGTCGGCGGCCACGTCCTCGCGCACGAGGATCTCCTTGGTCGAGGCGATGAGACGCGTGCACGCGACGGCGTCGGCGACCATGCCGGCGATGTCGGTTTCGCGCAAGCGCAGTTCGAGAGTTCCGCTCGCGATCTGCGATACGTCGAGCAGGTCGTCGATCATCGCGAGCATCTGCTTCGAGGAACTCCCTATCAACCGGAGCAGAGTCAGATGCTCCTCGTCCTTGACCTCCTCCATCAGGACCGAGGCGACTCCGGAGGCGACCGTCAACGGCGTCCTCAGATCGTGCGCGACCATGCCCAGGAATCTGTCCTTGGTCTTATTGATCTCGGACAGTTCCTTCGTCTTTCGGGCCAAGCTCGCCATCAGCCTCATGACGACGCCGCACAGGACCGCGATGAAGGCCGCGACGAGGATTCCCGCCAGGAGCATCGTCGATTCGCCGGCAAAAAGTCTGTAGGGGCGGCCGCCGGCAGACCCCGCGCGCAGCAGCCCCTGTTGTGAGTTGAACATTTAATGTAGTCTATAAAATCCGCGCGACGGACAGGATGAAAATGATCAAAACGATCGGGAATTTTTTCGACGGCTTCAAAATCTCCGGCAAGCTCAGTATGATCTGCGCCAGCTTCGCGCTCCCGATCGCAGTGCTGCTCTACCTGATGATCGCCGGCATCAACTATAACATCCGCTTCGCCGCCCTGGAATACCAGGGAGGCGTCTACCAGCGTCCCCTGGAGCGCCTGCTTCAGTTGATTCCAGACAGCCAGTTCCTGGCCAGCCGCGCCCTGGACGAGAAGACCCCCAAGCTCGAGGAACTCGTTCTGGAGAGGGCGGCGGCGATCGACAAGAGCTTCGCCGATCTGGAAGAAGCCGATCGGAGATACGGGGCCGATCTGCAATTTGATGACGAGGGGCTCTACAAGCGCAAGCGCCTCCATTATAGGGTCGCGACGGTCAAGGGGGAATGGGAGAATCTCAAGAAGTCCCTGGCCGACGGGGGCCTGTCGGTCAAGGACTCCGATGAAAAACATTGGCACCTGAACTCCGACATTCGAACCATGATCACGCACATGGGAGACACCTCTTTTCTCATCCTCGACCCCGACTTGGACACCTACTACATCATGAGCGCCACGCTGCTCAGCCTCCCGCAGACCCAGGAGCGCATCGCCCATATACGCGACGAGGTCTGGCACATGCTCAAGCGGGGCAATCTCAGCCAGGACCAGCGCATCAAGGTCGCGACCTACGCCGCGCTGCTCAAGACTTCCGACTTCAACGCGACGGTCAACTACGCGAACACGGCTCTCGTCGAAGACCCCAACTTCTTCGGCGTCTCTATCTCGCTGCAGTCGAACATTCCCCCGGCGCTCAAGGGCTACTCGGATAAGACTCAACCCCTGCTCGACGCGCTCAACAGGATCGCCCTGGCGCCGGGCGGCATCGGCGCCGAGGAGTTCGCGGTGAAGGCGTCCACGGCCCGAGACGCGGCCTTCGCGCTCTGGGACACGTTTGCCGCCGAGGAGGACGTCCTGCTCAACATCCGCATGGACTCCTTCCGCGCCACCAGGCGCAACTACTTGATGTACACGCTCATCGCCGTGCTGTTTTCACTTTCCATCGCCTTCATGATCGCCCGCAACATCATCGAACCTC
Organism: Elusimicrobiota bacterium; assembly: GCA_038059415.1. GTDB lineage: Bacteria > Elusimicrobiota > Elusimicrobia > UBA1565 > UBA9628 > GWA2-66-18. The sequence continues at coordinate 1,214 of JBBTJN010000125.1, read as the reverse complement.
TGGAGCAGTGCGCGCGGGCGCTCCAGTCCCGGGCCGACATGGATTTTTCCCGCCGGCTCGAAATCGAGCGCGACGACGAGTTCGGGCGGATGGGGGGCGGCATCAACAAGGTGAGCGACGCCGTGCGCTCCGTCATACACGACATCCTGCGCATCTCCAAGTCCCTGACCGAGTCGGCCATTTCCTTTCAGACCCATGGCGACGGCAACCCCGCCGGCAAGACGACGGTCGACTGCATTAAATCCGTCTTGCGCGACGCCGCCGACCTGCAGAAGCTGGGCGAACGCTTCAAGCTGTGAAGCGGACCGCTTGCCGCCGTCGGCGGCGGTTGAGAACTTCGATCGCCTTGTCGAGTTGCGGGTCGGCTACCGCGGGAGCGCCCTGTTGAAACAGCTGCGCTCAAATGCCGGTCATGACCTTCATCGCGTCTTCGAGAGATAATTTGACGATCACGCCCGGGACCTTCCAGCGCCGTGCTGGCACTCGGCGCGGTCGGAATCGTGCCCGCCGGCGTCATTGCCGACATACGCCTTGCCCTAAACGACAAGGACGCGGAGGTCCGCCTCAGCGCGCAACTCGCGCTTCGACGTGCGGTTATTCGGGGGACTTGCGAAATTCCTGACGGTCGCCTAGAACATATTGGCGCATTTGTCTATCTGGCTCGTAGAGGTCGATCCCCAGTCCTCCACGAGGACCTCGACACAAAGCGCCCCTCCGTTCGTTTGAACCTTTGCGCAACTTTCGATCTGAGAGACGTACATTGTCCCCCAATCTTTGACCACCGCAACCACGCAGCGCAACGCGAAGGGATTGACGATCAATTGGCACGCCTCCATGTGGCTGGGGAAAATCGTCCCCCAATCCTTCTTGAGCTCCGCGACGCAGCGTACCGCGTAGGGAACGGACTCGATGTCGGGAGGCGTCTGCGGCGCAGTCTCCGCGGTGGGAAGCGCCCGAGGCCCGGTTGAAGGGATCGGAGTCTCGGCGAGCAGGTCGAGGAACTGCGGCAGGATATCTTCATGGTCCCATCGGATCGTATCGGCGAAGCAGATGGAGGACGCGAAGGCCATGGCAAGCGCAACGACAGGCGATAGCTTTGATTTCATGGCCGCGAGTGTAGCATGCGGGCCCCTTCACGGTCAACCGCTCCGCAGAGGGAGGGTGCAGAACCACCATCTCGTTGACTTTTTCTATTCTGTATGCTTATATATTAA
>JBBTJN010000124.1:0-14197 GCA_038059415.1 Elusimicrobiota bacterium | reverse complement strand
ACCCATCTTCTCCTTAGGACGGAGTAGCTCTATCCATTGAGCTATCGAGGCGTATTGAGTGTAGTTTATTGCACTTATCAGGCCTTGGCGTCAAACAGCGCCGGCCCCAATAATGTAGGGGCCTTAAGAATTCTTGAAATAAGTCCTTAGGCCCATGCGCTGAAATGACCAGAGCGCTACACTTAACCTGTAACCTGATTTTTAGAGGGATAACCAATGAAGAAGTTCCTGTCCGCAACGCTCGTCTCCGCTCTCCTGATCATCGCCCCCGGCCCCCTGACCACGCGCGCTGCGGCCCAAGTCTCAACGGTCGGTTCCCGAGTTGCCCCCCTCACGTCTGCGTTGCGCGTCAATGGTTCGGTCCCGCAAGTGAATGCCGTCGCCCCTACGACTATTTTCGGTCTCGCCAACGTTCCAACTTTGACCGCCTTCCAAGCCGCGCCGCAGCTCCTCAAGCCGATCGCCACGATCGGCGACCCCGCGGCCATGGCGACCTTCCTGCAGCCCAACCGCGCTCCAAATGGCGACACCGCGATTCTCAATCATCTGTTCGACAACGCCATGAAGGAGTTGCCCGTTGCGGTCGGGTCGGTCCTGGGCCGCACGAGCGTTGCGCTCCAGCGCTCTTTGGCCAACAGCGATGCCGTGAACAATGCGGACCCAGTCGTCCTCCCCAATTCCGCCGACGAGCTCATGGAGATGCTGGCTAACGCCGCGTCGCTCAAGAAAAATATCAACCCCGCCGTCTTTGCCGCTCTTGCGGCGCGTCACGGGGTCGATGAGGCGACCATGCGCGAGCGCATTGCCAATATCATCAAGATGTACCCGCTGCTCGAGGCCCAGCGCGCGGCAAACACCACCCTGCGCGAGCTCTTCGATAAGGACAACCCCGCCTACAAGCTCTTGCTGTCCGAGGAGACGCACAAATCCTGGCTGGGAGACGAGTCAAAGAAAAAATACTACACCCCCTATACCCAGAAGGTTCACGCATTTCTACAAGACCTCATCGACAAGAAGGTGGCAGGGTTGGAAGGTTTGGAGATTTTGCTGACTCCGGGAACAGCGGCTCTCGATCACGCTGTGATGAAGGACGATCTTTTCAATAACTTTAAGAAAAAACATAAGTGGGAAAAGAAAAACTTCGCCACAGATCGTCTGACAGCCCCGCAGTTGCAGACGCTCAAGCTCACATTTGGGGAAGCGGCCGGCCGCGATTTTGACAGCGGATTCTTGATCAACACCGTGGGCGGCGAGTGGAATGAGCTTCAAGGCATCACGGTGAAGGACGCCTACGCGGATGCCTGGAAAAAGGGCCGCCCCGGCATGCTCTATGGCCTACAGGCGGACAACGTGGGAAGCAACTTGCGCGCCCTCAACAGCCGGAGGGTTCTCGACATGCTCACCAACGCCCACAATAAGAAACAGATGCTTGAGGCCATCGCCGAGATGACCCGCATCATCAACGTGGGCTGGCGCTTGAATAATCCTTGGTATGGCTTTGGCTATAAGCTCCAGTATCGATCCTTCCATCCGGAGCTCGAAGCGGGCGGCATCGGCATCGAGGAAATCCGCAAGGACGCCGTCACGCTCAAGGCCACGCTTGAGCTTATTGAGAATAATCAGGACATCAATCTCGCCCCCGACGTGCGCGCCGCCCTCAACAAAGCGTTCGCCAACGGCCTGGACGGCGCCCTAAAAGACGCCGTTGCCCAAGATGGCAAGGCGTTGTCTTCCGCCATCCTGCGGACCATGCCCAAGCCCGTCCAGTTGACGGACGACAGATCAAATATCCTTGAATATCTGACTTGGATATTCTCGGACCGGCGGCTCATCGCCAATCACTTGAACCAGCTGTCGCTGGAGGTGCTTGAAGGCCTCTACGACGCCAAAGGACGCGCCGACGTCGTGCGCAATATCGAACGTTCCAAAATCATGCTCGAATTCCTGTTCTCCCTGCAGGACGCCAACAGCGCCGCTCACACCGCCCTCGCGCCCAAAATTCCTCGGAAGGTGCTCCAGACCATGGCCCGCGACAGCCACGCCTCTATGCTGAAACGCGAGGAGCGAGCTCTAGGGCTCCGATATGTGGAGTATACTCAGAGCCTGCAAAACCTGCTGACGGCGGCCCTCAACGCCGGGGCTGAAATTACGCCTTTAGGCATGAGCACGCCCCTCTCGGCAAAGCGGTTTACAAAACCCCAAGAGCGCTACCGGATTACGGTGGACAGTTTCGAGCGACGCACGCCGCGCCAGCGGGACGCTCTGAGGGAATTCTTGGCGGCCTTCCAGTCCCTGAAAGGCAAGCCGTTTGCCAACGCGGATCTTGAGCCGCAGGCGGAAATTTATACGCTCTCCGCCGAATGGAACACGCTGCTCGCCATGGGCTTGGGGGACAGACAGTGGACCGCCGCGCGTGAGGGCTATCTCTACGCGCTGCAATCAAGCGCCTTCACTCCCGTCTTTACCGCGCTATTTGATGAGCCGCTGCTCAAGCTCCTGGAGAGCCAGAATGAGGCAGAGCGCGAGGACGCCTTATTTAAGATCATGCGGCGCATCGACTTAAATACGCGCCTGGATCATGCGGATCGTGGGTGGAGCCGCTTGAGCCGCCCTTACGACCTAGACAAGGACAAGCTGGGGGGAGTGGGCATTGAGGCAATCCGGCAGGACGCGCTGATGCTCGAGAGCTTCCTTGAAACGATCCTTACCAATGTGGATCTCTTGACGCTAGACCCGGGTCGGGTTGCCCGGATCAAGAAGGCGGTGAGCTCAAAGCTGCTGGCCTCGGCCAGGGCGCTGACAAATACCGAGTATCTGGTGAAGGTTGTTGAACGCAACCGCATCAAGGAGAAACACACGCTGGCCACCCTTGGGCCAGTAGCGCCGTGAGAGAGACGGAGTTGAGGTTCGTCCCGCCGCCTGCGCCTGGATGCTCTTTGAGTCGGACTTAGGCGCAGACCCGGCCGACGGCGTCGAGAAGCCCCTGGAGGTCGATGGGCTTGGGGATGTAGCCGTTGACGCCCATGTTCTTCTCTGGCGGGCGCGCGGCGCACATCAGAATCGGGAGGCCGTGGTGCTTGGGGTTGCTGCGCAGAAGCGCGATGGCCTGAGACCCGGTCATGATCGGCATGTTTTGATCGATGATCATTAAGTCGTAATCGGAGCGCTCGATCTTCTCCAGCGCCTCGTGGGCGCTGCCGACGCCCTCGCAGGCGTAGCCGTTGGAGCCCAGGACGTCCTGCAGCAGAACTCGGATCGACTCCTCATCGTCGACGACCAGGATTCGGGTCATGGATTAATCCTCCTCGGACAGCCGATAGCCGTGACTGCGGACCGTCTCAATGCGCTCGCCGTGGCGACCGAGCTTTCGGCGCAGGCCGACGATCGCCATATCCACCGCCTTCGTGCTCAGCTCGACGTCGTGGCCGTAGCCCCAGACGTGCTTCAAAAGGAACGGCCGGTCCAGCACCCGCCCCGGACGTTCAAGAAACGCGCACAGCAGGTCGAACTCATGGTTGGTCAGCGGGACCTCGCGTTGCGCAACCCAAAGCCGGCGCTTTTCGAGGCTCAGACGAAACGGCCCGCAGCCGATCAAGGTCGGCGGCGCCGGCGGTCGGCTTCGGCGCAGCAGCGCCTCGATGCGCACGACGAGCTCCTCGATCTGAAACGGCTTGGCCATGTAGTCATCCGCCCAGGTCAACCCCAGAACCTTCTCCGGCAGGCTCTTGCGCGCCGACAAGAACAGTATCGGCAGGATCTGCGTCGCCGCGGCGGCGCGCAGTTCCTGGCACAGCTTCAGGCTGTCGCCGTCCGGAAGGCTGCGGTCAAGGACCAGCAGGTCCGCGTCGTAGCGCCGCAGGGCCGCGCGCGCCTGCAGGACGGTCGGATACGCCTCGACCTCGTAGTTGCGTTCCTCGAGAAGGCCTTTGATCAGCGCCGCCTGGTTCGGATCGTCTTCGAGGACGAGTATGCGTGTTTTTTTCATGGGATCGTTATTGTAGCTATCTTTGCGGGCGAGCGACGGACCGCCGCCCGAGGTCTCCTCGCGTCGGGGGCCGTCATCGCGCGCCCATCCTGATCAAGGAGCGGCAGACCGGCCCGGGTTGAGGGTTGACGGAGATCTTCAGGGTCGCGTCGTAGTTGCCCGCGCGCACGAGCGCGGACTGGTTGTTCCTGCCGTCCCACCAGACGGTGTTGAAGCGCGCCCGCGGCAGGTTCGTCATCGTCTTCACCAACGCTCCGTCCGGTCCGTAGATCGACAGGGTCACGTCCGGCGGCACCGCCGCGTTGACCACTCCCGGCAGCAGGTCGTATTGAATCTTGACCGAGTCCCTGCCGAGCTTGAACGGATTGGGGAACGCCGACGGCGTCACCGTGCACGGCTGAGGAGGCGGCGGCGCTGAGTACCCGCACGAGTTGTCGTCGAAGCGCGAGACGAACAGGAAGCCGGCCTTCGTCCGGCCGGTGACGTAGACCTCGCGGCTCGCGGCGGCGACGATCGCGTTGCCGCGCAAGGCGGTGGCGACGTCGTAGTAGCGCACGTTGGTATAGTTCAAGGCCCCGTCAAAAAGGCCGACCCAGACTCCGGTGCTGTCGCCGACCGAGTAGTACGCGCCGCAGCCGGGGGGTCTCTGCGCCAGGCCGAAGCTCGAGTTGCCCCCGACCGCGGTCGCGAACTGATAGGACATCTGACTGCTGTTCGTCGCCAGGTTGCGGTCGATTTGTTGAGCCCAGGTGTAGTACGGGTTGATTGGGTTCGTCACGTTGTCGTACTTCTGGCCGCCGGTGATCACCCGGTTCGCCCCGACCGTGATCGACTGGCGGCGTCCGACGTCGGTCCCGCTCCAAGGCTTGAACAGAGGCCCCGCGAAGGCGCTGAGGTCGTTGTTATAGGCGTTGATCTGGATCTGCCTCGGCGCCTCGACGATCGAATATATCTTGCTCGGGATGGTCGTCGTGTCGACGGCCAGCTGCTCGAAATAGATGTACGGAGAGGAGGAGATCGTCACGTCGGCGCCGATCTGCGCGCCGGACCCGGAGTACTTCCGGATCACGGCCGTCGTGCTCGACGCGTTGAAGCCGACGAAGAGGTTTCCCGTCGCATCAAACGCCGCGGACGCGCGGAAATTGGTCGTGCTGACCGAGTCCAGGTCGTAGTAGCCCGTCGTGTACACCGGCCAACCCGCGATCGGCTTGAGCTGGGCCGGGTCCAGGATCGAGATCGCGTAGGCCAGCGAGCTTCGCGTCACCGTATAGCTTGAGGTCATCGTCGTAGTATCCGCGGCCACGACGTAGGTCCAGGAGCTCAAAAGGATGCCTCCGATCACGCCGACCTGCCCCAAGGCGCCGACGCCGACGCCGAGGGCGTAGCCGGTCGTCGTCGAATATTCGACCATGACGCTGCCGTCGGCGACGCTGTATTTGCCGACGTAGAACTGCCCCTGGCGCTGGCCCGCCACGTAAACCGCGTCGTTGGCCGGCGACAGCGCCACGTCGTGGCCGAAGCCGGCGACGCTGAGGCTCGCCGTCGATATCCAGGTGCGGATGATGGCCGCCTCGGCTATCCTCGCCAAGCCCAAGGTCAAGGCCGCCGCCAGAACGAGGCGCGCGCGAATCGATTTGAAGGGTCGCATCAGTGTTTGACTCCTATCCGGAAGATGGTCTCGCAGGCGTCGGGCGAGACGCTCACTCGGCCGATGTAGACCCCGCGCAAGACCTTGCGTCCGCCGTTCGTCGTGCCGTCCCAGGAGAATTCGTTGACGCCCGCCGCGCCGCCCGCCGCGCCCTTGGCGAAGCTCCACTCGCGGACCTTCGCGCCGACCTGGTCGTAGATCGCCACCCGTGCGTCGGCGTCCGCGAACAGCTCGTAGCGGATCGTCGTCTGCCCGGAGCGGCTGTCGAACGGATTGGGGTAATTGTACGCGGCCAGGATCGAGCACTCGGGCGCCGCCGGCTGGATCAGGTTGTTGTAGTCGGCCACCCAGGCGGCGTTGTTTTTGCTGCCCGACACGAACAGGTTGCCGTTGTCGTCGGCGACCGCGGAGCCGATGTAGTAGGTCGAGCCCGCGCTGAGCGGCAGCTGCAGCGGCACGCCCGGGGAGTTGCCCGCCGCGTCAAAGGTCAGGACCTTGCCGCTCTGCGATTCGACGACGCGCAAAGTGCCCAGAGGGCTCATCGCGAGGACCGCGTCGTACATCGGTCCCGAGTCGGTGGACAGGTCCTTGAGCCATCGCAGGCTGCCGGAAGCGTCGAACGCCATCAAGCGCGCGGCGAAGCCTCGCCCGGTCTCGCTGGTCTTAGCCAGGACGAAGACCGAAGATCCGTCGGCCGCCGCGACCAGCGCGTCGGCGACGCTGCGACCGTTGGGGGCCGTGCCCTGGTAGGTCCAGCTCGTGAGGCCGCCCGGGCTCGGAGTCGAAATATTGACTTTGAGGACCAGGAAGCCGTAGCTGCCGGTGGTCGCGTCGTAGATCGATCCGCCCAGCGAGTAGATGTTCCCGCTCGCGTCGATCGCCGTTCGCGAGGGCGGGTCGTAGCAGCAGTCGCCGGCCCAATTCGAGGTCACGACGAGGGGATTGAACGCGTACGAAATCCCGGCACCGGCCGCCGTCGTGAATTTCGAGAAGACATAATCGAGGGCGGTGTAGCCGAGGGACTCGGTGATGGCCGAAGTCTGGAAACCGGAGACCCAGCCCCCGACGGCGGCGCTCTGCAGAGCCACCCCGAGCCCACGGACGGGAGGGCTGAAGCCGCTGCTGCGCGTCGCCGCCGCCGGTATGTGCGCCGTGGCCATGACGTCGCCCGTGGGCGACAGGATTCTCCGGTCACCGGTCCAGCGGCGGGAGCTCGGCGTGCCGTGGAAGCGGCCGGTCTTCAGGAGGTTGCCGCCGCCCCAGCGCTCGATTGCGACACCCATCTCCTCGGCGACGACGGAGAGGTAACTGCCGCCTACGCCGCTGAGCAGGCCCGTGGTCTTGTCCACGTTCCAGGCCGTCTGTCCCGCGGCGACGTTGAAGCCCTGGCTCCAGGCCACGCCCAGGCTTTGGGTGCCGAAGGTCTCCGAACTCTTGCCCGTCGCGTAGATCATCGCGTCGGATGCGTCCAAGCTCAGACGGTGAGCCCAGTTGAAGCCACCGGGCGCCGTGCCGGCGTAGACTTGCTCCCAAAGCAGACTCGGGGTCCTCCCGGCGACGGGGGCGGCGTCCGCGGCAACGGCCGCGGCGCACAACGCGGCAACGACGGCGGCGAGGGTTGTTTTCATAGGGATCATCGCAGAACGCTGATCTCGATGCGCCGGTTCTGCGCCCGGCGATCGGCGGTATCGTTCGCCGCGGCGGGCCGGTACTCGCCGTACCCGGTCGCGGTCAGGTGTTCGGGGGCGACGCCCTGTTGGATCAGGATCGAGACGACCGCGTTGGCGCGCGCGGCGGAGAGGGCCCAATTGGACTCGTAGCGCCCTCCGGCGGCCAACGGGATGTTGTCGGTGTGCCCCTCGACGATGATCTCCTTGTTGAGCGGAGGCGAGGCCAAGGCCTTGGCGATGCCCGCGATGATCGACAGCGCCTCCGGCTTCAAGTCGGCCCTTCCGAGGTCAAAGAGCACGGGCGCGGTCAGCACCAGCTTGATCTTGTTCCAGTTCGCCTCGACCCGCGCGAGGTCGTGCAGGCCCTCTTTGTCGATCATTTTTTGAAGATTGTCGGAAAGGTCGTCGACGATCTTGCGCTGCGTCAGCCGGTCGAGTTGGGCCTGGCTGATCTTCCCCCCAAATTCTTTTTGGATGCTCGCCAAGCTCTCGTCGAGGGACGGCCCCTTCGGGTTCTGCTGCGCGTTGAGCGAGAATGAGAACAGGGCCAGGAAGAGCACCATCATATTGCTCATGAAGTCGCCGTAGACGACGCCCCAGACGGCGCCCTTGTTCATCTCGTTTTCGGACTCTTCAAAGCTTCGGTCTTCGTTCATGGCGATCTCTCCCCGCGCGCTAATTGACGTACGGCTTCAAGTGGCGCTCGATCTGCAGAGGCACTCCCCCCTCGACGATCCCCAATATCCCCTCCATGACGAGTTCGCAGGAGCGACGCACCTCCTGCGCCCGCGCGCGGATGCGCAGCGCGATCGGATTGGCGATGAACGCCGCGACCAATATCCCGTAGAATGCCGTCGTCAGCGCGATCGCCATGGCCGGGCCGATGGCCTGGGGGTTGGCCAGTTCCTTGAGCACGCCGACGATGCCCACCACGGTCCCGAGCAGGCCGAACATTGGCGCCAGGAACGCCATCGTCTGGAACACCCCGGCCGCGCGGTTCAAGGTCGCCTCGCGCTGGCGGATGCCGTCCTCCAGGACCTTGCGCAGGCGCACGGGGTTGCCGTTCTCGAGCGCGACCTCGACCGCGAAGACGAGGAAGTCGTCGCCGTGCCCCCGCAGCGCATCCATGTGCTTCTGCATCGCGATCAATCCGTCGCGGCGCACCTCGGCCGACAACGAGACGATCTCCGCGGTCAGCTTCGCGCCGCCGGGAATCGACGGCGGGAAGAACACGAACTTTAACTCACGCAGGGCTAGCCCCAGGATATCGGCCGGGGTGCCGATCATCATCGCCGTTAAAGTCCCGCCGAAGACCATCAGGATTCCATGCTGGTTCAGGAAGACGGACAGAACCTTCCCTTGAGACAGCGTCTCCACGATCAAGAACGCGCCCAGCGCGGCGCCGATGAGGCTCATCACTTTTCTCAGTATCATCATATTCCTTTTCCTCTCCGGGAGATGCAACGCATTCCCCCTACTTCACGCCCGCTACGCCGTTCGCCGTCTGCGCCGCCGCGCGCGGCGGCGCCAGCGCGATGCGGCCCGCGCGAATCATCGAACGCATCGTCGACAGGACCGTGGACTGGGCCATGTCTGCCTCGATCTTCTTCGTTTTCGTCAGGATCAACCATTGCTGCAGCACCTGCCGCGACGCCTCGGGCAGCGCCGCCAGGACCCGATCCTTGTATGGTTGGGCCATCGGCGACAGAGCCTTGGCCCAGACCTCGAAGGGAACGCCCTGCGCCAGTTGGGCCAGGTCGCCCGCATCGAGGCGCGCCAGGTCTTCCATGCGAATGAGCGCCTCGAAGACCTTCGGCGCCATGTCCGGAGAGACGGCATTCAGGCGCTCGAGGAACAGTTTCTGCATCGCCGGCTCCATCGCGCTCAACAGCTCTGCGACCGCGCCGGTGCCGCCGTAGGCGTACCCCAGACGCTCGCGCCATGCGCGCTTAATCTCGGCGAGTTCCTGCGGCGGGATCGAGGTCGCGCTGACGAGGTACAGCATCGTCTCGATGCGCTTTTCGTGCGGCAGCTGGCCGAGGATGCGGCTCGACAGGATCGGGTCCACGAAGCCCAGCAGGCAGCTGATGTCCTTCGGGTCGGAGTTCTTCAAGAGCTCCGACAGCATCTCGAAGTTGTCCAGGCTCACGAAGTTCAGGCGCTGCTTTGCTATCGTCTCCTCCACGAGGGCGCCGCCGCCCGGAGTCGCCTCGGCCGCGGGCGCACCGTGCGCCGCGCCACCTGGCCCAGCGACGGCGGCGGCGTCCTTGCCTCCGACGCCGGTGCCGGGGGATTGGGAAGTCGGTTTTCCCTCCTTCTTCCCCTCCGGCCTCTCGGGCAGGAGCGAACGGGCCGCGTTGACGGCCTGCACCGATCGGGTGACGAAGAACAGAAGCAGCGCCAGCGCGACGATTGCGACCGCCCCCCAGAAGATGCGCATCAAGGTCTCGGGCGTGCCCAGCGCCATCCACGTCGGCTGAAGAGGCAGCTTGTACATATTGAGACGGTCGCCGCGGTCGGGGTCTAGGCCGAGCACCTCGGAGACCATGACCTCGATCATCTTCGTGCTCTTCTCTGGAATCGCGCTGTCGAGCACGATGGAGATCAGCATGCGTCTTATCTCGATCTCGTACGCCGGCGAGTCAGTATCCTCGGGCGGCGGCGCCTGCGCGAGTTTGGGCTCCGTTTTCTTATTGTCGGTCATCGTGACGTCGGGGCTGACCACGAAGCCGGGCAGAACCGACTTCTTCGGCTTCTTCGCGATCTCGCGCCACATCCATTTGGCCTCGACCTTTGCATCCTTGCGCTCGATAGTCTTCGAGGCCGCGCCGTCTGCGGCCGCCTTCACCTCGACGTTCAGGAAGACCGTGACATGCGCCCGGCCCGGGCCCAGGAAACGGTCGAGGATGCCGCCGATTTCGTAGACGATCTTCTTTTCGAGATCGGCCTTCGCCTGGATGGGGGAAGGAAGGGGAGGCATCACGGCGCGCGCCGCGAGCGGGAGGGCGAGCATGATCATGGCGGCGAGTTGAGGGACTTTCATTTTGGTTCTCCTGAGCCGGTCGGCGTCTCTCCGATGCCCTCGGCGCGCATGAAGGCAATCGCCTTGCGCACGTCGGCGTCCTTCGGGTCCAGCTTTGCCGCATACATCCACGCCTTGACGGCCTCCGTCTTGATGCCGAGAGAATAGTAGACCGAGCCGAGGCGCACGTGGCCTATGACCGAGGAGGGGTCCAACGCGATAATCTCCCGGCACTCCTTAAGCGCCAAATCCAGTTGATTCTTCGAGAAATATTCATCGACTTTGAACAGCTTGAGGCGGATCGGATCGATATCGACGAAGGACGGCGCCGCCGGGAAGTCCTGAGGACGGCTGACCAACGCGATCAAGCGCTTGACCATGTCGCTGGAGGGGTCCTGGGCCGAGACCGTCAAGAACATGGCCCGAGCAAGCTCCGCTTTCTGCTCCAAATAATAGCCGATGCCTTTGCGCAGGTTGACCTGCGGGCCGTTGCCGACGAGCTCTAGGACTCCGGCTTGCTCCAGGTTGCGCAGGGATTCCAGGAAGGTTCGGCGATCCAGCGGCAAGGCGGAGTATCGGCCCGACTCTGCCATCGCCCGAGCGGCGGCCGCGTAGCGCCCTTCGACGACCAGGCGGCGCGCTTCGCGGTACAGATCCTCGGCCCGGGCCTCGCGCTGGGCCGCGCGCGAGGCGCCGAAGAACACCGTCAACCCGATCTTCGAGGCGAGGCCGAGGTCGTGGATGGTCATGTTATAGTCGATGCGATAGTCGCGTATTTTCAGGCCGATGCCCGCTCCGATCCCGCCCTCGCCCCGCCCCAACCGCACCGCGAAGGCGTCGAACAGGGAATATTGGAGGCCGGTGCGCAAGTCCAGTTGAGGGACGACGACGGCGTCCACGCCGACGAGCAGCCGCTCGAAGAAAGTCATGGCGAAGTTCACGCGTCCCTGCGCCGTCGGCCGGTCGCTCGTTTCGCCGGAGGTTTTCTCCAGGAGGTTGTCTGCGGCCGCGCCCGCGCTGAAGCGGCCCCGGCGGTACTGAAGGCCCGCGCCGCCGGATAGGGCGCGGCTCGACGACCCGGCCAGTGAGTGCCCGGAATAGTCGAGGCTCAGGCCCCAGGCCAGATGCGGACGGACGTGATCGCCGTACGCGAGGCGCAGCAAGGTCTGTTCGTCGCGGAAGCTTCCGGTCTCATTGCCGAGCGAGTCGCGCTGCTCTGCCGCGCCCGAGTTCATCCGGTACAGTCCGACGGCCCAGGTTCCGCGCGACATCGTCGGGTACGCGAAGCCGGCGGCGTCGTAGGCGCCGCCGGAGAAAAGCGCCGCGTGCCCGAACGACGCGCTCTTGCGATCGATGAATCCGGCGTAGGCCGGATAGGCCAGCGCGTCGGCGGCGTTCACCTCCGACGCGGTCAGGCTCGCGCCGAAGCTTTCGCAATAGGGCGACTGCGACAACGTGGCCAGCGGCAGGGAGACACCGCCCTCGCCGCGCGCCGGAGCCGCCAAGCAGGCCAACAGCAAGAGCGCGACGGGACCGCGCCCCGCGGCGCGTCCATGATCGGCGTCCCGGCGTGCCTCGATCTTTCGCATGCAGTCATAAGCATGGAAGATTCACGCCAGGAACAGGCCGCGCCCGCGTAAGGATCTGGTAAGGGTTCTCGGCCCCGGCTTACTGGGCGGCGGGAGTCACGTCTTTGTAATGGTAGGCGTAGGACGTGCTGCCGTCGTATAAATCGCAGCGCACGACGAGATAGTCCCCCGACTTCCGGACCTTGTAGCGATTGGATGGTTGAGATTCGAAGGTGATTTCTCCGGGCGCGAATACGGGAAACGTGAAGTTGGCGAGGGTGCGTTGGATGATTCCCTTTATATCAAGAACCTTTGCGGGGCTTAGGGTGTCCCAGCCGTCGGGGTTTATGTTTGAATCCCAATCGGTCACGATTTTGAAGTCTGGAAAGGCGGGACCATTCGCCGCATCTTTTACCGACGCCAAAAGGGCCGCGACGGGCTTATGGGGCGTGTTGGCGGCATACATTCTGCCGGCATGCCAGCCCGTGACCTCCTCCCTGGAGGGGGCGCGGCCCTTGGCGAACATCTTGGCCAAGACGTCGTACGGCGTGTCCACGCTCGTCAGGCCGAACTCTTGGAGAGGGTTATCCTTGAAGAGGGGCGCCGCGTCAATTTTGGGAGTCGACTCTATGCGGACCGCCTTCGGGGGCGAAAAATTCTCCAGACGGGCGAAAGACATGCCGGCCTGCTCGGCGGACAATTCGGGCTCGAAGCCGCGGGCCGGGGCGCAAAGCCCGGCCACGAGGATGAGAGAGAGGCATCGGACGCCGACGATTTTCATTGAGAGACCTCCGTTCGTATCCGTCAGTCCGATTCTAGGCAAAACCCAACGCAATGTCAATAGCCGGGGGGCTGGGACGGACGCAGGATGGCTTCGCGCAAAAAGGCGTAGATAGAGCATCGCGCGCCGTCAGTACGTCAGGACGGAATGGATCGTCCGGTCGGGCAGCTTCTTGCGGCCGTTAAGAAACGCGAGCTCGATGAGGAAGGCGCTTGCGATCAATTCCCCGCCCAGGTCCTCGAGCAGGGAGATGGCGGCGGCGGCGGTGCCGCCCGTGGCCAGCACGTCGTCGACCAGCAGGATCTTGGAGCCTTTGGGGAAGGCGTCGGCGTGCGCCTCGATGGAGTCCGTTCCATACTCGAGGGCGTAGCTCGCGCGGCGGACCTCGCGCGGGAGCTTGCCTTTCTTGCGCAGCGGAACGATGCCCGCGCCGAGGCGCGCGGCCATCGCCGGCGCCAGCAGGAACCCGCGCGATTCGACGCCCGCCACGATCTCGATGCCCTTCTGCTTGAACGGGGTGATGAGGGCGTCGATCACGGAGTTGAAGCCCTTAGGATCGGCCAGCAGCGGCGTGATGTCCTTGAACATGATCCCCTTTTTGGGGAAATCAGGGACGTCTATGATCAGCGCCTTCATGTCCTCGAGGCGGAGCGTCGTGTCGGACTCCTGTCGCGGCGCGGCTTTAGCCATTGGTCACTTCCCCTTTTTTCTGCGGGACTTTACGGCCAGAAGGAACACGGGCTTGGAGGGCGCGCGGCGTGAGGGCGCGACGGCAGCGGGCGCGGTCTTGCGTCCGGCCGGGATGGTCTGGCCCAGGATATCGGTCTTGAGCTTGGGCAGGGAGAAGCCGGGCTGGATGTTCGTCGGCCCGCGGCGCCCCCCCTCGTCGACTTCGATGAGGCCCATGCGGTTGGCCACGCGGCGCAGGCGAAGAAGCGCGCGCTCCTCTATCTGGCGGATGCGCTCGCGCGACAGCTTGAGGCGCTTGCCGACTTCCTCGAGCGTCATCGGCGTCTGGCCGGTGAGGCCATGACGAAATTCAAGAATCATGCGCTCGCGGTCGCCGATCTCGCGCAGCGCCTGATGCAACTCGTCGTGGAGCTTCAGCACGCCGATCAAGTTTTCCGGGGACTGCGCCGTGGTCTCGGCGATCATGTCCTCGACCGTGATGTTGTCGTCGCCCGAGTCGATCGGGGCGTCGAAGGAGCCCATGCCCTTGGCGGCCTCGGCCGCGTCGAGCACGCCGCGCACCTGGCGCGCCGTCCAGTGCATCGCGCGCGCCATCTCGGCCAGCGACGGATCGCGACCGAGCTTGACGTGCATCTTCTCCCACATCTTCAGCCACTTGCGCAGCGCCTCCCATGCGTGCGGCGGGATGCGGATGGTCTTGGAGGTCTCTTCAACCGCGCGGCGGATGGACTGCTCGATCCAATAAGAGGAGTAGGTCGAGAAGCGGTAGCCCTTCGAGGGCTCGAACTTGTCGATGGAGTGCATCAGGCCGAGGTTGCCCTCTTCCACGAGGT
>JBBTJN010000123.1:0-9421 GCA_038059415.1 Elusimicrobiota bacterium | reverse complement strand
ACGGGCAGGAAGATCGCGAGGATGGCGATCGTCGCGGCCATCGCGGCGAAGGAGATCTCGCGCGCGCCGAACACCGCGCCATCGAGGCGCGACTTGCCCATCTCGACGTGCCGCACTATGTTCTCGAGCACCATGATGGCGTCGTCGACGATGATGCCGATGGAGAGCGTCAGGCCGAGCAATGTGAAGGAATTGAGAGTGAAGCCAAGAAAGTACGTCACGATGAATGTTCCGAGCACAGAGGTGGGGATGGCCAGAAGGACGTTGACCGTGGAGGACCAGGAGCCGAGGAACAGCCAACACACCAAAGAGGTCAGCACCGCCGCGAACAGCAGGTGGCGCGTGAGCTCGGAGACCGATTGCTTGATGAACTGCGTCGAATCGAAATTGACGCCGAGCTTCATGCCCTTGGGCAGGGCGCCCGACACCTCCTTCATCTTCTTCTTCACGCGATCGGCGATCGCCACCGCGTTGGCGCCGCGCTGCTTGCGGATGCCGATGCCGACGGCGCGCGAGCCGTTGACTCGGGAAATGCGGCGTTGGTCGGCGAGGCCGTCCTCGATCCGGGCGACTCGCTTCAACGCGATCGGGACATGGATCGCAGAGCCGCCGCGTTGTGTGATCAGCAATTCACCGAACTTGACCGCGTCGGAGAACTCGCCGAGCATGCGCACGTTGAACTCGCGCGTCGCGGTCTCGATCTGGCCGGCGGGGATCTCGGCATGCTCGCTCCGGATCGCGGCGAGCACGTCCTCAACCGTGATCTGCTCGGCGCGCATCTTGTCCGCGTCGAGCCAGACGCGCAGGTTCCGCGAGATCAGGCCTCCGAGGAAAATATCGCCGACGCCCGACACGGTCTGGAACTTGCTCTTGAGCACATCCTGCGCGTACACCATCAGGTCCTTGACCGGCACGTCTCCGGACAGGGCGAGCCACAGGATGGGCTGGTCCTCGGGATTGACCTTGGTGACGATGGGAGGTTCGATATCGCGGGGCAAGCGCAGCTGGGCTTGCGCGATCTTGGTCTGGATCTCCTGAAGGGCGACGTCCACGCCGCGGTCAAGTTCAAGCTCAACGGTAATCGCCGCCTGGCCGAGCTTGGAGGAGGAGGATATCTGCTTGACGCCCTGAACGCTCGTGACCGCGTCCTCGATCACGTCGACGACCTCGGCCTCCATGATCTCGGGCGCGGCGCCTTCCCAGGTCACGGCGATGTTGACTACGGGGAAGTCCACGTCCGGCATCTGGGAGACGCCCATGCGGCTGTAGCCCACCCAGCCGAAAATCATGAGGAAGAACATCAGCATCCAGGCGAAAACCGGATTCTTGATCGAGAGATCGGAAATCCTCATGACTGCCTCCAAAGGCGACCGATGCAACCGTTTCCTCGCATATTGCCGATCACAGCACGCCTCCGGGGACGCCCACGGCGACTTCGAGCTGCACGCGGGACCAATAGGCGTCGATGCGCGCCGCGTTCTGCTGCAGGCGCGTCTGCTGCAGAGCATTGAGGCTTCCAAGAACCTCGAGGTTGGTCACCTGGCCGTGCCGATAGTCGTCGCTCTGCGCCTTCGCGTTGTCCTCGGCCAGTCTCGCGGCCGTGTCGAGAGCGGACACGACGGCAACGGACGACAGAAGCCTTTGATGCGCCGACCTGGCCTCGAGCTCGGCCATGCGCATTCCCTCAGACAGCGCCGCGCGCCTGGCGCGCAGGCGCGCCTCCTGCTGCCGGGTCTGTGAGCCGATCTCGCCGCCGCCGTACAGAGGAAGAGATCCGGTGATCATCGCATCCCACTTCACCTCGGTGGTGAAGCTCGGCGGACGCTGGAAGTAGTAGTTGGCGTCGAGCGCGATGACGGGCCAGCGCGCGCGCGAGGCGACCTTGATCGCAAGCTCGGCTGCGGCCATGTCCGCGCGCCGGGACTCCACGTCGGCGCGCACGCGCGCCTTCGCCAGAGCCGCCTCGAGCGCGGGGATCTGCGCGGCCTCGAGCATCGCTCCGGGAGCGAGACTCTCATCGAGTCCGGTCAGGAAGGAAAGCTTGAACTGAGCCACCTGCTCAGCCGCGCGCGAGCTCTCAAGCTGGGCGAGGTTCTGTGCGAGTTGAGACTCTGCGGCAAGCATCTCGCTGGCGCGGGCTCGTCCGACCTTGCGAAACTCCTTAAGATCTTCGACGCGCTTCTGCGTGATGGAAACCAGGGCGACGCGAATGCGAATGTCGTCCTGCGCGGCGAGGAGATCGAGGTAGGCGCGCGCGGTGTCCCGGTACAGGAGCTGCTTGGCGCGCTCGAGCGAAAGCTCCGCGGCGCGTCCAAGATCCTTCGACGCGCGATACGCGAGGAACTCGCGCAGGCCGGTGAACAGAGGCTGATGGAGATTCACCCAGCCTTGCTCGCGCCGGCGCTGAAGGAAGAGGCCGGAGGCGCCGCGGGGGACGTCCTGCAGCGTCTCGGAGCCCCTCAGGTTGACGCGCGGCAGCACGTGCGAGAAGATCTCGTCGACCTTCGCCAGAGTTTCCTCGTAAGTCGCGCCGGAGATCGCGATCTCCTCGCTGCGCGCCAGCGCGAGCGTGTACGCCTCGACCAGGCTGAGGGGGCGC
Organism: Elusimicrobiota bacterium; assembly: GCA_038059415.1. Taxonomy (GTDB): domain Bacteria; phylum Elusimicrobiota; class Elusimicrobia; order UBA1565; family UBA9628; genus GWA2-66-18. The sequence goes on along the minus strand of JBBTJN010000123.1, from coordinate 6,822 downwards.
CCCGGGACGGGCAAGGTTGAGACCGCCTGCGCCTGCGCCCAAAGGGGAAGAAGAAGGGTCGCCGTTAGAAGCAAGATCTTGTTCATGCGTTGACTCCGCTGCCGCCGAGAAAAAACGAGACGACTTTCTCGGCTTCCTTTTCCAGAGGCTTTTCGTGCTTCTCGAGGATCTTGCGCATCGTCGCCGTGCGGCACAGGCCGAAGAAGGCGCCGACCGCGAACCCAAGATCCGGCGAGGACTTGCCGCCGTCCTGGCACGCGAGGACGAGGATCACGCGCAGCCGCGCGTGGTTCTTGCGCAGTTTCTCCATCAGCTTCTCACAGGAGCGGTCGCCGCAACCCGGGAAGCGTCCCGTGTTGAACTGGGCCGTGAAGTCGCGGCTGTGATCGAAGTGGTTGAGCACGACCTTGGCGGTCGCGACGAGAAGTTCCTTGCCCGCGAGGCCGGTCTTGGGGAGCGCCTCGAGTTCGAGACCGAGGCCGTCCACGAGGTCGGCGAATACAGCGGTGAACATTTCTTCCTTGTCCTTGAAATGGAGGAACAAGGTGCCCTTGGCGACGCCGGCCTCGCGCGCGATATCGTCGAGAACGATATCCTGGAAGCCTCGCTTGACGAGCATGCGGCGCGCGGCGGCTAGAATCAGGCGCTTCTTGGAATCGGGGTCGCGGACGACTATTTTGACGGTTGCCATTGCGCTGTTCCTACATTATGACTGACTGGTTAGTCATTATGCTAGCAAGAGCGCCAAGCTTTGTCCAACCCCTATCTCCAACGTCCGGCGCCATGCCTTACCGGCCTTCAGCCTGTTGGAGCTCCTTCTGAGACTCGTCCGTCTTCTTGATCGTCAGGTCGGCCTTCTCCTTGACCTCCTGCGCGCGTTTCATGTCGGCCTGTAGACCGCCGCCGTATTTCTCGACCTTATTCTGCTCCATCGGGGTCTCGGCCGCGGGCTGCGCGGCGACGGAGGACAGGGGAGGCGGAGGCGAAAGCGACGATCAACAGGGCGATTTTCATGAAGCCTTCTCCGTGAGCTTCATCTCGAGCTCCCGAAACTTGACTAGCATCTCGGGAAGCTTCGCGAGGGCGGCGTTCATCTTGTGCATCTCGCGCGCGTTGCGGGCGGGGATGCCGAAGTAATGCCGCTTGGGCTCGGTGTCCTGCGCCACCGCCGACATGCCCATGACGATCGAGCCCGCGGCGATCTTGAGGTGATCTTTCACGATCACCATGCCCGAGATCATCGCGCCATCCTCGATGACCACCGAGCCGCCGATCGCGCTGTTACCGACGATGTACACAAAACGCCCGACGCTGCAGTTGTGGCCGACGTGCACTTGGTCGTCGAGCTTCGTGAACCGCCCGATCGTCGTGCTCTCAATTGTAGCCCGGTCCACCGTGCAGGAGGCGCCGAGCTCCACGTCGTCGTCAATGACGACGTTGCCGATGTGGGGAACCTTATGCCGGGTTCCGGGACGGTCGTAGAAGCCGAAGCCGTCGGCACCGATCACCGTGGCGGAGTGGATGATGCAGCGCTTGCCGATCACGCAGGCGTGGCCGATCACCACGTTCGAACGGATGACTGTACCCTCGCCGATCACCGCGTCGGGCTCGATCACGGCGCCCGGATAGATCACGCAGGCGGGCCCTACGTCGGCGCGGGCCATGACGACGGCGCCGTCGAGCACGCTCGCGGTCGCATCGATCTTGGCCGCGGGGTCCACGAGTGCTCTGGGGCCTACGCCGGGAGAAAACTTCGGTGCCTTGTCGAAATGAGAGAGCACCTGGAAAAACGCGAGCCGGGCGTCGCCGACAACGACGAGCGCGCGAGGAAACCGGTCGACGAGCTCGGGAATCGTGAGGATCACGCCGTTGCCCGCGGCCTGCGGATGGCGCTTGAGCACGGCCTGGGACTCGATGAAATAGAGATAGCCGTCCTCGAGCGGCTGCTCGGGGGAAAGCTTCTCGATATCGCGCAAGCCCTTGATCTCGCAGCCCGGCTCGCCCTTGAATTCTCCACCCAACAAGCGGGCCAACTCTTCTAGCTTGATAATGCCTCCGTGCGAGCCCCTACTATGCAAAAAACACGCCTGTGTTGTGGTGACTACGCTGCGGGGCCGGCAAGCACCAAGACGGCAAGGAGTGTATGCATGCCGTCGGTTGTACCTTTTCCGAGAGGAAGCGTCCAACGCAAAAATGAAAAATCAGGGTCGCTGATTGCGGCAGGTTCGACCCCCCTGACTGGTTCTTATTTCGGGGCAACCATCGCCTCGAGCCGCCGGATGCGTTGCGCGAGGGGGGGATGATCACCGAGATATTTCCTCCAACCCTTGTCCTCACGTGTGGATCCATCTTGCATGGAGCGCAAGCAAGCGGCAAGCCATGTAGACGGGGTCAGCCATCCCGCGAAATGATCGGCCTGAAGCTCGCTAACCCTCTGGATGGCTAGAGTCATGCGCCTCACCGCCAAAAGGGCCAGCGCCCCAAGGCAGAAGAGCAGCCCCGACCACCAGAAAGAACGAACGCCAAAGGCAGTCACCTCAAAGAAACTCGGGACACCGCTGCCAATGAGCACGGCGGAAATCTTCGCGATCACGCACCCCAGACCCGCCAAGCCCAGGTACACTCTCCTGCGTTTGCCGTCGCTCTCATTGTCAAATGAGCTGCTTCTATTGTTTAGCGGGTAATACAAATGGCCGAGTTCGTGGGCGATGGTGCTCGCCAGGGCCTTATCGTCTTTCGTCGCATAGTCATCTCCTATGTAAAGTTTTTCTCCAAACGTTACCGCTCCGTACCCCGTCATATAAGCTATGATGGCATTGTTCCGGCCAAAAATGTTGGAGAGTACGACTTGAGGCAACTCTACGAACGACCCGCTCCTGCGCACGAGGCGATCGAGCAGGCCCAAGGCCCGAGACTTCAATACGTCCCGTTCTTCTCTGGGCAACTTGGAAAATTCGGTGTCCAAGAGCCTCCTCGATGGCTCGGGCGATGGCGCCAACAATGTCAAGGTCACGGCGGCGATGAAAGCAGGAAGGCCGATGCTGAAGGCCACAGCTGAAGCGCTGATAACGCGGCCGGCCCAGAGGCCGACATGTCGCAGCATCCGCCCTCGGATCAGGTCCTTGGGAGCTTTGTAGTTCTTAATGGAGAGATTCTCTTTGATCTCCGTCGGCGCCACGTGCGACGATTCGACGGCGCGGGCGAGATTGGCGGGGAGGAGGGGGTGCCTCTCAAATAAGATCGAACGCGTCGCGTATCCGCCTGGGGGGGAGACGGCCTCTTGCAAAACTAAGCTTGCCCCGTCGAAAAGGTTGCTATTTGCAAGATTCACGGATTGGACATCGTTATCTACTTTTTTTTGCTCCACGGGCCCGGCGTGAATCGTCGTCAGGGCAGAGTCGGCGGTGAGGATGGCTGGGGTCTGCGGCATGTCCATCGCAGCGACGTGAAGGGGCGCAAGCCCGGCTAGGCTAGGAAGAGATAGTGTCGGCGACATCGATATCGGGGCTTGGACCCCGAGACCAAACGAAGGCGCAAGTGGGCGGACCATGATACGAACCTGCGCCTGCGCCGGGAAGGGCGCCAGCGCAGTCGCGCCTGCAAGAACAAGGGCAACGGTTCTTCTCATCCTATCGGGAGTTTAACCGCCGGCCCGCTATGCGGCAAGGGCCCAAAGGGCACCGGGGAATAGGCCCTTGCGCAAGCGCTTACGAGGCAGTCTTGCTTTCCTCCATTGTTAAAAAATGGCTTTACGTCCGTCATCAACACTTGATAGTCTTCGTCCATGGGAAGCGCCCTGTATAAAAAGGTTCTTGTGGTCGATGACGAACCGGAGATAATCAACCTCATCAAGTACACCTTGGACGAGGCGGGATTTGAAGTCCACTCCTGCAACAACGGGCACGATGCCTGGGATGAGATCAACCTGATCATACCCGACGTCCTGGTGCTCGACGTCATGCTTCCCGGTATGGACGGCCATGCGCTCCAAAGCAAGATGGCCAAATATCCTGGGACCAAGAACATACCCATCGTGATCTTGACCTCGCTCGAGTCCGCCCGGAAGACCTTCGAGCTGATTCCTCAGGTGGTCGCTTTCCTTACAAAACCCTTCACTCCCGAGGTCCTTGTGCAGGCCGTCCAAAGCGCGTCCCAGCGGAACAGCGGCGGCTAAACCGCATTAGGTCTTGGAACCTGCCCCGTGCAAGTCGTCTAGGGCTTCGCCGCCCGGGGCGGCGCATCCTTGACGTACCGGTCGAACCATGAAAGCATCTCGTAGAGCACGTGCTCATTGGATTCGATCGACGAGTACCAGTGGGACTCGAAAGGCAGCATGACAAGGCGAACCCTCCCGCCGTTGCCGCGCACGGCCTCGAAGTACTGCTCGGATTGGAGCGACACGGTGCCGGGGTTCGCGTCGTCCGCGCCGTGGATGATCAGCATGGGCAACTTCATCTTGTCGGCGTGGAAGAAGGGGGAAACCTTCGTGTACACCTCGGGCGCCTCCCACAGCGTGCGCCTCTCGTTCTGAAAGCCGAACGCCGTCTTGAGCGTCCGGTTGTACGCGCCGCTGCGCGCGATGCCGGCGCGAAACAGGTCCGTGTGCGTGAGCAGGTTGGCGGTCATAAGCCCGCCGTGGCTGTGCCCCATGACACCGATCCGGTCGCGGTCCACCACCCCAAGTTCTACGGCCCTGTCCACCGCGGCCTGCGCGCCCGCGACGAGCTGCTCCATGTATGCGTCATAGATCTTATTCGCGTCGCCGACGACCGGCATCAGCGGGTTGTCGATCACCGCATAGCCCCGAAGCAGGAAGTAGAGGTGGTGCTGGAAGCCGAAGGTCGTGTAGCGCTGCGTCGAGCCGCGCACCTGGCCCGCCATCTTCGGATCGGCATAGTCCAGGGGATAGGCGTAGAGCATGGCTGGTAGGCGCGTGCCCTCTTTGTAATGCGGGGGAAGGTACAGCGTGAAAGACAGGTCCACTCCGTCCTTGCGCTTGTAGTTGACGAGGCGCTTGGTGATGGAGCGCAGCTCCGGAGTCGGGTCGGGGATGCTCGTGACGGGCTTGGACGACGATGTCCAGACGGCCTCGCCCTCGGGCGCCGCCACGCTCTTCTCCACGGCGCGCAGGAAGTAGTTCGGAAAGTCCTTCGGCGTCTCGCGACGCGTGATGAAGCGCCGAGCGTGGATGTCCGACCAGGCGACGAAGCGCTCATAGGCCGTCTTCTCGCAGCGGAAGAGCCTCTCGGTCTTAAGCGTCTTCAAGTCGAGACGATCCAAAAAGGGCCGGTCGCCGTCCGTGGAGGCTCCCGTGCCGTTGAGAAAGATCGAGTCGGCCTCCTGCTCCATAACGCGAAAGCCGTTGGGAAGCGCTCGGAACACGGGGTACCCTGGAAACTTGTAGCGCTCATCGCTGCTCATGTCCCAGACCACCCTCCCCGGGACTTTGGGATCGTCGAAGTCCACGGCCATGGTCCGGGTCCAATGCTTGATCAGGTCCACTTCGGTGACGAAGGCAAGCCCGCCTTTCTCCGCCCACCAGATGTCTTCGAGGCGCATCTTCGTGCGAAGGGCCTCGGAAGGCTCGCCCGTAAATGGGGCCCGCAGCGTCATGAGCTTGTCGCGGTTGGGAACCTGCGTCTTCCAATCGCCGCCGTCGAGCGCCTCGACCCAGAGCAAAGTCGCGGACTCTGTCGAGCGCCAGCGGAACTCGCGCGGTCCCGTGGGCACCCCCCAGATGGGCACGGCGTCGGCCAGCGGCAGAGAGGCGAGCTTGCGCACGACACGCCCCTGCGGGTCCCAGAGCTCCATCTCCGACGGGAAGCGTTCATGCGTGGTCAGATGCGAATAGGGCCGGTGTCTGGTCTGCACGAGGATGTAGCGCCCGTCAGGGGAGGGGTCCACCTGCGCGTAGAGAGCTGGCTTACCGATCTTCTCCACACGCCCGCTGTCCGCGTCCACGCGCTCGAGCTGAGAGGTCGCGTAATAGTCGAAGAGTTCCTCATCGTGCGCGTTCTTCAGCACGTCGCGCGCTTCATAAGTGCTGCTGGCTCCCTTGCCGCCCATGGACTCCTGGATGTCGGGACCGCCCGGCGCCTCGGGCGCGGCGGGCGCCGCTCCCTGCCCCTGTGGCACGGCTTTGACGAGCAGCGTCTTCTGATCCGGCATCCACTGTAGAAAATCATCGAGCATCGGGTTCAGGCGCACACCCTCGATCTTGTGCGTCTGCGTCGAGCCGGAGGAGCCGAGCCAGAGCTCGATTGCGTCCGGCGTGATATGAGTGAACGCGTAGCGCTTGCCGTCGGCGCTCCAAACCGGCATGCCGACCTTCGCATCCTTGGGCAGGGACACCGTCTTAAGTGCGCCGTCGGGCAGGCTCACCATGGTCAATCCGTCCCGATAAGTCTGTCCACTGCCGTACGCGCCGTGCACGGTGCGGTTGCGGGGCACGATGCGCTTTCCTGCCAGACCCAGCGCGGGCTGGGCGATGAAGGATATCGGCGGAAAGGAAACCTGTGCGGCGAGTATCATCGTGTCGTGCGTGGGACTGACCGACGAATCCGCGGGAAGCGGCGCGTGCAGCACGTCGAGCACTTCCTTGGGCGGCTTCTGATAGACCGTTTCGGTCGCGGCGGCGCGGCCGACGACGAGTTCGAGCGCCAAAGCGACGATGGCTGCGTGACAGATCATGGGGGCTATCTCCCGCGCTCTAGGCGCGCCAGCGCAGACTATAGCAAAGAGACGGTCGCGCTGCGTTGATCTCGCCTAGCAGCTCTGACGAATCGGTGATTTTTCGCACCTTACTACCGACGTAGCAGCTCC
>JBBTJN010000122.1:0-13990 GCA_038059415.1 Elusimicrobiota bacterium | reverse complement strand
GAGCGGCATGGGGTCGATCTCGAATGGGCTCAGGGCCTTTGGGACGTCACACACGTTATTATTCCAGCCAAGAATGTCATTGGCGAGAGTAGATTTTTGATTATCGCGAAGATAGCTGGGAAGTGCTTCGCCGCCGTTTTCACTCGGAGAGGTGAGGGCATAAGACTCATCAGCTGCCACAGGGCCGACCGTCGATTGGAGAGAATCTATGAAAACAAAGTCCGCAGCTAAAATCGGGAATAAAATCTCATCCGCCGTATTCGATGCGAAATTCGATAACGGTGAAGATATCACTGCGTTCCTAGACTTAAAAAAGGCAACCGTTGTTCAGAGGGTAAACGTTGATTTTCCCTCCTGGATGGTGGACATGCTCGATCAGGAAGCCAATAAGATGAACGTTTCCCGTCAGGCGATCATAAAGATGTGGATACGAGAGCGGCTAGATCCTTCGCACCGCATCACACGCTGATGCCGTCTAACTAAGCGCTTGTGCCGACGCGCGCTTTCTTTAGGAAATCCCTATAGCGCGCGCGGCACAGCGTGGCGTTAGACGGACGTGAACGAATGAGCCAATTCCAATTGACGCGACTCACCGAATATTCGGAGGAGGCGCTCCGCCGTGAGATACAACGGGTTACGAGTTTGTTTGGGCGTGTGACTCCTCCTCCCGGAGCCGGCCCGAGGATTTTGACGTCAGGGGAAGCGTGAAACGGAAGCAGGCGCCCCGGAGGCCCGGCGCATTGTCCGCCCATATGCGCCCCTCGTTAAGAGTCATGATTTCCTTGGAAATCGCCAGGCCCAGGCCCGTGCCCTTGTAGTCGGAGCCGCCCTTGGGTCGATCGAGCTGAACGAACTTGTTGAAGAGCTCTGCGAGCTCTCCCGTCGGGATGCCCGGTCCGTCGTCGGTGATGCTGACCTCGACCGCGTCGTCGGTCGCCGCGGCGCGCACCGTCACGCGCGAGCGCGCGTTGCGCAGGGCGTTGTCGAGCAGGTTGCCCAGGACCTGTGCGATCATTTCCGCGTCCACGCGTACGCTTGGCAGTGTCTTCGGGATGTCGCAGAGGAGCGCCATCGGACGTCCGCGGTGGGCCAGACGCATGCCCTCGCATGCGTCCGAAATGAGGGCGCACGGATCGATCGGTCGGCGACTGATGTGCGCGTGTCGCGACTCCAGGCTGGTGAGGTCGAAGAAGTTGTTGAGCAGACGGGTCAGGCGGTTGATGTGGCGGTCGGCGGTGGCGACCATCGTGGTCTGCTCCGGGGTCATCGGGCCAGCCAGATGGTCGCGCAAGTTGGCGACGACGGCTTTGATCACGCTCAGGGGGGTGCGCAGCTCGTGGGCCATGGTGCGCAGGAATTGGTCCTTGAGCTCTGAGTCCGCGAGCGCGGGCGCCTCCTCCGCCGTCTTCCTCGTCATGATGTCCTCAAAGGAGATTGCGATGAACGGCGCGCCGAGAGGGAAGACTCTGATCGAGAAGCGGCCTGCGGACATGTGATCCGGGCCGACGAAGTCGACGCCATGGTTGAGCCGCAAGGCTTCGGCGCAGGCGGGGAGAAAGTCGGTACCTCGGATATCGGGCGAGAATTCGAACAGCCGTTTGCCCGCGGGGTTCTCGCCGCCGGCGCAGACTAGGCGCCGGCCCGCCGGATTGAACTCTTCGATGATCCAGCTCTCGGGATCGTGCGGATTGTCGATGCGCAGCACGGCGATTGCGATCGGGAGCTCGCTGACGATGCGGCGATAGAGTTGGGCGCACCGTTCCGTCTCGCGGTCGCCGAGGGTCTTGTCCCGCAGCTGGGCGTTTGCGCTGTTGATATGCCGGCACTGCTCCGATATTCGCCGTTCGAGCGCGGCCCGATTTTCCTCGAGGTGGGCGAACGCGGACCGGTGCTCGGAAAGCAACGCGCGCAGGAGAAAGGCCGTCAACGCCGCGGCGCCGGCATAAACGGTCGCGAGGAGAAACGATGCGCCAATCTCGCGCTCGAGCGCGAAAAGTCCGAGGCCTCGGCCCGTCTGCCATTGCACGAGCGCGGCCAAGGCGGCCGCTCCGATCGTGGCCCCGCGGATATCGCGGCGCAAGGTGATCCATATCAGCGCCGCGAACGGGAGGAGGCTCAGCGGGTAGCGGGTGCTGGGTGGGAACAGATCGCCGAACCCGAGCCAGACGCTGAGCGACATCAGGGCCAGGGAGAACAGGATCGCCAGCGCCCGCCGCGGGCTGGGGGGCTCCCCGAACTCGTCGCAGCTGCGCTGACGCCAGGCGAAGAGAAGGGGAGCTATGATCATCACGCCGACGACATCGCCGATCCACCAGGTCAGCCAGGTCCGGGCGAAGAGTTCCTTCCCCACGAGGCCCGACGCGACGAGGGAGCAGACTGCGAGGTTCGCGCCAAGCAGGCAGATGAGGGATGTCAGCGCGGCGAAGCGGACGACGTCGCGGCTGCGGGAGAGCGGGTCCGGGCTGCCGAGTTCGCCTTTCAGGAGGCGGGCGCCCGCCAGCGCCTGCAAGGCGCAGCCGAGGGATACGCCGGCGCACACGATCGCCGCCATGGGCGGCGAGACGGCGTGGAGCCCGGGCAGAGAGTGCAGATTCGCGAGCCATGAGCCGAGAAATACACCGACACAGGCTTCGGGCCCGAGGGCGATGGCCCCGGCGAGCGCGAAACCGGCGGCCGGCGACGGGGTTCCGGCGAGGGCCCATTCCAGGCCGACACGCGCCAGCCCGTAATACACGGCCGCCACGGCGACGACGGCCGATGTTTTTTTCACCTAGCCGACCATTTTCATCCCCAACTGCTCCGACACCGCATCCCTGAGCTGCTTGCCGGTGATGGGCTTGAGCATGTAGCGGCAGCCGTTGAAATCAAGGTACCGCGCCGCATCCCGAGGGGACTTCGAGCCGGTCAGGAAGATCACAGGAAGGTCCTCGTACCCGTTCTGAGCGCGCAACTGCCGGGAGATATCGAATCCGCCGCATCCCGGCATGTGGATGTCCATGATCAGGAGGTCGGCATTGAGCGCGGCTATGTTCGTGCTCGCGTCCACGCCTCCCGGCAAGCAGACCACGTTGTACTGCGGCTTGAGCCAGCGCGCCACCAGCTCCAGAAAGTCAGCATCGTCATCGACGACCACGACCGTCGGCCTGCACATCTCGCTCGCCATTGTCATACCGCTCTCCTTTGTGCTCCGATAACGCGCCGTCTACCCTTCAGGTTCTCAGCGAAGGGCTTCCGCCGGGGCGCTCGCCCCGGCGAGGGGAATGGTGAAGAAGAAAGACGAGCCTTCCCCCACCGTGCTCTCCACCCAGACCCGGCCTCGATGGAGGGTGACCAGATCCTGAACGATGGCCAACCCCAAACCCACCCCCTCCCGTCGTTCTTGAGTTGCCTCGACTTGATAGAACTTGCCGAAAATACGCGTCAGATCTTCTTTCGGGATGCCGCAGCCCGTGTCCATGACGGAGAAGATCGCGCAGCCGCGCTCTTTGCCCGTGCCCGACCCTGCCGCGACGACGATGCGGCCTCCCGCCGGCGTCGACTTGATCGCATTGGCGACCAAATTGGTCAGGATCTGAATGAGCCTGACGGGGTCGGCGATGACCGTCAGTCCAACCGGGGCCGGCGCGGCGCTCAGCGAGATGTCGCGCGTTTTAGCCCAGGGCCCGAGACCCTCGACCGTTTCCGTCAATAGCGTCGTGACAAGAGTCGCGACGGGGTGGACCGACATCTGGCCGGACTCGAGTTTGGAGAAATCAAGAATTTCGTTGATCATCCGGCCCAACTGGCGGGTATTTCGCAGACAGATATCGACGAAGCTCGTTTCTTCGGCGGCCATCTTCGGCCCCATGCGCGCTGCGAGCATCTCCAGGCCGCAGGAGATCGACGCCAGCGGGGCCTTGAGGTCGTGCGTAACGCGGGAGAGGAACTCATCCTGCATGCGCAGGGCTTCCTTGTACTTTGCGACATCCGGCAGCGTCGAGTAGGTGCCCACGAGGCGACCGGCATCGTCCTGCACCAGGGCGAGCGAACGCCTCAGCGCGCGCTCCACCTCCTCCTGGGCGATGATGCGAATCTGTTTGGCTTCCTTCTCATTGGTCGGCAGTTCGAGGTCCTCGGACATCGTGACCATCTGTATCTCGGGGTTTACGCTTTCCGTGATGTGCTTGCCGACCATGTCGATGAGCCGTTTCCCCGAGATGGACTCCGCCGCCGCGTTCATCATCAGGATCTTGCCCTCTTTGTCGACGATCACTTTGCCGTCCGCCACCGTAGAAAGAACTTGGTCCGTGCGCACCTTCTCACCTACGAGGCGCTGCTTCTCAGCGTGTAGTTCGTGCGTGGCCTCATCGACGCGACGGTTGAGCGCCTCCTTGACCAGGCCTGCGGCTTCCTGGTAGAGCTGGAGTCTCTCCTCGGGATTGGTGGCCGCGCTTTCGACAAGGGTCTTGAGCAGGCTGCCAAATGAGAACGCCGAAGGCCTTCTCGCGGGCGCCGACGGCGCGGGTGCCGACGGCGTGGGTGCCGACGGCGGGAGCGGCTCCCGGACGATCGTTCTGGTCAAGCTCTCCGTCTTATCCGGCGCGCTTATGCACAGGATGTGCGTCATCCCCTTTCTCGCGAGAAGCTCGCGGAAGGCGCTCTCCCCGGAAGACTGCGCCGGGGATGCGGCCAACACGCAGAGTCCGGAGAGTTCCGCGAGGCTTGCCGCGGCAAGGATGGTGATGCTCGTCAAGTCATAGGCGCCGAAAAAAAACTTAAGGACCTCGCGCGTCTGAGTGGTCTCGGTCGCACGCATGTCGTTGACCAGGATGCGGTCGCCGGACAGGGTCAGGACCAGACGATCGCTGCGAGTCCTGCTGGCGATCAGCATGAGCTGGTTTAAGGACTCTTTGACATAATCCGCGCTCAGGGGGTGGCTTGGTCCGTAAAGGGAGACGCACTTCACCGCCCGTCCGAGGCAGTTGAGAAAGGACGTGTAGACCTCGGTCGGATGCTGACGGGCCAGATGAGCTTCGGCGTTCGGCATCGGTTGGTAGTCCATCAATCCCCCAGGACGATCTTCAGCGCGTCTTCGAGCGTCGCATTGCCTTGTGCCACGCAGTTCATTGCGGACTGGCGCAGGCTCGTCATGCCCTCGGAGACGGCCAGATCGGAGAGCAGGTCCGCGCCTCGTCCCGCGCATATGAGCTGGCGCATCTCGGAACTGTTCAGGGGCATGACCTCGAAGACGGGGCGGCGCCCGATATAGCCCGTCTGGCGGCAGGCCGTGCAGCCGGCATTGTGGAAGGTCAGCTTCAACTGGCTGATCTCAGCCTCGGTGAGGAACTTTTTGTCTTCGTCGGAGAGCGGAGCCGACGTCTTGCAGGACGGACAGAGCAGCCGGATCAGGCGCTGCGCGATGACCAGCTTGACGCTGGCCGCGACTAGAAACGGCGCTACGCCCATGTGGGTCAGGCGGACGATCGTGGCTGGAGCGCTGTTGGTGTGGAGCGTCGATAAGACGAGATGTCCGGTAATCGAGGCCTTCACTGCGATCTCCGCGGTCTCAAGGTCTCGGATCTCGCCGATCAGCATGATGTCGGGGTCCTGGCGCAGGAAAGATCTCAGTACGCTCTCGAAGGTCAGCCCGATGGCGGGGTGTACCTTCACCTGCGAGATGTCCGGGACCTCGTACTCGATGGGGTCCTCCGCGGTCATGATGTTGACATCGGGCCGATTGAGCATGGTGATCATGGTGTAGAGCGTCGTCGTCTTGCCGCTGCCGGTCGGGCCCGTCACGAGGATGAGGCCGTGAGGCGATTTGATCGCGCGGCGTACGCAGTCGAGTTCCCGCGGCGTCATGCCGAGCTGGGACAGGTCGCCCTTGAGCTTGCTCTGACCCAGGATGCGCATGACGATCTTCTCCCCGCGGGAGCAGGGCAGGGTGCTGACCCGGAACTCGATCTTATTGCCCTTGACCACGACCCGGAACTGTCCGTCCTGCGGGAGACGCCGTTCGGTGATGACCATGCTTGCCATGATCTTTATGCGAGCGCAGAGGCGGGGGTGCAGCGCGATGGGCAGCGTGCACAACGGTTTAAGCGAGCCGTCGATGCGCAGGCGCACCGAGACGTGCTTCTCCTGGGGCTCGATGTGGATGTCCGAGGCGTGGGCGTCGACGGCCATGAGCAGGATGCGGTTGACGCGCGCAATCAACGGAGAGTCGTTGGCCAGTCGCTCGAGGCCGTATTCCTCGTGAGCCTCGGCCTTCTCCGAGTTTTCGAGCAGCTCGAGCGCGGAATCGTCCTCCGCCTGCCACTCCTCGATGGCCGGATCGGGGACCGTGAGCAAGACCTCCACGGGCTGGGCCGGCATGGCGATATCCACCGCCGGCGGCATATAAATCTTCGCCTCCGCCGGCAGCGGTGGCGGAGGAGGAGGAAGAGGAGGAGGAGGAGGAGGAGGAGGAGGCTCGTTTGGGGGCACGCCGGCGCGGGACGTCAGCACCATCGGGGCGGGGGCCGCCGTCGGCTCGGTCGGCGCCGCGGCGGCGTCGGGCGGTTTCACGTTGAGGGCGGAAGCCACGCTTCGCAGGAGGACCCGGTTGGTGACGGGCTTCTCCAGGAAATCCGAGATGGGCAGGTCCAGGCTCTTTAAGTTTCCGCGGTTTGACGCCCCGGTGAACATGATGATCGGGATGTTCCTCGTCTCCCAGTGCTGCCGAATCTCCTGGATCAACTCATAGCCGTTCATTTGCGGCATATTGAAATCGAGGATCACGAGATCGGGGCTGGACCTTCGGATGAGCGTCATCGCCACGACCCCGTTTTGGGCGTCGAGGACCTTGTAGGACTCCCCCGTCAGGAGGTTCTTGATCAGATTGCGGTAGTCGTCGTTGTCGTCGACGAGGAGGATCGTCTTCGTCGCGGAGGGCGCGGGGGCACGGGTCGCGACCGGCACGGCGGCGGAGGCGCCTACTGCGGCGCGTCCCGCCTTGGAATGATCGGGCACGCTTTGCTCCGTGTGGCCGCCGAGCAGAGCGTCGATCTCCGACTTCATCATCTCGAGCGGGTCGGGTTGCGCCATGTGCCTCCCAGCGGCGCGATGAGGTCGCGCCGCTACGGGAATAGTGTAGGGAAGGGAGGTACGGTAAATATCAAATATTGCCGGAGGACTCGAAACGATAGCCCATCCCGGGAACGGTGACGATGCTCTCGCCCAGCGCCTTGCCCAACTTGCGTCTCAGCGAACAGAGATGCACGGTGACCGTGTGCGGATCGTTGTAGTCGGCGAGGTCGTAGCCCCACACGGACTCCAAGAGCACGCGCTGGGTGAGCACGCGCCCGGGCCTCTCAAGAAAGATGGTCAAGAGATCAAACTCCTTACGCGTCAATCTGATGAGCCCTCCGTCGTCCCGCTTGACGGTGCGCGCGGCGACATCGAGGGAAAGACCGTGCGTTTTCAATATCCGGCTCAAAGCCTCCGGAGCCCGGTAGCGCCGAAGGAGGGCCTTCACCTTTGCGATGAGATATCGAGGCGTGAAGGGCTTGAGCATATAGTCGTCCGCACCTCCTTCCAGACCCTTGAGCTGATCTGTTTCCGTCTTGCTCTGGCCCGACATGAGGAGTATGGGGATGCCGGAGGTCCGCGGATCGCGCCGCAGCCGATCACACAGCTCGAAGCCGTCCATCTCCGGCATCTGAACATCGGAAACAACGATATCCGGCCGCCGGGAGAGCGCCGCCGTCAGCGCCTGTTTCCCCGAACAGACGGGTTCGACCGCGTAGCCCTCCCGCCTCAGGACGAATTGCTGGAGCTTCAGGCCGTCGCTATCGTCATCGACGAGAAGGACCTTGGGCGGGACAGAGGTCTCTTTGCTCCGGCGCATGGCGCTATGGTAACATTTGGAGGCGTTGATTGTTTAGGATTTCCCATGAAAGCCCCGCCTCACCCGAAGTCGCACGCATCGTTGCGCAAACAGCTTCGCGAGATGTCCAGTGTGGTGCGCATCGCCGTGGATCTCTCCGCCGTCGTCCGTATCGATCATATCCTGAGGCGGGTTTATAAATCTTTCCACAGGTTCCTGCCTTACGACCGCATCGGGGTGGCGTTGATCGTCGATAAGGGGCGCATGGTCCGCGCCATCGGCGCGCACTCCGGCGCGAGCGCCCGCTTCATCCGCTCGGGTTATCGCGCGCCTCTGCAGGGCAGCAGCTTGGCCAAGATACTTAAGACGGGCAAGCCCCGAATCATCAACGACCTCAAGGCATACCTGCGCGCGCATCCCCAGTCCGACTCCACGCGCCGCATCGTCGCCGAGGGGATGCGCTCCAACCTGACGTACCCATTGATCGTCCAAGGCAGGGCGGTCGGGTTCGTCTTCTTCGCCAGCAAGAGGAGGGCGATCTATCGCGAAGATCATATCGCCTCCTTCCGTTGGGTCGCCAGCCTCCTTTCCCGTGCGGTCGAGAGAGCCCGTCTCTACAGTGATTTGAAAGAGTCCGATGAGATGAAGAACCGGCTCATGGGCATCGCGGCCCACGACTTGCGCAGCCCGCTCACCGTGGTGATCGCCTATCTTGCGCTGATGAAGGAAGAGACGACCAGCCCGCTCTTCACGGAGCAGATCGACATCGTCCTGCGCAACTGCAGGCAGATGCTCTCGATTACCGAGGACATTCTGGACGTGAGCGTTATCCGGGCGCGCGGCATTGAGCTGAGCCTGGGTCGCCTCGATCTTCGGAAGTTTCTCGAGGATATGCTCTCCGACAATCAGATCCTCGCTCAGGCGAAGTCCATCGACATCAAGCTGGAGGCGCCGTCGGAACTTCCGTCTCTGACGGTGGACCGTTCCCGGCTCACGCAGGCCTTCGACAACCTCATCAACAACGCCATCAAGTACTCGCGGCCGAAGACCACCATTACTCTCCGCGCGCGGGTCGTCGCCGACGACGTCGAGATCTCGGTCTCCGACCAGGGGCAGGGCATCCCGCAAAACGAGCTGGCGCTTCTTTTCCAGGAGTTCGGTCGTACCAGCGCCAAGCCGACCGCCGGCGAGCGGAGCATCGGCCTTGGGCTTGCCATCGCCCTCAGCATCGTCAGGGCCCACCGCGGGGCCATCCGGGTGACGAACCGGCCGGAAGGCGGCGCCACTTTCACCGTCTGCCTGCCGTTGCAGGCGCGCAAATGCGGCCGGATACTCATCGGCGCAAACCCTTAAAGACGGGCCGCGCCTATTCCGCGATCAAGGTCGCGCGCAGGAACTCGCGGTTAAGCCGCGCGATGTTGGAGATCTTGATTTCTTTAGGGCAGGCCGCCTCGCACTCGTACTCATTGGTGCAGTGGCCGAACCCCTCCTCGTCCATCATTTCGCGCATGGCGAGCACCCGCTTCTCGCGCTCGGGCTGGCCCTGGGGCAAGAGAGCGTACTGGCTGATTTTGGCCGCGACAAATAGCATCGCCGAGGCGTTCGGGCAGGCGGCTACGCAGGCGCCGCAGCCGATGCAGGAGGCGGCGTCCATGGCTTTCTCGGCCATGGAATGGGCAATCAGGATCGCGTTGGCGTCCATGGCGTTGCCGGTGTTGATGGAAACGAAGCCGCCGGCGGCCTGGATGCGGTCGAAGGAGGAGCGGTCCACGCAGAGGTCCTTAACGAGGGGGAAGGCTTTCGAGCGGAAGGGCTCCACCGTCACGACGGCGCCGTCTTTATAACGCCGCATGTGGAGTTGGCAGGTCGTCGCGCCCTTGTCCGGGCCGTGGGCCTGGCCGTCGATGACAAGGTCGCACATGCCGCAGATGCCCTCGCGGCAGTCGCTGTCGAAGGCGACCGGGTCTTCGCCCTTGGTCACGAGTTGTTCGTTGAGGGTGTCGAGCATCTCGAGGAAGGACATCTCCGGCACGACCTTCGTGACGGTGTATTCCACGAGCGCGCCCGTCTCGGACGCGTTCTTCTGGCGCCAGATCTTTAGAGTGATATCCATGTTAGGCGTAGTTCCTCTGCGCGATGTGAACGTTGTCGAACGTCAGGGTCTCGGTGTGGCGCTCGGGCGTCCGGCCCTCGCCTTTGTGCTCCCACGCGGCGACATGCGCGAATTTCTCGTCGTCGCGTTTGGCCTCGCCGTCGGGCGTCTGGTGCTCTTCCCGGAAGTGGCCGCCGCAGGATTCCTCGCGCGCGAGGGCGTCCTGGGCCAGCAGCTCGCTGAACTCGAGGAAGTCGGCCACGCGGCCGGCGCGCTCGAGCGTCTGGTTGAAGTCTTCGCCGACACCGGTGACCGAGACGTTCTTCCAGAACTCGGCACGGATCTCGGGAATCCTCGACAGGGCCAGCTGAAGGCCCTTCGCGTTGCGGGCCATGCCGACGTTGTCCCACATGATGTGGCCGAGCTCTCTGTGAAATTGCGCAGGCGCCTTTTTGCCGTTGGCCCCGAGCAGCATCTTGGTGCGGGCGCTGACGGCGCCTTCGGCCGCGGCGAACGCCTTGTGTTCGGTCGTCACCTTGGGGAGCTTTGTGCCCGTTAGGTAGCCGCCGATCGTATAGGGCAGGACGAAATAGCCGTCCGCTAGGCCCTGCATCAGCGCCGAGGCGCCGAGGCGGTTGGCGCCGTGGTCGGAGAAGTTGGCCTCGCCCAGGCAGAACAGGCCCGGGATCGTGGTCATCAGGTTATAGTCCACCCACAGGCCGCCCATCGTGTAGTGCACCGCCGGATAGATGCGCATCGGCTGCTCGTACGGGTTCTCATCGGTGATATGGTGGTACATGTCGAAGAGATTGCCGTACTTCTCCTTGACCGCGTCCCGGCCGATGCGGGTGATCGCGTCCTTGAAGTCGAGGTACACCGACAGGCCGGTGTTGCCCACGCCGCGGCCTTCGTCGGTCATCTGCTTGGCCGCTCGCGAGGCGATGTCGCGGGGGACGAGGTTGCCGAAGGCGGGGTACTTGCGCTCCAGATAGTAATCGCGCTCGTCCTCGGCAATCTCCTGGGGCCTGCGCTTGTCGCCCTTCTTTTTGGGAACCCATACGCGACCGTCGTTGCGCAGCGACTCGGACATGAGCGTCAGCTTCGACTGGTACTCGCCGGTAACGGGGACGCAGGTCGGATGGATCTGAGTGTAGCACGGGTTGGCGAAGGCGGCGCCGCGCTTGTGCGCCCGCCAGGTTGCCGTCACATTGCAGGTATTGGCGTTCGTCGACAGGTAGAACGCGTTGCTGTAGCCGCCCGTGCAGAGCAGGACCGCGTCGCCCATGTGACGCTCGAGCTTTCCGGTGACGAGGTCGCGCACGATGATGCCGCGCGCGACGTCGTCGATGACGACCAAGTCGAGCATCTCGCGGCGGGTGCGCAGCTTGACGGCTCCGGCGCCGACTTGGCGCATCAACGCTGAATAGGCGCCCAACAGGAGTTGTTGGCCGGTTTGTCCCCGCGCGTAGAACGTGCGGCTGACCTGCGCGCCGCCGAAGGAGCGGTTGGAGAGCGTGCCGCCGTACTCGCGGGCAAAGGGCACGCCTTGGCCCACGCACTGGTCGATGATGGCGTTGGAGACCTGGGCCAAGCGGTACACGTTGGCCTCGCGGGCGCGGAAGTCGCCGCCTTTCACCGTGTCATAAAATAGCCGCCAAATGGAGTCGCCGTCGTTCGGGTAGTTCTTGGCGGCGTTGACTCCGCCCTGCGCCGCGATCGAGTGCGCGCGGCGAGCGGAGTCCTGGACGCAGAAGGACTCGACCTGATAGCCGAGCTCGGCACAGCTGGCGGCGGCGGAGGAGCCGGCCAGGCCGGTCCCGACGACGAGAATCTTAAACTTGCGCTTGTTGGCCGGGTTGACCAGCTTCAGCTCGAAGCGGTGCTTATCCCACGATTTCTCGATCGGGCCGGTCGGAACCTTGGATTCGAGCTTCATTTGGAGCCTCCTTCGATCGGAGCGCAGCAGGCCGGATTGGTTTTATAAAAAAAGCCGAAGTATAAGGGCAGGGACGCAAAACCGGAGAAAATCAGGAAGGCGAAGGCGAGGCCGGCTTTTTTGAGGAGGGGAGTGTAGCGCGGGTGGCTGATGCCGAACGTCTGCAGCGCGCTCTGCACGCCGTGCGACAGATGAAGCCCCACGCCGCCGACGGCGAGAACGTAGAAGGCCGCGTAGAGGGGGTTGTCGAACCAGCCGAGCACGTGAGCGAACAGACTCTCCTCCTGGCCCGCGACCTGGCCCTTGAGGCCGCCGATGTCGAACTTGAAGGTCGCGACGTGGATGATGATGAAGGCGAGGATCAAGGTGCCCGTCCAGGCCATCGTGCGCGAACCGGGCGTGCGCGCGCCCTTGCCCTTGTAGACCTCGTAGCCCACGGGACGGGCGGAGAGGTTGGCGAGCGTCGCGCGCACCGAGAGAGCAGCGTGCATGAGGAAGAGAGCGACAAGGCCGATCTCGGCGACCGGCAGAAGCGGGTTGTGCTCGAGCGTCTCGGCGTAGCGGTTGAAGGCCTCGCCGCCGACGAACATCAGGAGATTTCCAAGCAGGTGGGCGATCAGGAAGCCGCACAGCAGGACTCCGGCCAAGGCGACCATGATCTTCTTGCCGATCGAGGACTCAAGGAACTGGATGATGCGGCAGGAACATCGAGACGTGCAGTTGGCGTTGGCTTCCATGGCCCGATTCTATCACGGCATCGCCTGGTGGAAGTTGATCTCGGTCAAGTATCGAAAGGAGCGAAAGCGCTATCGTGCCGGAATGCTCACCGCCCTTCTACTGGCCGCCGCCGCTGCGTCCGCCGCCGAAACGGTCAAGAGTCCGGACATGTTCACGAACCTGGAGATCGGCGAGGTCGGAGGACTCGACCCGGCCTATCCGTACGACGCATCGAGCCAGTCGGTGATACAGAACGTGTATGAGACCGTGATCGCGTTCCAGGGCTCGTCGCTCTCCGAGTTTGAGCCGCGGATCGCGGCGAAGGTTCCTTCCCGTGCGAACGGGCTGATCTCGCCGGACGGCCTGATTTACCGCTTCCCGATCCGCAAGGGCGTCAAGTTTCACGACGGCGCCGAGGTCACGCCCGAGGACGTGAGGTACTCGCTCCTTCGATTCATGATCACGGACCGTGCGGGGGGGCCCTCGGGGCTCCTGCTGGAGCCGATCGCGGGCGTCCCCTCGACCCGGAATTCCTCGGGGACGATTACCCTGGATTATGCTTCGCTTGAGAAAGCCGTCAGTTTGAACGGCAACGACGTGGTGATATCATTGCCGCGCCCCTTCGGGCCGTTCCTCGGGATCATGGCGAGATGGTCGTACGTCGTTCCCAAGGCCTGGGCCGTCGCGCACGGCGATTGGGACGGAACGGCGGAAACCTGGAAGAATTTCAACGATCCGCCGAAGGAAAAATCCTATCTGTATCAGAACATGAACGGCGCAGGCCCTTTTAAGCTCGTGCGCTGGGATAAGACCGCCCGCTACGTTTTGCTGTCACGCCACGACGCGTACTTCCGCGGCCCCGCGAAGCTCAAACAGGTCCTGGTCAAGGCCGTGCCCGAGCTCAACACGCGCAGGCTCATGCTCCAGGCCGGCGACGCGGATATAATCGAAACTCCGCGTCCCTACGCTTCACAGTTGGTCGGCATCCCGGGCGTGACCTTGCTCGACGGCCTGCGCCGCCTGCAGACCGACCCCGCGATGTTCTTCACGGTCAAGATCAACCTCGTCGCCAACCCCGACATCGGCTCGGGCAAGCTCGACGGCGAGGGCATCCCGCCGGATTTTTTCGCCGATTCCGACGTCCGGTGGGGTTTTTCATACGCGTTCGACTACGAGGCGATCCTGCGCGACACCTTCAAGGGCACGGCGGCGCGCGCGCTCGGCCCGATCCCGCCGAACGTCCCCGGCTACGACGCGGGTCAGCCGCGCTACTCCTATGACCTCAAGAAAGCGGAGGCGCACTTGCGCAGGGCGTGGGGCGGGCGGCTCTGGGATAAGGGCCTGCGCTTCACGCTCACCTACAACACCGGCTCGGAGAACCGCGAGGCGGCGGCGCAGA
>JBBTJN010000121.1:0-27854 GCA_038059415.1 Elusimicrobiota bacterium | reverse complement strand
TTCCGTTGGGTTCTCATTCTCGGGGAAAACTTCCGAGACCTGGGTCATGCGCCCGAGGAACTGCCAGCCGTCCCGCCGGACACGATGGAGGATCGCGCCCGGGCCGGTCTTTTTCATGGGTACAGATCTTCTTGGAGCGCCTTCTTCGCCTCCCGATCGATGATCCGCTTGAAGAAATTGTCGCCGTAGAAGCCGGCATATTTCCGCGTGCTCTCATTGCAGCTTGAGCAAAACCTCTCTATATTTTTCAGCATGATGGTCTGGATGCCATAAGAGCCCACCGCCGTCCTGTCGCAGGCAGGAAGGCCGGCCAACGGAACGCCCGTCACGATGCTTCGGATGTCGTCCCCTTTTTCGTCCTTGAAGGGGTCTGGACAATCCGAGTGAGGCCAGTTGAAGTTCTCATCCTCCGCGTGTCGGGATTCATGCAATAGGGCCGCCAGGCGATATATCCGCGGCACATTCACTTTCGCATATAGCTGCGTCAGCCACAGGGTGTCTGGTTCGGCGATATCCACGCTGGCCAGCACGTCGGGACGATGGTCTTTCTCGTTGTAGCCGACAGTTTTAATTCGAGACTCGAAGAATCGGAAATAGGAGGGGCCATCAACCGGACCGAAGATCTCCCTATGCAGCGGCGAGGCTCCGTTTCCCTGGATGGTCTGGAGGAAATCCAGGTCTTCGCGCATCTGGTTCTGGATGGCTGCCGGCACATTATCTTGGAAGCGCACCCCGTCCTGCTGCGCCGCAACGGCCCACTCCGCCTTTTCCGCAACGTGTTTGCGAAGGTCCTTGGATTGCGCCTTGACGTCCGCGCTGATCGCCGCGAAGCCGTTCTCCATGCCGCCCGCGTCAACCCGCTCAATAGCGAACGCGCACAACGCTCCCATGAACAACAAAACTTTCATTTCGGGCCCCGCGCCAAGCACGATCGGCCACAGTTTTTTTGTTTTCATGAGGACTGGCTCCCTGTCGATGATTGATTGAGCCTTAAAGCCGTTTTCTCAGTCACTTTTTCAGGAGCAACTAGTTAGTAGCTCCTGTTGCCCCTCAGCAGGAGCTTGTTGTACCAGCCTTTCTTGTCGCCCGCATAGTCCAGACCCCAGCCGGCCAGGCCTCCGGCCACCAGGCCGGAGAGGGCCAACAGAAGGACGAACCAGACACGATAGGGATCGACGTCGAAGCCGTTCTTGAAGTTCTTGCCGTAGATATCCTGGGACAGAGCCACGATCTGGCGCATCAGCTTCTTGGAGTCGCCCTTCTTGTAATTCATCTCGATATCGATGATCTGACGGATCATGGCCTCGAGAACCGGCAACTGGGCTCGGGTGAAGGTGATGCCCTCGACGATCTCGCTGACGGCGGTCGCGGTCGCCAGGCCATTGCTGAGGGCCGTCTGGGCCGCTTGATACTCGCGCGGCCCGGCATCGGAGTGCGAATGAGTGATGTACCAAGCGTCCTGCGCCTGGGTCTTGGCCGAACGCCATATGTCGGCGTCATTCCTCAAAGCCGCCCAGCCTGCCATGATGGCGGGCAGATTCGCATTAAGCGTGGAACCGGTGGCCCACATATTGGCAAACTCAAAGAGTTCCTTCTGCGTCGGGCGGTGTCTGGAAAAGTTGCGGCGGCTCTTCTCCGCCCCATACTCGCCCTCGGCGTTGGTCTGGGAGGCCGTGCGCAACGTCTCCCGAAACGTCAGCGTGCCGATCTTGTCGATCAAGGCGTCCAAGCCGGAGGAAGCTCTCTCTCCGGCCGGCTTGTCATAGCGGTAGGAGTGCGTGGTGTGGTCATAGACCCGGCGGCTGCGCGTCTCCGTATGGCTCTTGCCGCCGCCGTCATCGACGGTGACCGTATAATACTCTGTGCGATAGCTGTCGATATGGGACTCACTCCAGGAACGGGAAAAATCCGAGTTCACGGACTGTAGGCCGTTGTTCACCGTGAGGAACGGGTTGAGTTCCAAGAGGGCGGAATCCGCCTGGCTCGGCAAATCGCGCAGATAGTCATATATCTCGTAGAGATGGAACTTGAGCGCCGGGTCCATGCGGCGGTCAAGCTCGGAGGCGAAGTATTTGACGTTGCTGCCGGCGTAGGTGCGCTCATGGGACTCATTCCAGGACTCAAAGACCTTCATGGTCAGGTCGTTGGCCCCGGTCAAATAGCGCGTCATCGGCTCGATGGCGGCGTTCTGATAGTGGGCGTCGCGTTCGATCTGGTGGATCTCGGAGAAACCCAGCGGGATGTACTTGGCCCGGACAGTCTCATGGTGGGCGCCGTAGCCTGCACCGATGACCAGGCCGATGGCGCCGACGATGAATATCTCGGCCGACGTCCTTTTCAGAAGGGTCAGGAAGCGGCCGTAGGTCTGATTGATCCGCTCCTTGAGCGTGGGCTTCCGCTCGCGCGGGGCGCCGGGCCCGGGATTAGAGTCCCGTGAGAAGGACTTGTAGGTCGGGGCGCCGAGGCCGGTGGGGCCCTGGCCGCCGAAGCCGAGAACGATCGGGCTGGCGGGAGAGGCGCCCAGAGAAGCGTCGAAGACGCTGTCAAGCAGGCTGCCGGCGTCGCTCTGAGGCTGAGCCAAGACATTCACCGTCTTGACCAGCCCTTCAAAAGCCGTGGGCGCCATAAGCTCCCCCGAGGGAACCAGAGGCAGTAAAGAAGGGGCCGGTGCCGGGACTGAGACCAGGCCTAAAGAAGTTTCCCCCGGTCCTTCCCTGGCGCCAAGGATGGATGCCAGCCCGACGACCGGTAGCCCGAGCGTGACGATATTCCCGGGGGCCTTAAAACTTCCCGTGACCGCCGCAGCCGCTTCATGAGCGCCTAATCCCGGAGACAGCCAGAACAGGGCTGCGGCTAAGAATACGGCCAGGGTCCTTCGCATACGTTGAGTTTAGCCGTAAGGGGGACCCGTGCACCTGAGGCAAAGGGCCCATCGGATACAATACAAAGGGCCTAGTGATTCCGCTTCACGCATGATGTATCGATGACCGTCCTGCGCACGACGCGCAGGATGTTCCGGTTGATCGTCTTGACCTTGCCGTCGCGCTTGCGCAGCGCCTGGGCGCAGGAGCAACTCACTAGGAAGGCCGGCCCATCGAGGGGCCGGCCTTCCTGCGTGATATCGGGCGAGGCGTTACTTCGCGAACATGTCATTGGCCGCGAGGAGGAGGGCGGCTAACTCTGTTCTATTCATCATAAAACCAGTATAGTCGCTCCGGCTCGATCCAACCTGAGGCATACTGCCCTCGCCGGTCTGGGCCTAAGGACCTAGGTGAAAATGACGTCCCCCGCCCTTCTACTGACCGGCGCCACCGGGTACATCGGAAGACGTCTGGTCCCCGCTTTGCAGGGGTCCTGGAAAGTGTTCCGGGCCTCCCGGACGGCCGCCGGGGAGGGGGCTTTGGATATGGACCTGGCCAAGTCCGATTCGATCCGCCGCGCCTTCGACGCCGCCGCTCCTCAAGTCGTCATCCACGCCGGCGGCGAGTCCGATCCGGACGCCTGCGAGAAGGACCCGGATCGGGCCAAACGCGTGAACGTGGACGCGGTGAAGACTTTGGGAATGCTGTGTGGCGCCAGCGGGACGCGCCTCGTTTACTTCTCGACCGACCTCGTGTTCGATGGCGAGCGCGGTTGGTACACCGAGGGCGACATCCCTAATCCGGGCGGGGTATACGCGCGCGGCAAGGTCGCCGGCGAGGAGGCCGCGCTCGTGCGCGCCCCCGGCGCCGTGGTGCTGAGGATCTCGACTGCGTATGGCAGGCCATTGGGCGGACGCCCCGGGTTTGTCGACGTGATGCGCGCTAACCTGGCGGCCGGCGAGACCGTGTCGGCCTTCACCGATCAGTGGCGCACCTCGACGGCCGCCGACCAGCTGCCTGAGGTAGTGGCCAAGCTCCTCGCCGATCCCGACCTTGAGGGCGTGTTCCACTGGGGTGGAGCGGAGCGGGCGACGCGCTTCGAGGCCGCGGTGACTTTCGCGCGCGTGATGGGCTTCAACGAAAATCTCATCCATCCGGGGCGGGCCATAGACGTGAAGTTCGCCTCCCCGCGGCCGCGCGACAGTTCGCTCGACTCCTCGCGCCTGGCGGTGGCCATCGGTTTGGCCCCGCTGACCTATGAGGCCGGCTTCAAGGCATTGCGGGGTGCTTGGGGGTGGTCATCATAGCCTGAAGTCTTGGTTGCGTTACCGTAAATTTACCGTTTTTACCAGTTATTTACTGGATTAATGCGGGAATTGCGGCTACTCTGCGATGCAACACCGCAAACAAGAGGAGCACCATGAACATCGCCAAGAACGAAAAACGGCGTTCGACGAGAGTGCCCGTCAACACTTCCGCCTTGCTCCACACCGATTCCCATCGCGGTCGCGCGGTCTGCGACGTCGCTGTCGGCAATATCAGCGAAACGGGGGTGGCGATGGAAGGGCCCGTCGAGTTCAATGTCGGAGATTGCTGTCAAATGCGCATGGACCTTCCCAGCGGCAGGTCGCTCAACGGTCGGGTTCAAATCGTCTGGAAAAAACGCGATTCCGCCATTTCCCGTTTCAACTACGGCGCTCAGTTGGTTGACATCGACTGGTGGAACAAGCGCAAGCTCAGGTCTTATATCCATCACTCTGAAGCGCTTGGGTATCTCCAGTGTGACTCTTCTTTTGACGCGTATGAAAAGGCCGTCGTCGGTTGTCTCGCCGTGTTTGCAGGGGTCGTTTGGTATCACCTCGTCGCAAGTTTCGGGTGGGATATGGCTTTCTTGGGGGTCGGCGGCATTCTGATGTACTGCTTGATCAAATTCAAGTCCCGCAGGGCGTCGGTGAACGGCTAGGGATATTGATAATTCGTCTGCCCCTCCGATCCCGACCACGATGAAGGCCCGCGCTTGCGCGCGGGCCTTCGGGGGTCCGAAAGACTAGGTTGAGCCTCCTGGCCCTAGTTGTTGTAGTGGTTCTCGACGACTCAGAGGCTCCCACGTAAAGAGGCGCGCTGGGCCTGGGCGGCGTCCAGGGTCTTTATGGATTCCTGGAGATCACCGGTGATCTTGGCGGCAGTTTTAGGCGAAACCTTTTTGAACTCCGGGCTTTCTATTGCAGTCAGGAGGCGTGCGACCGCTAGGGCCGCGGCAGAGATGGCCTTATCTATGAGGCGTTCCTGCTCGGCAATAGCCTGCTCGTACATCTCGCGTTTGACCGCGGGAGTTTCAAGACTTGCCGCGAACTGAGTGAGCGCCGTGTTGGCGGCCGCGTGCGCCTTCTTGCTGACCTCGAGCGCGGCGGCGGATGCCTCTTTTGCGGCAGCGGCGGTCTTCTCAGCCATGTCCACGATCACCTCGCCGGTCTTCGCGACTTCCTTGAGAACCGTGGGCACAACCGCCGCTATAGGCCGGGCGTCGTTCCCCAGCGCCACAGGCTGGGGCTGGGCGATGGAAACCGACGCCTTCTTCCCCGCGCTGCGGTAAAGCAGAACGCCCATGATCACGGCCATGACGGCCGGAACGAAGAAGCCGAACGCGCTGCCGAAGCCCAGGCTCAATACGACGCCGAATTTCGATGCCACCACCAGCGACAGGGCGCCGATAATTCCCGTGGTCCCGCCCACTCCGAACAAAATCCGGGCTGTGGACTTCTGGTTCTTGGGAGAAAGCGCCGCCATCGCGATGAGACCGGCGACGACGAGAGCGGCGGTGCCCCATAAGGGCGCGAGAAGGGACAGGCCCACTGCGACCGCGCCGGCGAGGAGTTTGACGCTCTTTGCGTTTATGTAGCCGCCGTTGAGGCCGTCTTTCTTTTTCTCCAGTTTTTCCTTGAGTTCCTTGAGATCCGCGTTGCGCTTGCGTTCCGTCGCCTCGGCCACGGCCTGGTCCGCGATCGCGTCGGGGTTCGTTTCGGCGGCCGTCTTGGCGCCCTTGCCCTTGGCGATCACTTCTTGAGCCGCCTCTTCCAGGCGTTTTCCCGTATTCTGACGGTCGCCCGACGTGTGCTGCTTCTTGAGCTCCGCCTGCCGCGTTTCAAAGCGGGCGCGTCGTACCTTGGATAGCGTTGACTTCACCTCCTCGATCTTCTGCGCCTTGGTCGTGTAAAAGCGCGTGCGCTCCAGCTGCGCGTTCTCCAAGTTCGCCTGCGCGGCCGTCAGAGAGGCCTGCATCGCTTCAAGCGCGACCTGCACCACTTCCTGCTCGCCCTTGGGCTTGCCTGCCGCCGGATCATTCTTCTCGTCGGAGTCCATCAAGATGGCCTCGATGCGGTCCTGAAGAATCTGAAACTTCTTCTGGAGAGCCTCGATTTCCCCCGCGATGCGCGCGACCTCGGTGGCCGCCTCCTGGACGAGGGCGTCGTAGCCCTTCTCTTCCTGCTCGAGCTGCTGCGTCAGGCGCTCGGCCATGACCTCGGGGGTCTCCAGCTTCCTGGCGAAAAGACCCGTCCAGCCCAAAGTCGCGCTCAATATGCGCTTGACCGTCGCTCGGAACGTCGGTGAGAATATGTATCCCGCGAGGATCGCGACGGCTCCGATGAAACCGATCGTGGCGATGGAGCCGCCGTTGGTGCCGTCTTTCTTTTTCTCCAGTTTTTCCTTGAGTTCCTTGAGATCCGCGTTGCGCTTGCGTTCCGTCGCCTCGGCCACGGCCTGGTCCGCGATCGCGTCGGGGTTCGTTTCGGCGGCCGTCTTGGCGCCCTTGCCCTTGGCGATCACTTCTTGAGCCGCCTCTTCCAGGCGTTTTCCCGTATTCTGACGGTCGCCCGACGTGTGCTGCTTCTTGAGCTCCGCCTGCCGCGTTTCAAAGCGGGCGCGTCGTACCTT
Source organism: Elusimicrobiota bacterium (assembly GCA_038059415.1). Taxonomy (GTDB): domain Bacteria; phylum Elusimicrobiota; class Elusimicrobia; order UBA1565; family UBA9628; genus GWA2-66-18. The sequence goes on along the minus strand of JBBTJN010000121.1, from coordinate 21,060 downwards.
GGATAGCGTTGACTTCACCTCCTCGATCTTCTGCGCCTTGGTCGTGTAAAAGCGCGTGCGCTCCAGCTGCGCGTTCTCCAAGTTCGCCTGCGCGGCCGTCAGAGAGGCCTGCATCGCTTCAAGCGCGACCTGCACCACTTCCTGCTCGCCCTTGGGCTTGCCTGCCGCCGGATCATTCTTCTCGTCGGAGTCCATCAAGATGGCCTCGATGCGGTCCTGAAGAATCTGAAACTTCTTCTGGAGAGCCTCGATTTCCCCCGCGATGCGCGCGACCTCGGTGGCCGCCTCCTGGACGAGGGCGTCGTAGCCCTTCTCTTCCTGCTCGAGCTGCTGCGTCAGGCGCTCGGCCATGACCTCGGGGGTCTCCAGCTTCCTGGCGAAAAGACCCGTCCAGCCCAAAGTCGCGCTCAATATGCGCTTGACCGTCGCTCGGAACGTCGGTGAGAATATGTATCCCGCGAGGATCGCGACGGCTCCGATGAAACCGATCGTGGCGATGGAGCCGCCGTTGGTGCCGTCCTTCTTAAGGGGAACAGCGCTCGAAAACTTCGTCGTGGAAACGTTGCTGGCCAAAGGGAGACGGGGCGAAACGTCCGTGCGGCCCAGGACCGAGGGGCCATCCGTTATGGCCGAGGGTATGCTGTTCTCGAACAGATTATTGAGATTTGTGGCGTCGTCAGTTCGGTCGCCGGCGGGCTGCAGGAAGGTCGTCATGGTCGCGGCGTTGCCGGTTGCGGCGATCGGCTTGACAAGCAGGACGGTCTGCGATGGGATCGGCGTGATTGGTTTCACTGAGAAGCCGGTCAAACCTGGAACGTTGGCGAGACCGGGAATAGCCGTAGGGGCGGCGATATTCATTTTGAGGGACGAACCAGTGACGTTCAACGCAGACGTGATGGGGGCGACTCGGGAATTGCCCGTGAAGACCTGGGCCGCGGCGCGCGTGGCCAGTGGGCCGGGGGCGGTGATCAAGAGAGCGGCGACGAGCGTTGTAGACAGGGACTTCTTCATTGGTATGGCCTCCAAAAGCCAGGTTAAGTGTAGCGTGCGGGTCATTTCAGCGCATGAGCCTAAGGACTTGTTGCAGGAATTCTTAAGGCCCACATCATTTTGGGACCTTGAGCCGCGGGAGATGGGACCCATGTCTAGGCCCTTGACCCCTTGGGATTCTCGAGCCGCCAGGCGATTTCGAGGGCGTGCTCGTAGCCGGCGAGCACGTGAACTTGCTTGGCGCCGCGCGACGCGGCGTCCGGCGCGAGGGCGTCGGCCATGCCTAGAGAACGCTGCGAGTACCAGTCCGACCCCAGGCCAAGAGGCAAAGGCAGGCGCAGGCGGCGCAGCGCCGCGGGGTCGATCAGGCGGCCGTAAAAGGCGGCGGCGTCGGCGGCGTACCAAGCCGCGCCGTCCACGTCGCCCTTCGCGCTCATTTGGGCGGCTTTCAGCAGTCGGCGCCAGCGCAAGAGGGGCTTGTAGGCCCGCGCAAAAAGCCAGATCGCAACCGAAGCGGCGCCGAAAAGACACCAGGCCCAGGGATGAGACGGGGCCTGGAACGCGCTCCAGGCAAGGACTCCGAGCGGTATCAGGCCGTAGAGCGCGCGATCAATCGCCTGCAATATCCGCATAGGTCCAATGGCGGCATCGGCGTCCCGCACGGACACGGGTTCTTCGTTTGCGACGGCGTGATCGAGAAATTCGCGGCCATCCCGATAGCCATAGATATGCGGCAGATCCTGCTCGGAATAGAGGAGGCCTCCGGAGGCCTTGATCTCCTTGATGAGGCGGCGGACGGGGCCGCGGTTGTCCGGGTTGACGCGTCCGTGAGCGATCGGATGGATGTAAAAGGCCGTCTGACCTTGGCGGACGATCAAAGCGGGAACGGACCAATTCCGGTCGATGCCTTGCTCCAATTCCAGGGCGGGAGAGGTCTCGCGCCAAAGGCCCTCGATCAAGGTATTGAGCTGAGTCAGCATGTCCGGCTGATGGGAGTTGACATCGGACGGATCCAACAGGCCGAGGTCGATCAGGCGTCCGCCGGCCTCCGACAATTTTTTCGAGCCGGCGATCGCGTGCGCGATTTCCGACATCGAGACGCCGCGCTCGGCGCCGCGCGTGAGCGCCGCGGCCACCGTGGGAATGCGCGCGGCGCCGTCAAAGAGCTCGTCGCCGGAGACCGGGGTTAACGCGTCCGTCTCACCGGCCGGCGTTAGAGAGAAGGATTTGCCGGCGATCTTTATTGACGCCGGAACGTCGGAAGTCAACGCGGCCGGGATGATCGCGGGAGTCCGTTTGGAGGCGCTAAGAATCGCGGCGTGAGCGGCAAGAGAAGGGACGACGTTTGAGGGGGATACGGCCAACGACAGGGAAGGAACCAGAGACGGGAACGAGGTCGCGGCGATTCCTTGGCCGCCGCTAACGGCGGAAACGGGAACGACGGCGGCTGGAACGACGGCGCAGCAAGCGCCTTGTGTCGGCACGGCGGCCATCCTCAGCGCCGCGGCGGGTGTCGCGCAGACCAGAAGCGCCGCCAAGAGGGAAAGCAAGCTCCGCAATCCCTTGTCGCACATGACTACCAATGTCCGCCGCTGCTTCCCGAGCGGGAGCCGCCGAAACTTCCGCCGCTGCTTCCCGAGCGGGAGCCGCCGAAATGGCCGCCGCCGTAACTGCCGCTGCTGGAGCTGGAGCTGCGGCGAGAGGCTTCTCGGCGTTCTTCCTCTTGGCGCTCTCTTTCACGGCGCGCCGCCGCTTCGCGCTGGAGCCTCATTTGCTCGGCGAGACGAAGACGGGTCACTTCGGCCTCGGCTGCAGCAATGGCGGAAACCGCGGCTCTACGCGCGCTCTCGGCGTCACGGATCGCGTTTTCGTAGTCGCCGCGGTTGAGCGCGGCGCGAGCGGAGTTAATCGAGCCCGAGCCCGGGGAGCCGGGCACGGACACGCCGTAGGAGCCGGTCCAGTTTGTGGCTTCGCGAACTTTTGAGGATGCGCTGGAAAGCGCCTGTGTCGCGCGCACGGCGGCGGCGAGCTCACCGGTCAGAGAAGCAGCCGTACGTGACGCCTCGTTGGTGATCCGGTCGGCCTCGGCGTCGAGCGCCGGCCAGTCGCTGTGCGCGATCTTCGCGGACTTCTCGGCCGCGGCATAGGCGGATTCAAGGGCGGTGATCTCCTTGTAGGCCGCGGTGATCGCGGGGCTGTCGGCCACGTCGTCGTTCTTAGCATTGGCCGCCAACTTGGTTGCGGAGTTGATCTGGGTCCGAGCGGCTTGGAGGCTGCGGACGACCTCGGCGTAGGCGTCGCGGTTATTGGCGACCTGGACCCAGACTTGGTCCAAGGACGCGGACACCGCGGCGAGTTCCTGCGTGGTCTTAAACGGATCGCCTTTCGCGGCCGCAACCGAGGCGCGTGCGTCACTAAGAGCCTTGCCCGCTTTTTCGTAGGCCGCGATCGTCGTCTTCATCGAGCGCATATCGTCGGGGATTTCGGCTTTCCAGGATTGGAACTTGACTTCGAGAGCCGCGAGCGTCTTGATGTTCGCGGCCGACGCCCCGTCAAGGCGCGACCGCTTCTCGGCGATCTCGGCAAGACGGACGTCGGCGATTGACTGGTGAGCCTGCGCCTGAGAGAGAAGACTCGCGGCCTCAAGCAGGCGTCCCGCGCGGTAGGCTTTATCCGCCGACTCGGTCTTTTTCTTCGCGGCAGCGATAGCGGCTTCGGCCTCGTCGATATTGTCGGCGACGGTGCCGTTGGCGTTCGGATGAGAAGCATCGCCGGCGGTCAGCGCCATGACGGAGTCGGCGAACTGTTTTATGATGCCGTCGAGCACCCGGCCCTGCACGGGCACGAGGCCGTCGAGCCGGGTGGTTTCGGCCTGGCGCGCGTTCAGCGTGCTCACCTGAGTGTTCAGAGACTGAAGGGACGCCGCTGAGATCGCGGCGGCCTCATCGGCGTTCTTGGAGGCGGCCGCGCCCGCGGCGTCGGCGGCGTCGAGCTCGCCGGCGGCGAGCTGCAACTTGGCTTCGGAAGCCAGACGGCGCGCTTCGGCGACGCGCTGCGATGGGTCGGCGTCCTCTTCGCGCAGCGTTTTCTCCGGGTCAAGACCGAGGACCTGGCCGATCTTGCCGCGGGCCGTGACGATCGCGGCCTCGGCTTTATTGGCGTTTTCGTGGACGATGTCATCGACTTTGCGGGCGATGACGGCGGCGCGTTGGGAGCGGACGGCGAGGGCTTCCAGACCGTCGGACAGGGACTTGAGCAGCTCCGCGATGGGAGACTTCGCCGCGGCCGCCGCGGCCGCTTCGGCCTTCTCGGAAAGGGCCCGCGCGGCCTGGCCGATCCAGGCGGCGGCGACGCCGCGCTCGCTCAGGTCTTTCTCGGCGGCGGTCGACGACGCGAGGGAGTTGACGCGGGCGCCTTCAAGGAGACCCAGCAAGGACTTGACGTCGGCGGAGATGCGCTTAGCCTGTTCGGCTGCGCCGTAGATTGCGCTGATGGGATCGGTCTTGACCGTCGCGCGCGCCGCGGCGGCGAGGGCTTCACCGGCGGGAATCGCCGCCGAGAAGAGAGAGGGCACGGCGAAGAGCGCGCCCGTCTTGAAGGCGGGCGAGGTTTTGCGCGCGGCGGAACTCTTGAGCTCCGCGACCACGGCGGTGATGATCGTTTCGTTCTGGGTCACCGCATATTCCAATCTCTCAACGGATGAGAGCGCGGCGGCGGCCATTTTGTTGAATTCCGCGATCACCTCGTTGAAAGATTTCCTGAAGGGCTGGTAGCTGGAGATCTCCCCGAACAGGTCGTCGCGCCAAGTTTTTTCCGCGCCGAAAAGCGACGCGCCTTCCTCGGGCTTGAAGGTCACGGGCTCGTCCTTTAGGAGACGGATGGCCTCCGCGAAGCGGGAAGGCCAGAACAAGTTGATCAGCCAGCCGGGCGTGCCGATTGCGGGGTGCAGGCGGTCATTGGCGAGGGCGTGAATCTGCCGGGCTTTGGCGAGAAGCAGAGTCGCCTGTCCCGAGTCGCCGCGCACTTGCCGCGCGAGATCCGCTGATTCGCCGGTGTAGTCGCGTTTGGTCGCTCCCGATACGGCGGCGTAGAGCCTGACCTTCTCGATGAGCTTGTCAATATTGGAGTTGCTCTTCAGGTGGAGTCCGGTGTCCCAGGCGTCGTAGAGGGTCTGGGCTTCGGCGGCCTTGATGCGGGCGCGGCGATTGAGGAAGAACGCCAGGCCTCCGGTCAGCAAGGTCATCAAGCCCATGAGGGCCAAAAAGATGGCGGCGTTACGGCTTGCCGCGGCGGCGGCGTCGGAGATCGAGCGCTCGGCTTTGGCGAGCGCGGATTTTGCGGATTGGAGGTGGGAGGACCACATGGACGCGCCCAGGTCGTGCGCCTCGCGCGCCTCGCGCAGGGACTGACGGGCGGTCGTCAGGGCGGACGAGGCCGCGCGGGCGTGCTTGCTGGACAGGAGCTGCTTCAGGACTGCTTCGGACGCCGCGATCTTATCGGCGCCGGAGGCGTACTCGTGGAGGGCGTTCAGCGCGCTGCGGACTTTGGAGGCGATGGAATTGGCGGAGGACTTGGCGCCCGACGGGTCGGCGGACAATGTCGACTCGGCCGACGCCAGTTGATCGCGCATGGCGCGGGTATCGGGGTGGGCGAGGTCGCCCGTGGCCTTCGGGTGTTCCCTAAGGAATGAGGCGGAGGCCTCCTCGAGCGTGGTGACTTCCTTGCGGGCGGACGCGAGCGCGTCCTGGCCCGCCGTGAAGGCGTCTTCGTAGCTCCGCATCGCGGAGGTCGCCTTGAGAGCGGTCGCGGACGCTTTGCCTGCGATGAGCGCGGCCTCGACCGTATTTTTGGCGGCGAGGGCCTTTTGGGCAGAGGCCAACTGGGCGCGAAGGCCGGCGAGGTCGGCGGCGCCGATCGTCGCGGCGGCGGAGGGGTGGGCGCTCACGAAGGCGCTCCGGGCTTGAGCATAGGCCTCGACGGAGGCTTTGGCGGAAGCGATCGAGGACTCGGCGTTCTGGGCGGCGGCGGCGACGGCCCGGTCGAGAAGGGCGTCGATGTTGGTCACGGTGTCTTTGACCGCGCCCATGATGTTGCCATTACGACGCATGTGCTCGATGATCCAGCGGTCGGTCTTTGTCGGGCGATCGGGGTTACGACTGATGAACTCAGTCTCTCCGTCGAGGCCGTGGGCTTTCTGGGCCGCGGAGTTGTGCAGGGCCATGAAGTGCTGGTTTATGCTCAAGAGGAGAACCGAGCCGTCGGGCAGGCCGGAGGCCTCGTGAATGAAAGAAGAGAATCCGGATTTGTGGGGGATGCCTTGGCCGATGGCGAATTTCAGGGCCTCTTCGCCATAGTGAGTGCGGCCTTCGTTATCTTTGTAGGACGAGTTGCCGTTTGCCTGCATCAGAACCACGGTCCAGTGCGTTTTCGCGAGCCAAGAAGCGAGGGCCTTCTGAGACCCCGTGTCGAGAGGGTTGCCGATCATGATCAGGTGCGTGTCGGGAGTCCATTTGGCGATCGCGTCGTTGATGTCGGTCGCATGCACGAGCGCGTCCTGCGTCTCATTGGAGTCGAACTTCGCCGCGGCGACGACAGGGTTGAATATCGGGAGAACGCGGGCGTTATAGGAATGGACCACGGGCGTGACGGTCACCATGGCGACCATCGCGGCCGTCAGCGTCGCGCTGATCACCTTGAGCTTCAGTCTGTTGAAGGCATACCAGGGGCGCTTCGGCGCGGAGACCGTGACGGCGAGGGCTTCAGGCTTCCGATTGCCGAGGCCGGCGAATTGGGCGGCGACGACATCAAGGTAGCGGCTGGCGTTGCTCTGGGCGTCCGGCGTCAAAGAAGGGTTTTTGACGGCGGTTTCGGGGTTGGCGATGAAGGAGGGCGTGATGAGGCTGTGGACATCGGCGGCGGCGGGAACGGGGCTGATCGCGTTTAAAGTCTGAGGGCGATCGGGCTGGATGATGACGGAGGAGGTCCTGCCGTTTAAAGTCCCGACCAGGCCGGGGGTGGCGCTCGGCAATCCGGGTACAGTCGAGTTCGTCTCCCCGCGAACGGCGCCCGTGGCGCCGACGCCTTGCGGCGCTCCCCTGCCGCCGACGGCGGCCTCCTGAATCTGGGCGGCGACGGGGCCGACGGCCAGGAAGAGAGAGATACAAAGTGAGAGGGCATATTTAATCATAGGTCGAATTATATACGGAGGCGGGTGGCGGATGAATGAGTCTTCGGGGCCAAATGCGCCGGGTAATGGGACTAGAAATAATTGGGCCTCAGGCGCCGTCCGATTAGGCCCAAAGGCCGTGTCTTCTGGGTCCGGTGGACCTATGCGAGCATCGACATCATTCGATAATATGACCGCATGAAACGGATCAGCGCCGGTCTTGTCCGTCGACCGTTGCTCTCCATTCCTTCGCCAGGACGCCTGTTAAAGACGGTCGTTCCGCGCGCCTACGACCTGAGGCTTGCGCTCAACCCGGAGGCCGCGTCGTTTACGGGTCACGTTAAGATTTTTCTTGAATCGAGGAAGCCCGCGACGCGGATCGTTCTTCACGCGCTCGATCTGCTGTTGACGTCCGTCATCGTCGCCGGCCGCCGTCTGGATCCGTCTCAAGTCGTCGTGGACGCTCAGGCGGAGACCGTGACGCTGCCGTTGGACGCGCCCTTTAAAGGCCGTGCCGAGGTTGAGGTCGAGTACTCCGGCAAGATGAATGAACTGATGCGCGGTCTTTACAAGTCGCGCGGCAAAAACGGGGATAAAGATGAGGCGTGGTCGTTCACGCATCTCGAGCCCACGCACGCCCGCCGCGTTCTTCCCTGCTTCGACGAACCCTCGTTCAAGGCCGGATTCAAGTTGACGCTCGATGTCCCTGCCGGCCTCACGCCGTTATCCAACATGCCGGCGGTCTCCGATACGGTCCTCGCTGGTCGCCGTACCGTCGTTTTCCAAGAGACCCCGAAGATGTCCTCCTATCTTCTGGCCGTCTTCGCCGCTCGTCTCGAAGTCCGCGCGCGCAAGGTCGGAAAAACCGTCCTGGCCGTAGGGGCCGCTCCGGATCAGATCGGCCAGGCCGACTTCGCCCTTGACGCGGGCGCGAACGCGCTTAAGTATCTCAACGGCTATTTCGGCATTCCGTACATGCTGCCCAAGCTCGATATGATCGCAGCGCCCGATTTCGCCTCAGGCGCGATGGAAAACTGGGGCGCGATCCTGTTCCGCGATACCTCGCTGCTGATCGACCCAAAGCTGTCCGGCGACGCCGCCAAGCGCCGCGTCGCCGAGGTCGTGTCTCACGAGATCGTGCACCAGTGGTTCGGCAACCTCGTGACGATGGGTTGGTGGAACGACCTGTGGCTCAACGAGGCCTTCGCGACTTGGCTCGCCTACAAGGTCGTGGATTCCTGGAAGCCGGGGTGGAAGGTTTGGGACGAGTTCGACCAAGGCAAGCGGTCATCCTTATTCATCGACGGCTTGCCCGGCGCTCGGCCCGTCCGCTGCGACGTCGCGACTCCCGCCGAGATCCAGGCGCAGTTCGACCCGATGTCCTACGAGAAGGGCGGCGCGCTGCTGCGCATGATCGAAAACTACATCGGCGCGGCCGTCTTCCGTAAAGGCATCCGGGCGTACATGAAACGCCGGCAGTACAAGAACGCCGAGGCGAGAGATCTCGCGCGCGAGCTGGAGCGTTCCTCGGGCAAGCCGGTCCGCAGGATGATGGACGGCTGGCTCAAGCAGGGCGGCGTGCCGCTCGTGACGGCGACCGCGTCGGGGAGGACGCTGACTTTAGCTCAGCGGAGTTTCTCGGCGTTCAATGTGAAGGCGGATACCAAGTGGTCCATACCCATCGTCGTTCGGTACCGGCTGAAGGGCGAAAAAAAGACGCGCGCGACCTCGGTTCTTCTGGACGAAGCGTCGAAGAGCGTCACCTTGACGGGCGCGGGAGAACCGCTCTGGGTTTACCCGAATGCGGGTGAGACGGGCTATTATCTCGTCGAGCTCGACGCTCCTCTTCTTTCCGGCGTCTTGGCCCGCCGCGGCGAACTTTTGCCCGTTGAGCGCGCGGGGCTTCTCAATAATCTTTGGGCCCAAGTTCGCGCCGGGAATATGATGGTCGCCGGCTTTCTCGACACGTTGTCCGCTTTCCAGGGGGATTTGTCACGCCTCATCATCGAGGACGCCGCCTCTTATCTCAAGACCATTCGCCGGGAATTGAGCAAAACCGATACGGAGCGCGATGCGCTCGGCGCGTTCGCCGCGGCATTCTTCGGCCCGCATCTGGAGAAATTCGCTTGGGATAAGAAGAAGGGAGAAACTCAGGAAGTCACGCTCGCGCGTCCGACCGTGCTAAACGCCTTGGCGCTGCTCGCGCCGAAAACGCTCGACTGGACCGAGGTCTCGGCCCGCCTCGAAAAATATCTCAGAGACCCGTCGTCGATCGATTCGTCCGTGTCCCCGGTCGTCCTGGCCGCCGCCGCGCGCCGCAACGACCCCAAGCTGTTCGCCGAGTGCCGCGCGCGGCTTGCCGCGCCGAAGACTCCAGAGCAGAAGAGCCTGATGCTGGACGCTCTTGCGGAGTTCTCTGAGCCGGCGCTCCTAGATCAGTATCTCGCGATGACCCTCTCCAGTGAGATTCGCGCCCAGGACGCGTGGCTGCCGTATGTCCGGCTTCTGTCTAATCTAGAAACTCGCGAACGCTCATGGGCCTTCGTGAAGGCCAACTGGAAGGCGTTGTCCGGGAAGGTCGGCCCCCGCGGCGGCACGCGCGTTATCGGCGCGGCCGCAGGCCTGGTGTCTCCCGCGCTCAAGGCGGAAGTCGAAGCCTTCTTCAGAGCTCCGGAAAACGAAATCGAAATGGCGCGCAAGACCCTCGACCAGACGCTCGAGACTATCGACCTGGGCCTGCGATTCCAGGACGCTCAGACGTCTTCGTTCGTCGAGTGGACGCGCCATGGCCAAGGTCAGTTGGCTTTGGCGGCGGGAAAGTGCTCGGCGACGAGCTTGTCGTAGCGCGCGGCCACGGCCTTCACGAAACCGCGCTTCTCCGCAAACGAGCCGTGGAAGAACGCGCCTTTGAAACCGGCGATGATAAGGCGTTTGAGCTCGGGGCGGCTGACCTTCGCGTGCGCGCACACCAGTTCCACCTCGCGCGAGACCGTCGTGTTGGAGATGAGGCGGTTGTCCGTGCAGATGGACACCGACAGCCCATGGTCGATCATCTGGCGGATCGGGTGCCGGTCGAACGATTTAAGAGAGGGAATCGTCTGCAGGTTGCTGGTGACGCAGACCTCGATGCCGATGCGCTGGCTGGCGAGGTAGTTCGCGAGATCTTCCACGTACTTCGTGCGGTCCTCGATCTTCGCATCCAGGATCATGTCCTGCGCGAACAGGAAGGTGCCGTGGCCGATGCGGTTGGCATGGCACTGCGTGATCGCCTGCCAGATGGACTCGGGGCCATAGGCCTCGCCCGCGTGGACGGTCTTGCGGACAAAGTGGTTGTGGGCATACTGGTAAGCGGCCCAATGGTCGGCGGGCGGATAGCCCGCCTCCTCGCCGGCCAAATCGAAGCCGACGACGGGCAGCCCTTCATTCCCGAGTTCGACGCCCGCGCGCGCGAGCTCGAGAGACGCCGCCGCGTAAATCTCGTCCTTGGGAGCGTGCTCCATGAGGCGCAGCATGTCCGCGAAGTAGGGAGACATGCCCTTCTTGAAGCGACGCATCGCGCACAGGATCATGCCGTAGTGAAACGGAACGTCCTCGTCCGACTTCACGGCCTTCGAATTGTTGTGGGCCTTGGCGCCGCTCGCGAGGCCCGCCGCGACGGCGCGCACGACGTCGCGCACGCCGGTCGAGGAGGTTACGTGGAGCTGGGGCGCGAAGCGCACCTCGATGTAGCGCACGCCCTCGGCGGCGTTGTCCTCGACGAGCTCCTGCGCGACCCGCGTCAGGTTCTCGAGATCGGGAAGAACCGCGCAGGTGTACATGAACCCGTGCAGGTAGTCGGGCAGATCTTTGTAGGTCTCTTTGAAAACGAGCTTTCTGAGTCCTGCTTCGCTATAGGACGGCAGTTTGACTTTCGCCTCGCGGGCGAGCTCGATCAGCGTCTTGAGCCTCAGCGAGCCGTCGAGATGGAGGTGCAGGTCGGATTTGGGGACCGCGGCGATGAATTCGGGGGTAATATGGTCTTTCATGCGAGGTAGCCTATCAAAATCACGGGGTATGAACTCGCGCCGGCGCGAGTCGCGCGAGGCACCGAGTCTTCAGGCGCTCTTGCCGGGGCAGGGCTTTGAAGCGAGCACGCCCTCAATCGCGTCGCAAGCCGTCTTGATTCCGTTCTCGGCTCGAATCGCCGCGCCGACCTGGGATGCCCGATTCTTTATGGCGTCGTCGTCCAAGAACCGCGACAAAGTCGCGGCAAGCTCCAGCGCCGTTGCCGTCCGCTTGCATTGCCTCCCGACCCCCATCCGTTCGACCCGCGCCGCGTTGTCGTATTGATCGTGAGCGAAGGGCGCTATGAGCTGAGGGACGCCCGCCCGCAGGGCCTGCGCCGTCGTTCCTATCCCGCCTGAGTGGACCACGGCGGAGGCGCGAGGGAAAAGGATGTGGTAGGGCGCCGACGGGACGGCGAGAATTCCCGCGGGAAGCGTTTTCAAGGCTTCCACCCCATCGCCCTTGAGAAGGACCGCGCGCCGTCCCATCAGCCGCGCCGCTTCAGCGGCGCGGCCGTAGAAATCCCCCGCGATGCGCACGGCCGTGGAGCCCAAGGTGAAAACGACCGGCTGTTCGCCCGAGGCGAGAAAGGCCTCCACGCGCGCATCGACCGGCTTGCCGTCGAGGTCCTCATCGAGGAACGGGAAGCCGCACATCGTCACGCGTTGCGGCCAGTCGGGCTGAGGCCGTGCGAACAGTCCGGAGTACAACGCGAGCACGCCGTAAGGCGAATGGTGGCCCTCGAAGAGTGGATCCCGACCGGGATCGAGGCCCAAGCCCCTGCGCAGGGCGCGCACCGGGTCGCCCCAGGAGCGGGAGAACCTCTTGAGCAGCGACAGCAGCGCTCCATTCACGCGGGGGCCGAGCGGGCGCAGCGCCGCGAGCCAGGGTGCGGGCGCGAGCACCGGCGGATCATAGCGGGAGAAGAAGATCATGGGCTGTAGCGCGGTGGACAGCCAGAGGAGCCCCTTCTTCTCGGCCAACACCGGCGCCGCGTAGGTCAGGACGTGAGACACGAGCAGGTCGGCGCCGGACGCCGCCTTCTCGAGATCCGCGTAGCTCTCACGGATCACGGGCATCAACAGCTCGCGGAGAATAACCTCGGCGCCGGAGCGCGGATTCATCGCGCGCCGGAGCATCCTCACGTCGCTTTGATCGAGCTCGGGACGGACCGGCGCGTGCTCAAGGCCCAGGCGCTTGATGTCGGTTTTATAGACCGGCGCCGTCGCCACGACGACGTTATGGCCGCGCGATCTCAGTTCTACGCCGAGCGCCAGGAACGGGTTCAGATCGCCGTGCGAGCCGAAGGTGGCGAGGACGATGCGTGACATGCGCGCAGACTATCAATTTGACAGGGCATCCGTGAACCTGCACAATAGACCGGCTATGAAGCTGGGAGTCCGAAGCGCCGGCGTTCTTCTCCATATCACCTCTTTGCCTGGACGGTACGGCATCGGGGATCTTGGGCCCGAGGCGCACTCGTTTATCGACATGCTGGCGGACACGGGCCAGTCTTGGTGGCAGATGCTGCCCGTCGTGCCGCCGGGTTATGGGAATTCGCCGTATGCCGCGATTTCTGCTTTTGCGGGCAACCCGATGCTGTTGAGTCTGGAGCAGTTGGCGAAGGAGGGCCTGCTCGGTCCGGAGGACCTCAACGCGTCCGGCTTTCCCGCCGGGCGCGTCGACTTCGAGGCGGCCGAGCGCTTCAAAAGGCCGCTGCTGCGTCGCGCCTTCACGGCCTTCGAGGCGCGCGCGGACCGGGCCACCCGAAGAGATGTCTCGGCCTTCCGGCGGCGCAACGCCGGTTGGCTCGAGGACTACGCGTTATTTGCGGCCCTGCGCGATCATCATGCCGGCGCGCCATGGACCCAATGGGAACCCGGCCTGCGCGACCGGGAGCCCGCCGCGCTTGCGAAGGCGCGTTGTTCGCTCGATGCCGATATCCGTTTTCACCGTTTTCTACAGTTGCAATTTTCTCGGCAATGGCGGGGCCTTCGTGAGCGCGCCCATCGCCGCGGCGTGGGCCTGATCGGCGACGTGCCGATCTTCGTCGCGCATGACAGCGCCGACGTCTGGGCGCGTCCGGAGCTGTTTTGGCTCGACAAGAAGGGCTGCCAGCTCAAGATGGCGGGCGTGCCGCCGGACTACTTCAGCAAAACCGGCCAACTCTGGGGCAACCCGATGTACCGCTGGGACGCGATGCGGCGCCGGGGCTTTGATTGGTGGATCATGCGCCTGCGCGCCGCTTTCGAGCGTTTTGACGCCGTGCGCCTTGACCACTTCATCGGCTTCTATAACTGTTGGGAAATTCCCGGCGGATCGCTGACCGCCGAGCGCGGGCGTTGGGTGCGCGCGCCGGGAGCGGAGCTGTTCGCGCGCGCGCGCAAGGAGTTGGGCCCGTTGGCGCTCATCGCCGAGGACTTGGGCGTGGTCAAGCCCGGGGTCAAGGCGCTGCGCGACCGCTTCGGCCTCCCCGGCGTGCGCGTTCTTCAGATGGCGTTCGGCACGGATGCCGAGGCGGAGAGCTATAAGCCGCACAGCCACCCGCGGCTTTGCGTGGCCTACACGGGCACGCACGACAACGATACGTCATGGGGCTGGTTCAACGACCGGAGCACGGATACCAGCACGCGCACGCCGGCGGAAATTGAGAGCGAGCGGGCCGGCGTCCTCAGATATCTTGGCACGGACGGCCGGGAGATTCACTGGGACTTGATCCGACACGCCTTCCTCTCCGCGGCAGACACCGCGATTATCCCGGCGCAGGACCTTCTCGGCCTGGGATCCGAGGCGCGCATGAATCGCCCAGGCACCGCGAGCGGTAATTGGGGCTGGCGCCTGGAGGGCCCGATCTCGGAGCCGATTCGGCGTCGCTGGCTTGAGCTGACCGAGACCTACGGAAGGGCGTCCGCGCGCGGCTCGAAGCGTTGAAGCGACGGCGTGATCGCGGCGGCCACCAGGATCAGCATCCCGCCGAACGCCACTAGGTAGGCGTGGTTGTTGTGCAGCATCCGGGCTATGACGCCGCCCAATCCCAAGCAGACTATGATTTCAGGGATGACGATGAACATATTAAACATCCCCATGAAGATGCCGTAGCGGTTCTTAGGGAGATGCTCGACGAGGATGACGTAGGGCATGGAGACAATGGACGCCCAACCGATCCCGGCCGCGACCATGGGGAGATAGAGGGCGTTCGGGTTCTTGATGAAGGGCAGAGACAACAGCCCCAAGCCGCACAGCGTCAGCGCCACAGTGTGCGTGTAGGCGCGGCCGAACCGAGAGACGAGCAAGGGAATGCAAAGCGCGAACAACGGGGTCGCTATGCCTTTGATCATGGTCGTGTGCGCGGCCCAACGTATGCCCTGCTCATAGAGAGTGGAGTGCGGATCGTGGGCGCCGAATACGTTGTGGGCGACGGCCACCGAGTAATACATCCACATGCAAAACAATCCCATCCAGGTGAAAAACTGGATCAAGGCGAGACGCTTCATGACCGGGGGCATGCCGAGATAACACTCGCGCGTTTCCAGAGCCCAATTGCGCAACGCCTGTCCCACGCCCCCCCATGGGGCCGAATGGGCCGAGAGGTCTTCGGGCGGGTCTTCGGGGGTGGTGATGACGGTGTAGAGCACCGAGAGCAGGAATATGGCGGCACAGGCATAGAAGGAAAGATGGACCGCGTCCTTGCCCAGCGCGGCCAGGGCGGGGATTTTCTCGTTGAGATTGACCGAGGCGAGGTAGTTGCCGACGATCGTGCCCAGGCCGATCATCAGGCTTTGCGCGGCGTAACCCAGGGGCCGTTGCTCCGAGTTTTGCTTGTCGGCCACGAACGCGCGGAAAGGTTCCATGCTGATGTTGAGCGAGGCGTCAAGCATCCACAACAGACCGGCCGCCATCCAGAGCGAGGAGGAACTGGGCATCAGGACCAGGGCGATGGTGGCCAGAATCGCGCCAAAGAAGAAGTAGGGGCGTCGGCGCATGCTCAGGGCGGGAATCCAGGTTTTGTCGCTCATATAGCCGATGATGGGCTGGACGATCAGCCCGGTCATCGGCGCGGCGAGCCAAAGCAGAGGGAGTTGATCCGCTCGCGCTCCCAGCTGCTCGTAGATCGGGCTCATGCGGGCGAACTGGATCTCGAAGCCGTGTTGAATCCCGAAGAAGCCGAAGCTCATGTTGAGAATCTGCCAGTACGTCAGGTTTTGTTTTTTCATTTTATAGCCAGAAGGCGGTGGAGGCGGCATAGGCGGCGGCCATCATCGCGAAGACGAACACCGATGAGGCTGCTGCCAGAAGCGTTAGCTTCTTTTGCGAGAGGAGCCCGGCCTTGGACAGCTGATTGAGGATGAACAGGGGGCCAAAAATTCCGATGAGGTTGCCCAAGACGTTCCACCAATGTCCGGAGACCATGAAGACCGGCGTCAGAAGGAGATTGCCGAGCAGGCCGATGAGCAGGTATCGGGGCGTAATGCCTTTGAGGGACTCCAAAGCGTACGCGGCCGCCTGAGGCTCGGACGCCTGGGCGCGCAACGCGGCGAGGGACTTCCTGTTTTTGAGGATTTGCGGCACGGTAAAATACGAGAAAATCGCCGTGGCTGCGATGCCCAGAGCTTGAACGGCAAGCGCCGGCATGGGCAGGGCCAGAAGGAGAAGCGCCGCGGCGACGACAGCGGCCGACATGAGCGCCAACCGGGCGCGAGAGAAGTGCCGGGTCAGGGCGAGCTGCAGCAGAATGGCGAGGGATCCTGCCGCCCCCATCAAGGAGTTGCCGATCAGCGCCGCGTTTTTGCTGGCCAAGAATGAGGGGTAGTTGAGCATGTTGCCCGCGATCAACGCCGTCTGCGAGTTGGAGCTGACACCGCTGAGGCGCGTATCGGCTTTGTCGGCCTGCGCGCCTCCGCGGCGCAACGCTCGGCTGTTGCGTAAATTCTCAAGAAACTGCACCCAGGGGAAAAAGAAGAAAACCGCGTTGGCGGCCCAGCCGGAGGCCGCGGCCATCGCGGCGTAGTGCGCGCTCAGCCAGGGCGTGAGCAGGAACAGGCCGCTTGTGAGCGCGTCGGCGGCCCAGCCGGCCGCCGCGGCCAATTGGTGCGCGCTCAGCCAGGGCGCGCCCAGAAACAGACCGCCCGCGAGCGCGGTCCCGACCAGCAGCCGCGCCGAAATCGCACCCTTCTCGCCGCGGTGAGACGCGGAGGGCTCGGCCGAGGGCGAAACGACATAGCTCAGGAAGGGCATCATCGCGGGAGTGCTCTTGCCATCGTCGTCTACGATATTATGGAGTCGCAGAAACGAGAAGCCTGCAAAACTTTCGGTGGCGAGCATCTTGCCGACGTTGCGATAGCCCCCGTCGTGGTAGATGGTAAGGGCGTTCTCACCCCAGATCGGAACGCCGTGTTTCTTGGCCAAGGCCGCGACCATGCGGGCCAGAGTCTGCGGTGCGCTGAACGGCGGAGTGTGGCCGGGGTTGACATCCTTGGAGCTGTCGTCGTCCAGTTCGAGGGCGGTGAAGGTCAGAGCGGTGTTCGCCGCCTTAAATCCGGCGACTATAGGATCGTAATTGACGTAGCCGGCCGTGTTCTCGGCGGAGTGGGGTACGTCCGGGTTGTTGTAAAGCCAATGCACGCCGGGTATTTTCGCGGTCAGGAGGGCGGAGAGCGCTGGGGTCAGATGTTTGTGGGCAAGCGCCATCATTCGCTTCAGGTGTCCTTCCAGAGTGCCCTGATACCAGTTCAGGAAGTCGTGGCCGTATGGAATCTGCGTCGCCGTTTTGAAAAAATGGTCTCCGTCGCTCGGAGGTTGGACCTCGTCGAAAGACTTCAACTGCGTGCCCCAGACGCCGTTGAGGCGCGGGAGATCGTCCTGATATTGTTGCCGGATATGCGCGCGAAAGGCTTCGCGCGCCGGTGTCGAGTAGGCCTGGAGCAGGCCTCTCTGCGGGTACGTCCAACCGGCGGCGAAGCTATAGGACGGGAAGCGGAGTTCTCCCGCCGGGCCCAGGCTGACGCTGATGCGGGGGATGATGTCCGCGTAGGACGAAAAATTCGAGGCGAAGGAGGCCATGGCGGCCTCATAATAGGTGTACGCGCCCTTGTGCCAGAAGGAGACGTATTCGTCGTTGACGAAACCCTTCTCGTCGATGAACTTCATCTCCTGATCGGCGTTCGAGGAGGTCTTCCAGAGCCAATTCGGCAACGGCTCATTGCAATCGTCGCCGACATTGCCTCCGCATCGGTGGAACGAGAGGATCGGTTCCCATTGAAGCCCGGCGGCGCGCACCGTCTTGGCGTACTCCAGGTAGTAGCTCCAGTCGAAATTCCCCTGGGCCGCGCCTTCGAACTTACCCCACCAGAGATCGGAGGTCACGCCGGCGATGCCGTTGCGCTTGAGGGTGTCGAGCTGCTTGCGGAAGGACTTCCAGTCCGTGATCGGTTTCAACGACGTCGTCACGAACACCGGCTTGGGCTTCGTCGCGCGAGTGCCAGATTCCCGGCCCGCCGTCGGTCCCTCAACCTCGGACGCGCGCCCCGTAGCGCCGTCGAAGACGGCCGCGTCGTTCGATGAAGGATGCGCGGCGGCGTGCAGGGTTATAACTGCGGAGGGGTCGAGCGTTTTTCCGCCGGGGACTGCGGAGTGAACGGTGAACTTGTCGGCCGCGGTGAGGGGGCGCGGGGTCGTCGTGGGCGGGATCGAGGGCTTGATCTCGGGCGTGAGGGCCCAGCCGGGAACGATCGTAATCGGGGGAGGGGAGGATAAAGTCCCGAAACCGAACGGCACGATCGAGATGGCCCCGGCCGCGCCTGGAACGGAGGATTTGGCGGAGGCGCCGGCCCGAGAGGAGGAAAAACTTTGGGAAAAAGCCGAGCTCGGGATCGAGGCTGAGAGGAGGACCGCGAGTATCCCTGAGTGTTTCATCGCCTAGCGAGATTGTAGCCCGGCGGATGATGGGCTGGTAGGGGCTTGGGACCTAAGGGGGGGGTAGTCCTTGGGCCTAGACACGGCGCGGGGAGGCATCCCCCGTTACAATATGACCGCCTCCTGATGAAAGCTCATCTCCGTCGGGGCGGTGGATAATAGACCCATAGGACCTAAACAATATTGGGCCCATTAGCGAGGTCTCCTGGGTTCGTCGTCCCATGCACTTTATGGTAGGGAGCGGTTACAATCGGGGTAGATGATTCCCTTCGACCGTTTCCCGCGTGCCCCGCGCTCCATTGCCTTCGCCACCCTGCTGTTCTTCTCTCAGGACTTTTTCGTCGCCGGGGCGCGAGCGCAGACGGTTTCGCGGGCGCCGGTCGCGGGCGGGACTTCCGGCGGGCAGGGCGTGGTCGTTTCCGTCGGTGGTATGATTGGGGCGAACGCACTGATTCCTCCGGCGGCGTTCCTCTTGGCGACGTCCCTGCCGGTCGTGTCGGGGGTGAATGTCTCCCCGGCGCGGACGCTCCCCGTTGAGGCGCTCACCTTGCTCGCTCCTCCGGCTGTCCAGAGCGGGGCGGTTGCGTTCCAGGGCGCGCTTCCCGTTCTGGGAGAAGCGGGGCGGATGCTGCGTTCGGTCGGCGCTCCGGGGCAGGGTGCGCAACTGAGTCTCCTTTACGATCAGGGCCGCGGGGTTGCCGATGAGGCGCCTGTCGCGGGCCGTGAGTCCGCGTTCGTCGGCTTTGGCGCAGACGCTGCGCAAGCCGTTCGTCCACCCGCGGAGTACGCGAAGTTCCAGGAGCTCAAGCAGGTGCTCGGCGACGGCACCCGGCCCGGGGGGCGACTCGTCGAGCCCTTCGTCTTCCATTTTCCCGACGGCGGACAGTCCCGTGCGCGCGCGGCGGGTTTGGAGGGATTCCTCCACAGCAAGCTCGAGAACGAGCGCTCCCGGGGAGAGGCTTTCGCTCAGGCGCAGCTCAACGGCGCTTTCGCCTATCTGGACGACTTGCTCTCTCCTGCGGCCGTGGCCGGGCCGCTGCGTGCGGAGATATCAACGCTGCGCGGCGCGGGACTGACGCCGGCGGAGACAAACCGCCGCCTCAACGAGTTGCTTGTCCGCGCGGTCCGCGATCTGCGCGCGGAGCTCGGCATGCTCGACCAGGCGGCCTGGGGCCGTTCCGCCGGCATCTATGTAATTCTCGCCCGGGCCTACAACCGCCTCAAGCCCGGCAAGAACTTCTTCGAGTCCATCGACGACGCGGAGTTTGCCCGCATTCGTGCGGTCTCCGGCGCCGATGCGATCTTGCTGATCGACATTTTTGAGATTGGCAAGACCCGTCGTTGGGGCAGCGGTGGCGGCTCCCCCTACGCCCTCAGAGGCTACCGGGTCAAGGCCGAAATCGGCGGCGACGCCGCGCTGCGCGATTTCGTCCGGCGCGCGCAAGCGGCCGGCCTGCGCGTGATGACGGACTTCATCCCCAATCACGCCTCTCTCGATAGCGAGTTGGTCGCCCAGCATCCGGAGGCCACGCTCCACATCGTGCCGCCGCAGCACCTGAGCGACCAGGAGATACAGGCAGCCATTCCCAGTCGGCCCAACGCAGCCCGCTCGCCCGTTTTCTACCTCGTCGAGACCGACAACTATCCCGAGAACGGCATGCGCGTCCACAAAAAGATCCTCGTTCATCATCCCCGGGTCGACTACGGAGACGGGATGTGGGTGGACATGGTCCAGATTGACTACTCGCGGCCCGAGGCCCGGGCATGGGAGATCGCCCAGGCCCGCCGCCTCTTCGAGGACTTCGCCGTCCATGGTGTTCGCCGCGACATGGCCTACTACCAGATCAATGCCAATTTCTTCCCGCGCTGGGGGGAAATCCTCGAACAGGAGCGCAACTGGCCGTTGGCCCCGTGGGCCAAGGCCGAGATGGACCGGCTCCACGCCGAGTTCACGGCGCGCGCAAAGGCGATCTCCGCGACCGAATTCTGGAATGAGTTCACCGACGACCTCAAGACGCGCAGTCCGTCCGCCTTCGCCTTCGATGAGGGCTACTCGCACTTCACCGACATGAGCCGCGAGGGCTCCGACGGCAACCTCAACAAGAACGATCAGGACCTTGGTCTCGGGCAGAACGGGCTCTACGACGCGCTGGTGAGCCGTGACGCCGATCGCATCCGCGCGGCGTTGCGCAACGTCGTCTTCCGGGCCTGGCAGAGGGGCGGCGCGACGCTTGTCAACTTTCTCGGCACCCACGACGGCGGCGAGGGCAATCCCTTCGACAAGTTCGGCCGCGTCGTGCGCGCGGCTGCGGCTACGGCGCTCATGTTCCGTCCCGTGCTCGTCTACAACGGCGTCGAGCAGGGCGTCGGCCGGGCGCGCAATCTCATCGCCGACCTCACCCGGTCCGTGGACCGCGAGAAATCCATCCCCTTCGACATCCCGGTCGCCATCAACTGGGACGAGTACGACCCGCAGGACGGCGGCTTCGTGCGCGCGATACTTGCGCTATCGGCGAAGTATCGCGATATCTTCGAGAAGGGCGCCGCCGAGGTGCTCGACCCCTACGAGGGCACATCTATCGTGGCCTGGACCGCGAGCCGCTTCGACGAGGCCTCCGGGCGCCCGCGCGCCATGCTCGTGGCCGCGAACTTCTCCGAGGCCCAAACTTGGGGCCGCTTCCGCCTGAGCCGGCCGCTGCTCAAAGCCTTCGGGGCCTTCGAGCCGCGGCCCGACCGGGTCTATGTGCTGCGCGACCAAGCGGATCTCGATTCTGAGGGCGCTCCCAGAACCTACCTGCGCTCGGGTTCCGAACTTCTAAGCAACGGGCTCACCATCAAGCTCGAGGGCGGAGGGGCGCACGTCTTCGAGATCGAGGAGCTCGAGCAAGGGATGCGACAGCTCTGACGAATCGGTGATTTTTCGCACCTTACTACCGACGTAGCAGCTC
>JBBTJN010000120.1:0-1559 GCA_038059415.1 Elusimicrobiota bacterium | reverse complement strand
GTGTGTGACCAGCGTTCTGGGCAGCCTTAAGTCGTGGCGTAGCGGGCGTTTGGCCAGACTTGGCTCCATTGGCCGTTTCTGTCCAGTGTATCGAGGGCCGCGACGGCCGTGGCGTTGGGCCGGTCCCAGCGGCGGCCATAGCCTTTCAGCCGTTTCGTGCATAGTTTGCATTGCGATTCGGTCGGGCCGCTGCCGATCTGCCAACCGCGCTCTCGGAACTCCGGGTAGCGGATCATGTTCCTGCGCGCCGAGATGAAGTGCAACAACCGATCCGCAGCCTTTCGTTTCACCTTGCCTCGTAGAGTTGTACGCCACGGGAGGAGTCGCTCCCAGGCCGTCGAGCATCCTTCGTGCTTGAATACGTGCATCAGTTCGTCCGCCCACGTTTTGCCCTCGGGCGATTCCTCGCCAAACACCTTGCGCCGCGCGCGATGGACGTTTTCGCTCAAGTGGTAGAAGTCCAGGCCCAAGGCGTCCAACTCGGCGAAGTGCAACTGCATCTGTTGGCGAATCCACGTCGCCCCGTCCACCAAGCCCACGCGCTCGTCGGCCTTCTGGAACCGCAATCGGTCCGCTTCGCGGCGCAACAGCTTTCCCGCCGCCACATGATTGCCATGCGTGAAGGCCACGTGCTGACGCTTTGCGTCCTCGCTGTAAAAGAAGGCGACCTTGAACTCCTTCCACGGCAAGTCCGAGCCTCGCCTGCGCGGCGGCAAAGGCTTGCACTTCTTGCCTCGACGACGACGCTTGGCTTTGACGTTGTCGCGTCGCTTGATCTTCTCGACATCCGTGATGATCGGCACCATCACGCCGTCGCAGCCCGTGTAAACCCGCGTTTTCCGGCCTGTTTCGCCGTCCGGCACGGTGCAATCTTCCGCGTGCCACGTCACGGCGATGGCGTCGTCTTGCTGGGCTTTCAACACGCCGCGTCCGACCGCCTCCACCACTTGCCGCACCCGCTCGCCGCTTAACTTCACTTGGGCCGTGCGTTCCAAAGCGGCCGCCGCTCGGACGAAACTCGTCGCCGACAAGTTCACGCGAGCGGCCATCTCCAAAACGCCGGGCGTGATCGTTGCTCCGCCGCGATCGAGAACCGCGTCCGCCGGCGCAACGCTGCCGAGTTGCGGTCCGTGCCACCAGCGTCGCACGATTTTGATCTCGCCGTTGATGGTGAGAACTTCGTGCGACTGCCGACCTTTATTTGCCAGCCGCTTTTTCGTCGTCGGATGGTGCGGAGGGGGGAAAAGCGGCTTCCGCCGCATCGACCCGCTTCTGCAAAGCGCGCTCAAATATCTTTCGACGCATCTCCGCCGAGAGGTCGCGCACCTGCTCTTCGCTGCCGGCGATCCACTGCCCATCCGGCGCGTCGTTGACCGCCTCCATCACGTTCTTGGCGAACTCCTCGAACTCCTGCTTCATCGAATCGGCGAATTGCTGCGGCGACACCCGTGGCGACGTTTCCATCTCGTGCTCCTTGCGTGTTGGAATCGGTTTGTAAACCCATACGCAAGCAGTTTACCCAAACCCCGCAGATCGCGCCAGTGGAAATTGTCACGCAC
>JBBTJN010000119.1:0-12728 GCA_038059415.1 Elusimicrobiota bacterium | reverse complement strand
TTGGCCTTGACCGTGAAGCCGCGCCAGCCGGCGTCGCGGCCGCCGGTGATCGGCAGGAGTATTTTTTCGGGCTCGCCCCAGCCGTCTGACTCATGGAACCGCCAGTGGACCTCAAGGCGCTCCCGAAAGTTCGTCGGCGAGAATACGCTGATCCAGCAGTAGATCGCGTCGCCGGTCCGCGCAAGGAAAGATTGGTCGCCGCGCTGCCAAAATTTCCAGCGCGGACGCGTCGAGCTCAGCGCGAAGCGGGAGCCTTCACGGCGCACATCGTGGTAGATGCCGATCTCGGACAGTGAAAGCGGCACCGGCGGGATGACCTTGGCGAAATAGAGGACGGCGAACAAGGCGGCCACGGCGGCGAACGGGTAGATCACGTGTTGGCGGATGGATTCCTTGTGGTCAGGCATATGGCGGTCGAGCCGCCAGGTCAGCGCCGCGACGCACATGGACGCTCCAACCAGAGAGCCGAGGAAGGGGAGCGCGCCGATTCGGCCCATGATCGTCGGCACCAGATACGTGAAGTAGGAGACGAGGCACAAGCTGAGCAGAGACATGCGCAGCAAGGTTCCCGAGCTTTCGAACGGCTTGAGTTCGTTGATCGTGAGGAGGACGGCGAGGAACAGGAGAAAGAGGAACGAGGTCCCCATGGAAGCGCTCTTGAAGAAAAAGAGCGTATAGATGTTGAGCAGGGTTCCGAGCATGAAGTGTGTCGCGCCCCTGTGATAGCGCCAGGCCGTCTTGAATCGCTCAGATGGCGCGAAGCTGCCGTGCCGCTCGCGCAGCTCAAGTGTCGTAAAGAATGCGCAGAGCGCAAGATAGGTCGCCTGGTGGATGATGTTATGGAGCTTGTCGATGCGACCGACGGCGAGGGTGTCGAAGAGGAAGCCCGCGACGAAGAAGGCGACCGTGCAGGCCGGCTCGTGATCATGATAGAGTTTCTTGAAGCGTTCGAGCATCAGCCGGGTTGTGCCCGTCACTCGAGGGGAACGGCTCCGGGGCGCTGGAAGCGCCGCGCGAGCTCGTTGCGGTTGAGGGCCAGCATGGCGCGGCGGCCGTGCGGGCAGGCCGAGCCGTCCTTGCAGTCCCGGAGCGCGTCGAGGAGATTGTAGGCCTCATTCTCGCCCAAGCGGTCGTGCGATTTCACGGAGGCCTTGCACGCGATCGTTGCGATCGCGTCGTGGCGCAGTTGCTCCGCCTCGGCGACGGGATCGGACAGGCCGTCGATGATGCGGTGGACCAATTTCTTGACCTCATCGGCCTGATAAAAGAGGGACGGCACGGCCGTTACGTGAAGACCGTTTTTTCCGAACGGCACGACTTCGAAGCCGATCTTGTGCAAACGGTCGGACTTGTCGAGCACGGCGCGTACGGCCGAGGCCGGCAGATCGATCGGGACTGGCAGCATCAACTTCTGCGACTTGGCGCCTCCCATTTCGATCTCGCCCAAAAGTTTTTCAAACAAGACGCGCTCGGCTGCGGCATGCTGGTCGAGGATAAAGAGGCCTCCGTTGGCCTCGAAGAGCATGTAGCTGCGCTCTATCTGTCCCAGGTAGCGGAAGGGCGGCGTGTACCAGACGGGCGCGCCCTCGGGCGCGACCATGGCGACGGCGGCGCCGAGCTTGAGCTGTTTGAATTCGTCGGGGATGAATCCGCGCCCTCCGAGGTAATATCCGTCAGGATTGGCCGGCGTGGGCTTGGTCTCAAAAGGAGCATCCGCGACGACGGGAGAGGGTTCGGGTTCGATCGTGATCGGGGCGGCGGCCTTGGCTTTCGCGAGCGCGCAGGCGACGAGGCCGCTGACGATCTCAAATATCTCGCCGTCCTTCTTGAAGCGCACCTCGCGTTTGCCGGGGTGGACGTTCGCGTCGAACGCGTCGGCATTGAGCTCGAGCAAAGCGACGCACATCGGCTGCTTGCCGGCGGGGCGGTGGTCGCCGTACGCCTTATACAGCGCCGTGTTCAGTATCTTCGACGACACCGGGCGCTTGTTGACGAAGAAGTACTGGAAGCTTCGCGAGGACGGCATCTTCTCGAAAGGCGAGACGAGCATGCGCACGCGCACGCCGGGGCGCTCGACATCGATGGGCAGCAAACCGCCCGCGAGATCGTCGCCGAGCACGGCCGCGGCGCGCATATCGAAATCCCGGAAGAAGTCGCCGCAATCCTCCGGCTCGAAGCGCAGGACCTGGCGGCCCTCCGATTTATAGGTGAAGCGCACCCCCGGGTTGGCGAGCGCGGCCTCCTCGATCACCGCGGTCAGGCGCGAGCGTTCCGAGCCGTCGGACTTGAGGAATTCCAGCCTCGCGGGCGTGTTGTAAAAAAGGTCCTTCACGAAGACGGTCGTGCCGGGCACGACCGGCGCCGGGCCGTTGCTGACCCTGCCTCCTTCGCTCGTCACGCGCCAGCCGGTTTTGGATTCTCTCTGCGCGCTCGTGATGGTGACCTTGGAGACCGCCGCGATCGCGTAGAGCGCCTCTCCGCGGAAGCCGAAGGTGTGAAGCGTGTCGAGGTCCTCAAACGCGGCGATCTTGCTCGTCGCGTGGCGTTCCAGACAAATCTTTACGTCCTCGGCGTCCATGCCGCAGCCGTCGTCGGACACTCTTAACGTCGTCTTCCCCGCTCCGGTGACTTCGAT
Source organism: Elusimicrobiota bacterium (assembly GCA_038059415.1). Classification (GTDB taxonomy): domain Bacteria; phylum Elusimicrobiota; class Elusimicrobia; order UBA1565; family UBA9628; genus GWA2-66-18. The sequence continues at coordinate 10,093 of JBBTJN010000119.1, read as the reverse complement.
GTCGATGCGCGTTGATTGGGCGTCCAACGCGTTCTCAATGAGTTCCTTGAGCAGAGACGCCGGTCTCTCGACCACCTCGCCGGCTGCTATTCGCGCGAATACCTCTTCCGTTAATCTTCGTATGATCGGCATCAGAGTTGTTTTTTTAACGTACTCAAGGCCTGAAGCGCCTCAATCGGCGTCATAGTTTCGGGGTTGATGAGCTTGAGCGTGCGTAGGATGGGGTTTTCCTCGAACATGGGCAACTCGGGCGGCGCGGCCGTTTGCGCGTGCGCGACGCGGCTGTTGAGTCGGCCGGATCCGGACTCGTTCTCAAGTCCGGAGAGTATTTTTTGGGCCCGCGAAATCAACTGGGCCGGCAGGCCGGCCAAAGCCGCGACATGGATGCCGTAGGAACGGTCGGCCGGCCCCGCGCCGATCCTATGGAGGAACACGATCTCGGTTCGGCCGTCGGCGCCCGACCACTCTTTGACCTCGACGTTCCCGTTCACGACGCCCGGCAAGGTTTTGGCCAGCTCGGTCAATTCGAAATAATGGGTGGCGAACAAAGTTCGTGGTCCCCGCGGGCCGTTCTCCGAGTCTTTCGCTTCATAAGCCGCATGCAGGTGCTCAAGCACGGCCCACGCGATGGAGATGCCGTCGAAGGTGGACGTGCCGCGGCCGACCTCGTCGAGCACCACGAGCGAGCGCGGCGTCGCCGAACGCAGAATGTGCGAGGTCTCCTTCATCTCGACCATGAATGTCGAGTCGCCCGAGGCGAGGGCGTCCTGCGCTCCGATGCGGGTCAGAATCTTATCGACGATGCCGACGCGCGCGGATTTTGCGGGTACGAAGGATCCGATTTGGGCGAGGAGTGCTATCAAGGCGTTCTGGCGCAGGTAGGTGGATTTTCCGGCCATGTTCGGGCCGGTCAGGATCAGAATCTGGGGATCACGGGCGTTGAGCGTGAGCGAGTTTGCGACGAAGGCGCCTGAGGGCAAAAGCGCGGCCAGGACCGGGTGGCGGCCTTCGACGATCTCTAAATCATGGGAGAAGTCGACCTTCGGCTTGACGAAGTCGTGCATCGCCGCGACGCAAGCGAGCGATTGAAAACCGTCGAGCTCGCTCAATGATTCGGACAGGCGCAAGAGCGCCGCGTGGTAGCCGATCGCCTCGTCGCGAAGGTCGCCGAACAGGCTCGCCTCAAGGCGCAGCATTTTCTCTTCCGCGGTCAGAATTCTCGTCTCAAGCTCCTTGAGCTCGGGCGTGATGTAGCGCTCGGCATTGGTCAGGGTCTGTTTGCGCGTGTACGAGGAGGGGGCCTTGGCGCTCTGGCCCTTGCTGATCTCGATGTAGTAGCCGAACACCGAGTTATAGCCAGCCTTGAGGCTCGAGATGCCGGTCGCTTTGCGTTCACGGTCTTCGAGTTCGGCCAGGACCTGATCGGAATCGGTTTTCAGGCGGCGCAGCTCGTCGAGTTCCTTATGGAACCCCGGGCGGAAGAGGCCGCCGTCCGACAGTTTGAGGGGCGGATTGTCGATGAGCGCCGCCGTGAGCCTGGCGCCGAGCGCCTCGAGGGACTTGGCCGTCTCGTGCAGATCCGAGGCGAGGTCGGCGAGGCCCGAGGAGAATGCGGTCTCGGCGAGCCAGGCCTCGAGCTGGGGCAGGCGCGCGAGCGAGCGGCGCAGAGCGCCGAGGTCCCGCGGGCTCGCGGCGCGCGTGGCCATGCGGCTCGTCACGCGGGGCAGGTCGGCAACCTCTTGAATGATTTTTCCAAGCGACCGACGAGCCTCGGGCTTGTCGAGCAGATCCTCGACGCAATTTTGCCTGTGCTCGATTTCCTTGAGATCCGTAGACGGGTGAAGAAGCCAGGTCTTGAGCTTGCGGCTTCCCATCGGTGTGCGGCACTGGTCGAGCAGGCCCCAGAGAGTGTGGCGCTTATCGCCGCTCGCGGCATCGACCAATTCGAGCGTGCGGATCGCGGTCTCATCGAGTTGCATCATCGCCCCGGTCTCGCGGTACGCGGGCTCGGGCAGTTCGCGCAGGCGGAACTTAGCCTCGTCCACATACTGTCTTGCCGCGGTTGCCGCGGCAAGCGCCAGATGATGGTTGCGCCAAACCGAATTCGCGGCCCAGGACGGTTGGGTGGCGCCCTTCACCAACTCACGCACGCTCAGGCAGGTCTTCGGCGGCAGAACCGATCGCAGCCACAGCGCGGACGCGGCGTCTCCGGAGGCGATGACCTCGGCGGGGCGCATGCGCGCGAGCAGGTCGTAGAGCTTGCGGTGGTCGCGGTCGTTGAGGGTTTGGGTCGCCCAGGATTCGCCGGTGGATACGTCCAGGCAAGCCGCTCCCCATCCGACGATGTCATTCTCGATGGCTATCAAGAAGTTGGTCGCCGCGGGGTCAAGAAGCTCATCCTCGACGATCGTGCCGGGTGTCACCACGCGCACGACGTCGCGCGCGACGAGCTTCTTGTCCTTCGACGGCGTCTCGAGCTGCTCGGCGATTGCCACCTTTCGGCCCGCGCGCAGCAGGCGCGCCACGTAATTTTGTGAATTGTGATAGGGCACGCCGCACATCGGCACGCCCTGGCGCTGGGTCAGGACCAGTCCGAGAATCTGGGAGGCCTCCTGCGCGTCGAGGCCGAACATCTCGTAGAAGTCGCCGAGCCGGAAAAAAAGGATGCTTTGGAGGTGGCGCGCTTTGATTTCCTGATATTGCCGCATGACCGGCGTATCGGGCATGGCCTCGACGGGGGGCATGTCGGAGATTGTACAAATTTCAGCGCTTGACCTTCGGGCGGCCGTTTTTAAGCCTACTTCGCCAGGGCGGCTTCGACGTCTACGGTGAGCTTCTTGAGCGACTTTGACCCGAACTGGCGTTGTCTCACCATGCCGTCGCGGCCGATGAGATAGGCGGTCGGCAGGCCCGGTACGACCCAGCCCGTCGGGGAGCGCTCGCTGCCGTTGAGGATGACCGGGTAGTTGATCTTCGTGGCTTTGGCAAAGGGCGCGACTGCCTCGGTCTCTTCGTCCATGGAGACGCCGAGGATGACGAAGCCTTTGGAGCCGAGATCGTTCTGCAGCTTTACGAGCTCCGGAATCTCGTCCTTGCACGGGTCGCACCAGGTGGCCCAGAAATCCACGAGTACGACCTTGCCTTTGTAATCCGATAACGATGCCGTCCTTCCATCGAGCGTGCGGCCGGCAAGAGCGGCCGCCGCCTCGGGCGTGCCGGAGGGGACGGAGGGCGCGCATGCCCAGGCAAGGGCGGCGCAGACGAAGGCGCAGCGAGCGAGGCTTTTCATCACAAAAGAAACCGTTCCAGGAATTTAGGAATGAAGCTATTGAGCCACGATAGTTTGTCGAGGAAGATCAAGAGGCCGATCGAGATGAGCAAGGCGCCGGCGACGATTTCTCCGGAGCGAATATGTTTTTTATAACGCACGAAGAAGCGCATGAACCGCGTGACGGCGAAGCCCGTGATCACGAACGGGATGCCGAGGCCGAGAGAGTACACGAACAGCAGGCTCATGCCCTGGGCGACGGTCTCGCGCGTGGCGGCGAGCGCGAGAAATGTCCCCAGGGTCGGGCCGATGCACGGGGTCCAGCCGAAGGCGAATGCCAGGCCCATCAGGAAGGATCCGACGTAGCCGGCTTTGAAGGCCGCGGTGTCCGCGCGCTTATGGTAATAGAGCCACTTGATCGGCAGGAGGCCGGTCATGTGCAGGCCGAATAGGATGACGACCGTGCCGGCGACCTTGCTGACGATTGCGGCCTGCTCGGCCAGTACACGTCCGATCGTGGTCGCGGTCGCGCCGAGCAAGGTGAAGATTAGCGAGAATCCGGCGACGAAGCACAGCGACTCCCAGCCGGCGTGGCGCAGGCGCGTGCGGTCATCGCCCCCGGTCGCGAGCTCGTCGAGGGTCAGGCCGGACATGAACGAGATATAGCCCGGCACCAATGGAAGCACGCACGGGGACAGAAAGGACACGAGCCCTCCCAGAAACGCCGCGCCGAAACCAACCGTTCCGTTGCCCACCGTTTTCATACTATCATTTCATCCCGGGGATATAATCCCTAGGCCGGACCCTCGCGCATGAGTGATAGAATGACCCGAATGACGACGCTTCTCGTCGCGCTGATTCTGGCGCCGACCGCCGTATGGGCCGCGCCCACCCCTCGTGAGAAGGAGAGTCAAATGCCCCAATACTCTAAGCCGTCGAAGGACGAGCTCAAAAAAAAGCTCACCGCGGAGCAGTTCAGCGTGGTCTGCAATGCTGCCACCGAGCCGCCCTTCCACAACGCCTTCTGGAACAATCACGCCGCGGGCATCTACGTGGATGTCGTCAGCGGCGAGCCTCTGTTCTCCTCGACCGACAAGTTCGACTCTGGGACGGGATGGCCGAGCTTCACCAAGCCGCTCGACTCCGACAACATCGTGCAGAAGACGGACCGGGGGCTCGGCATGACGCGCACCGAGGTGCGCTCCAAGCACGGCGACAGCCATCTGGGCCACGTCTTCGAGGACGGCCCCAAGGACAAGGGCGGCATGCGCTTCTGCATCAATTCCGCGTCCTTACGCTTCATTCCGGTTGAGAAGCTTGAGGCCGAGGGCTATGGGCGCTTCCTGCCGCTGTTCACCAAGGTGGGGGCCGTTCGCAAGGAGGCCGCGAAGACGGAGATCGTTGAGCTGGCGGGCGGCTGCTTCTGGGGCATGCAGCATATTCTGCGCAATATCCCGGGCGTGCTCCATACCGACGTCGGCTACGCCGGCGGCCGGATTGCGAACGCGACCTATCGCAATCATGAGGGCCACGCCGAGGCCGTGCGCGTCGAATACGACCCGTCTCAGCTTTCGTTCGAGCAGCTTCTGCGCTGGTACTTCCGTATGCACGATCCCACGACGAAGGATCGCCAAGGCAATGACCGGGGAAGTTCCTACCGGTCCGCGATCTTCTACCATACCGACGCCCAAAAGAAGACCGCCGAGGCGTTCATCGCGAGGCTCAACAAGAGGGGGAAATGGGGCGCGCCGCTCGTGACCGAGGTCAAGAGGGCTGACCAGTACTGGAAGGCCGAAGGGGAACATCAGGACTACCTTGAGAAGAGGCCGGAAGGCTATACCTGTCACTTCCTTCGGCCGGAGTCCGTGCTCGGCGACTAGCTTTTTTATATCATCAGGGTATGATAGCCGCCACCGCCAAAACCCGTCTTGAGAAGGACACGATGGGGGAAATCCCCGTCGCCGAGAACCGCTACTGGGGAGCGCAGACCGAGCGCTCCCTTCATCATTTTCAGGCCGGAGCCGGTCGCGACACGCTGACGCGCGAGATGATCCGCGCGATGGGCGTGCTCAAGAAGGCCGCCGCGTCGGCCAACGCCGACTTAGGCCTCCTGCCCAAGGACAAGGAGAAGCTGATCGCCGCCGCCGCCGACGAGGTGATCGCGGGGACGCTCGACGCGCATTTCCCGCTTGTGGTCTGGCAGACGGGCTCGGGTACGCAGTCGAACATGAACGCGAACGAAGTCATATCGAACAGGGCCATCGAGATGGCCAAGGGCGTCATGGGCTCGAAGAAACCCATTCATCCCAATGATGACGTGAACAAGTCCCAGTCGTCGAATGACACATTCCCGACGGCGATGCACATCGCCGCCGCTGAGACGCTCGTTCATGAGCTTATTCCGGCGGTTCAGGGTCTGCGCGACGTCCTCAAGAAAAAATCCGTGGATTTCGATCGGATCGTAAAGATCGGCCGCACCCATCTCATGGACGCGGTGCCCCTCACGCTCGGGCAGGAGATCGGCGGCTGGGCCGCGATGCTCGACGCGGATTTGCTGCGCATTGAGATCGTCTTGCCGGGACTTTATGAACTTGCCATCGGGGGAACGGCGGTGGGGACCGGTCTCAACACTCACCCCGACTTCGACAAGGTGGCGTCGGCGTACATCGCCAAGCTGACGAAGCTGCCTTTCAGGCCTGCCCCGAACAAATTTGAGGCCTTGGCGGGGCACGATGCGCTCGTCTTTGCGCATGGAGCGCTCAAGACCCTCGCCTGCTCGATGAACAAGATCGCCAACGACGTGCGCTGGCTGGCGTCCGGTCCGCGCGCGGGACTGGGCGAGCTGCGCATCCCGGAGAACGAGCCGGGTTCCTCGATCATGCCCGGCAAGGTCAATCCCACGCAGAGCGAGGCCGTTACGATGATCGCCGCGCAGGTGCTTGGCAACGACGCCGCGATCAATATCGGCGGCGCGTCCGGCAACTTCGAGCTCAACGTGTTCAAGCCGCTGCTTATCCACAACTTCCTGCATTCGGCGAAGCTCCTCGCGGCCGGCATCCGCGGCTTCACCGAGCACTGCGCCGTCGGCATCGAGGCCGACGAGAAGCGCATTGACGAACTCATGCGCCGTTCCTTGATGCTCGTCACCGCGCTCAATACGCACATCGGCTACGACGCGTCGGCGAAGATCGCCAAGACCGCGCATGTTGAGGGCCTCACCCTCAAGGAAGCGGCCCTTAAGCTCCAGCTCGTGACCGAGCAGCAGTTCACGGATTGGATCAAGCCCGAGCTGATGACCAAGCCGGGGCTCTGATGGACAAAGGCCAGCAGGAAATTCTGCGCCTCGCCGCATCCGTTATCGGCCACGACTTGCGCAACCCGCTCGCCGTGATCAACAACTCGGCTTACTTCGTGCGCGCCAGGCTCGGAGGCGGCAAGGGCCTCGACCCGAAGGTCGAGAAGCATCTGAAGATCATCGAAACCGAGGTCGCGCGCGTCGATAAGCTCCTGGCCGACATGTTGACCGTCTCGCGTCCGTACGAGCCCGCGGCCGAGATGATGCCGCTCGACTCCGTCGTCGGCGACGTGGTCAAGGGCTATGCGGCGCCCGAGGGGGGCAAGATCGACCTCAAGCTTGGGGCGAAGGGCGTTTGCGCCAAATTCGACGGCAGGGCGGTCGGCGACGCCCTCAAGCGCCTGATCGACAATGCCTTCGCCGCTCAGGAAGAGAGGGGCACGGTCAAGGTCGCGACCTCGATCGGTAAGGAGGGCCTCAAGGTTTCGGTCACCGATACGGGCTCCGGGGTCGCCCCCAAGATCAAGGATGTCATGTACGAGGCCTTCATGACCACCAAGCCCAAGGGCATGGGTCTTGGCCTGTCGCTCGCACGCAAATACCTCGAGGGCAACGGCGGCAAGGTGACATATGAGACCGGCCCCAAGGGCTCGACCTTCAATCTCGTTTTACCGAAAACCTAACCAACTGTTTACGCAAACCGTTGATTGTGAGATCCTGTGAATAAATTGACCAAGTTTCTCAAAATCGTTCTCGATGGCCGGGCGCTGGATCGCGTCCAGGCGCGCGCCGCCATGAATGCTTTGATCGGCGGCGCGGTCACCGGAGCTCAGGCTGGAGCCTTCCTCGCGGCCCTGCGCGTGCGAGGGGAGACGGTCACCGAACTCGTCGGTTTCGCCGAGGCGCTGCGCGCGCGTGCGCTGAAGGTCAAACCAAAGCGCCGTCCGCTGCTCGATACGTGCGGCACGGGCGGGGACGGCTGCGGGACCTTCAACATCTCGACGACGGTCGCCTTCATCGCGGCCGGAGCGGGCGCGGTCGTCGCCAAGCACGGCAATCGCGCGGTCTCCAGCCGCTCCGGCTCCGCCGACGTGCTCGAGGCCCTGGGCGTGCGGACGAATGTGTCCGCCGAGCTCGCCGCGCAATGCGTGGACGTGGCGGGCGTGGGCTTCCTGTTCGCGCCCGCTCATCATCCGGGCTTCGCCCGGATGAAATCCGTTAGAGGCGAGCTCGGTACGCGCACGGTCTTCAATCTCCTCGGCCCGTTGTCTAATCCCGCGGGCGCGAAGCGCCAGTTGCTCGGCGTGTATTCGACCGGCCTCGTCAAACCCCTAGCCGAAGCATTAAAGTCGCTCGGAAGCGAGGATGCGATCGTCGTGTCCTCCCGGGACGGGCTCGATGAATTATCCCTGAGCGCGCCGACCGTGGTCGCGCGCCTGCGCGGAGGGCGCATTTCGATCTCCGAGGTCACGCCCGAGTCCCTGGGGCTCAAGCGCCGTCCCCTTAAGGCCCTGGCCGGAGGCGACGCGGACCGCAATGCCTGGATCACCCGCGCCGTGCTGTTCGGCGAGTCCGGCCCCGCCCGCGAGGTCTGCTTGCTCAACGCAGCCGCCGCGCTCATCGTCGCGGGCCGGGCGCGCGATTGGAAGGACGGCCTGGCGCTCGCAGCCGACTCGATCGATTCGGGACGCGCCGCCGCATCTTTGGCCATCCTCAGGCGGCTCACCGCCGGTGTCTGATCTCGGGATTCTCGGGAAGATCGCCGAGCGAACGCAATCGCGCATCGCGCGGGAGAAGGTCTCGCGTCCGGTGGAATGGCTTCGCGCTCGACCGTTGTACGACCACCCGCCCATGTCGTTGATCAAGGCGCTGTCGGCGCCTGGTCCGGGAGTGATCGCGGAGGTGAAATTCACGTCGCCGTCGGAGGGGGTTTTGCGCCCAAACCCGTCCCCCATCGAAGCCTCGAGAATCGCGGCAGCGTATGCTTCAGCCGGCGCCGCCGCCATATCGATTTTAACCGAACCCGAATTCTTCGCCGGCGACACGTCATTTCTCGCCGACGCTCGCGATGCGTGCCCGACCATTCCGTTGTTGATGAAAGACTTTATGGTTGATTCCTACCAATTGGAACTGGCTCGCTCCATCGGCGCGGACGCCGTTCTGCTCATTGGCGCTCTATTGGGTCCCAGACTTCCCGAGATGCACGCCGTCGCGAAATCGCTGGGTTTATCGGTTCTCATCGAGGTTCACAATGACGCTGAAGCCGAGGCGGCGATAGCCGCCGACGGCGCGCTGATCGGCGTAAACAACCGCGATCTCAAAACCCTCAAAGTCGATTTAGCCGTCGCTCGTCGACTCGCGCCGTTGGTCTGCCGTCCCGGGATCGTCGCCGTCGCCGAAAGCGGGCTGCGCTCACGTAAAGATCTCGATTCGTTGACGCCGTTAGGCTACAAAGGTTTCCTGATCGGCTCTTCCTTGATGAAGCGCCCCGACCCCGGCGCCGCCCTGAAGAGCTTCCTGCATGAGAATTAAGGTCTGCGGCGTCACCCGCCCCCAGGACGCGCGCCTGGCCGCCAAGTTGGGCGCCTGGGCTATCGGCATGGTTTTCGTGCCCAACACCCCGCGTTACCTCACTCCCCGGCGAGCTAAGCGGGTCAGGGCCGCGATACCCAAAGGCGTCCTTGCCGTTGGCGTCTTCAAACATGTGGCCGCTGAAGAGCTCCGCCGTGTCATTCAAGAACTGCGCCTGGACGTGGTTCAAATCTACGGCGCGGTCCCGCGCGGCGTCGGCGTGCGCGTCATCCAGGCCGTGACCCTGGACGCCCGCCCGTTGCGCGGCAAGATGGTCTTCATCGAGCCTGCGCGCACCGATGCCGACCGCCGTGCAGGCCGCGGCCCCTCCGTTCGGGCCCAGCGCTTGGCCTGGAAGACGGCGAAGTCTTGGCGCGCGACGGGTGCGCGCGTGATACTGGCGGGGGGACTGACTCCAGACAATGCGGCTGAGGCCGCAAGCGCGGCCAAGCCGTGGGCCCTCGATGTCAGCTCCGGCGTCGAGCGCGCGCCTGGGATCAAAAGCGCGCGCCTTTTGCGCTCATTTTTCGACGGCGTAAGCCCTCAAGCACCCCCCTCAAAATAGACGCCTCCGTCACGAAAATAATACGCCGCCGAGGGTCGTCTCATGGTACAATGTAGCCACGGGGAAATGTTTCCCGCGCCACATAAGACGTACGTGAGCAAGACGCAAGAAAGAGGACATACAAGACAATGGCTACCGGAAAAGTGAAGTGGTTCAACGATCAGAAGGGCTTCGGGTTCATCACGCCGGACGACGGGTCTAAGGACCTGTTCGTTCACCACTCGTCCATCATGGGCGATGGCTTCAAGACTTTGGCCGAGAATCAGGCCGTCGAGTTCGACGTGGAGCAGTCCGAGAAGGGACCCCGCGCCGGCAACGTTCGCAAGCTCTAATCAGCTGACGAACACCGCCTGAAGGAGACCCCCTCGCCGCTTGCGGCGGGGGGGTCGTTCTT
>JBBTJN010000118.1:0-23278 GCA_038059415.1 Elusimicrobiota bacterium | reverse complement strand
GCCTCGCGGGCTGCTTTGCCGCGGGCATGATCCCGACCGGCTCGGCCGATCCGTATGCGCTGCGCCGGCAGGCGCTGGGCATCGTGCGCATCGCGCTCGAGAAGCAGATGCCGCTCGATCTCGATGCGGCGATCGCGCAGGCGCTCTCCCTGCAGCCCGTCGCGGCGGCGCAGCCCGAGAAGCTCGCCGCTCAGCTGTCCGACTTCGTCTGGGGACGAGCGCAGTCCCTGTTCGAGGATATGGAATACGCCGTCGATGAGGTCCGCTCCGTGCGCGTCGGCGCGCTGAAGAATTTCCCCGACGCCTTCCGGAGGCTGTCGGCCCTCCGGGCCGTTCGGCGCGATCCGGCCTTCGACTCTCTCGCGGCCGCGTTCAAGCGCGCGTCCAACATCCTGAAGCAAGCCCAGGGCCGGGAGGGGGTCGCCGTCGAGCGCTCCCGGCTCGGCGAGCAGGCCGATTTCGACCTCTACGACGCGCTCGTCGCCGCCGAGGGCGCGGCCAACGACCGCATCGTGCGCGGCGACTTCGAGGGCGGACTTAAGGCCCTCGTCTCGGTGAAGCCTCACCTCGACGCGTTCTTTGAGAAGGTCATGGTGATGGCCTCCGACGAGGGGCTCCAGAACCAGCGCTTGGCGCTCCTGGGCAAACTCGTGCGCGCCTTCGGGCGTGTCGCTGACCTGTCCGAGATACAGCCCTGCGCGTCGTGACGCAAGCCAGCTCGCGCCGGGGCGGGATAACGGGACGCATCATCCTCGGGCTTGTCTGCGGACTGCCCGTCGGCCTTTACCTCGGCGCCGATGCCGCCGTCCTGGGAGAGATCGGCAAGCTCGTCATACAGGCGATCAAGCTCGCCGCCGCCCCCCTCCTCATTTTCACCGTCATCGGCGCCGTCTTGAGCACCCGGGTGAGCGCGAGGGACGGCGCGCGCATGGGTTTCTTCTGCGGCGTCAACGCCGTGATCGCGCTGGCGATCGGCATGTTGCTCTCTAACCTCATAAAGCCCGGCCTGCGTCTCGCCGCGGCGGCGGGATACGATGGCGGCGGCGAGGCGGCGCTCGCGGCCGCGGCGGGCCAAAAGCTCGGGCTCGCGTCTTTCCTGGGGAACTTCGTCCCCCCGAGCCTCGTCCAGCCCTTCGCCGACAATGCGATCCTTCCCCTCGTCATCATGTCGCTGGCGTTTGGACTGGCTCTGCGCAAGCTCAAGGATAAGGGCGAGGACGTTGCCGGCGTCGAGAAAGCCGTCGCGGTCCTGCGCCGGGCGATGGAGACCCTGCTCTCCTGGATCATCCAGGCGGCGCCGTTGGCGGTGTTCGGCGTGGTCGCGAGCTCGATTGGCAAGTACGGCCTTTCACCCCTCAAAGGCCTCGCCGCCTACGTCGCGGTGGGACTGCTCGGCTTGATCCTGCATCCGCTGATCGTCTATCAAGGCTGGCTCGTCGCGTATGTGCGCATGCCGCTGCGGCGTTTTTGGCAAGAGGCGCGCGGCCCCTTGATTTACGCGATGGGCGCCAACTCGAGCCTCGCCACCTTGCCGCTCACGCTCCAGGCGCTCGACAACCTCGGCGTGTCGAAGGCGTCCTCGGCGCTCGGCGCTTGCGTCGGCACAAACCTCAACAACGACGGCATCATCCTCTACGAGGCGATGGCCGTTCTCTTTGTGGCGCAGGCCCATGGCCTGCACTTGAGCGCGGGGCGGCAGCTGTCGGCCGCGTTTTCATGCTTGATCGCCGCGATGGGTATCGCGGGCGTGCCCGAGGCCGGATTCATCTCGCTCTCTTTGGTTCTCGCCGCGGTGGGCCTGCCCGTTGAGCTTCTGCCCCTGCTTCTCAGCGTCGATTGGATCCTCGCGCGGGCGCGCTCGGTCGTCAACGTGCTCGGCGACATGATGATCTCTATCCTGATCGACCGCGCCGCCGGCCGGCGCTTGACGTAGACCCTCGTCCGAGTTTCATGACGCGCTCCATCGCCATTCTCGTGTTTACGGGCCGATGACGCACGGTCCTCCCAGGCTGGCGTTCACATCCCTTTGGACGTCGGCGACGTTGCACGAGCCGTCGCGGTTTAAATCCGACGCGCAAGCCGCCGCGCCCAATGCCTGATTGACTTGGAGCTGCACATCCGCCACGTTGGTCGACCAATCCCGGTTGACATCGCAGGCGGAATAAACGCTCAACGTCAGGGTATTGGCACCCGTGCCGCTCGCGTTGGCGGCGCTGATGGTCACGTTGGACGTCCCGGCGGTCGTGGGCGTTCCGGAGATAAGGCCGGTGGCGCTGACCGAGAGCCCCGTCGGCAGGCCTGCGGCGCTAAAGCTCGTGGGGCTGTTGGTGGCCGCGATCGGATAGCTCAACGCGGTTCCCACCGTGCCGTCGGCATTCAGAGCGCTCGTGATGACCGGCGCGGGATTAAAGACGCCATAGACTTCACTCGCGTTCAGGACCCGGCTGTAAATACGCGCGTCATCAATGACGCCGTTCATTAATTCCGAACTTGGACCCCAGTCTGTTCCCAGATAACCGGCGGCGTTTGAGGCATCAATAATTTGAGTTGTGGTTTTTTCTTTAGCCAGGACACCGTTGACATAAATCCTCATATATTGACCGGACTTCCCGGTGACGCCGATGTGGTAAAATATTCCGCTTGAAATGACTCCCGCTGCCGTTGATAGCGTATCAAAACCGCCTCCGCCGGCCATCAGCAGCCAGATAGAGCCGTCGGTATTGATTCTGAATCTAAATCCACCTCCATTGGCTCCACCCGTGGTAAAAACGCCTCTGATCGCGCTCAAATCATTGACTTTTACCCAGGCCGCGGCGGTGAACTCGTTAAATGCAGAATTAAGATTAGGGAGCGCGACATAACTGTTGGTTCCGTTAAAACTCAAAGCTCCGCTGCCTACCTTGCCGGTGGTCCAAGCGGCTGCGCTGATAGCGCCATTGTAGTTATTGCCGGAGGCATCTTTGGCTATGGCGCCGCTGCCTTCGTCAAAGCCGTAGGAGGCTATCGGGCCGGTGTCGGATTGCGGGGCATCGTCATCTGTAAGAGTCAGGATCGCGCTCTTGGGTGTTCCCAGGCTTGCGCCGACGGCATTACTTAAGTTTAGGTTTAAAGTCTCATCAGGTTCATCAAGCGTGTCGTTGGTGATAGTGACAGTCAATGTCTTGTTCGCCGAGTCGCCATCGGCCCAGCTTAAAGTTCCGTCGGCGGCGACATAGTCCGTGCCCGCTGCCGCTGTTCCATCGCTGGTTGCATAGCGCACGCTGGCCGCTCCAGAGCTGCCCCCGGTTCTGCTGACGGTCATAGCCAGGCTTCCGGCATTCTCGGCGGCGCTGTAGTTGGCGCCGGAGAGCGCGATAGCGCCGGGATTGGGAGTTGAAGCCAAGGTAAAAATATAGCCTGCACCTTTGACTTGATCATCAGTGGTAACCGCTGTTCCTCTATCATCTACTGGTATAGTTATGGAGTTATTAAGCCTTATTTCTTTGCCGTTTGTTCCATCGCTAATAGTTACATCGCCGCTTGCGTCGATTAGATCTTCTTCAAAATAACCATTCGCCCTGGATACAGCAGTAACCGTCTCCCCAGGCTTAAGTTTGATCACTCCGCTGTGTGTGATAAACACTACAAAAAGCTTGCCTTTATTGGCGGGATTAACTACCCCTCCAGGATGGCGAGAGTACATAACATTTTTGTCTATATGGCTTTGCTGATAGCCGCTTGCGTCGTAACTGTCATAAGTTAAGAGATCATGATTTGCCGTATCAATCATCTTTGTTCCATCACCGCTGACACTAACCTTGGAACATTCACTGCAATTCCTATTGCTTATACCTAACGGGATATTGTTCATATTGTCCCAGTTGGCTATGGCCATGATTAACTTTAAACGAGGATAGACCGAAGTAACAGTTTTAAAGTCAGGCACATCATTTGCGGATTGCATCCACACACCATAGACACCAGACCATGACCCGTTAATGCCGGCCTTGGCTGCTTCAAGACGGGTTTCGTATTCCGAACCGTTATGCGATTGAGAAATCCCGACCATATCCCTAGTAATGCTTAAACCTGAATTGTAAATATTAGCATCATCAACAAAATAAGTTCCGGCATCTTCCTGGCTTATCATATCCGGCAGTAATTCATTTTTATCAGTTCTATTTTTTATGTGATGAATCAATTCTTCCACCCAGTAAGGATGATATATCCTTGCCGGCTGAAGGATGAATTTCGCGCTGGGAAACTCCTGATTCATTTTTTTCCTTAACTGCTTAAAAAACTCTGCCCGGCCTTCAACATAGGTTGCATATTCATGAGTAATCCCCTCATGCAAGATTGTTGAACCATTTGTAAGTATCGTAGAATCGTTTATTATACTTGGATCGTTTGGATCTTTTAATTGATCAATTGTTCCTTGGCCAACGCCGCTTAACAAAAATTCGCCATCCAGAGAAGCTATATCAAAAATAACCCCGGCAAAAGCATGATTGGCATCTTCATAATCATGTGCTAACGCTATGATACCTTCAATAATTTTATCTATTACCGCCTGCTGCTGAAAATCCCAATTAACTCTGTTATTATTACCACTCTTCCAACTTTGAGCCATATTCTTGGGGAATTCATGGGTATTCTTCCAGGCCATATTTTTCTCATAAAAAGCAATTTGCTCTGAGGTAAAAGTATCTTTTGCCGAGGACATATTGATATATGCTGGATAGTAATTTGTGAGGGTATCTGCCCACTTAGGAGCATCAGAAAGGACTCTGTGAAACATGTGCGGATCAGGCATATAAAACTTAATTCCATTTATCCCTGAGATCTTTTTAATATATTGGCTATCATTATAGACATCCGTTTGACCGATATAATCATATCCCATCTGCTTGGCGTATCTTACTTGATTAGCGGTAGTATCAAGCCAAGTAACCACATACCAGTTCTTCCAGCTTTGCGTCGTCTGAGCAAAAGCACTATTGCCAGGCGATAAAAATAGAGAGGCCAGAAAACCTATGAGGATTTTAGAATAGGGGTTATTGAGCTTCATGCGCTTACGGACCGACGACGCACGGTCCTCCCAGGCTGGCGTTCACATCCCTTTGGACGTCGGCGACGTTGCACGCGCCGTCGCGGTTTAAATCCGACGTGCAGGCCGACACATGAATCGCCTGATTGATCTGTAATTGCACATCCGCCGCGTTGGTCTTCTCATCGCGGTTTAGGTCGCAGGCGGAATAGACGTTCAGAGTCAGGCTGGCGGAGCCCGTGCCGCTTGAGTTGGCGGCGCTGATGGTCACGCTGGATGTCCCGGAAGTCGTGGGAGTTCCGGAAATGAGGCCCCCGGTATTCACCGACAACCCCGTAGGCAGGCCTGCGGCGTTAAAGCTCGTGGGGCTGTTGGTGGCCGCGATCTGGTAGCTCAACGCGGTTCCCACCGTGCCGGTCGAAATCAAATCGCTGGTGATGACCGGCGCGAGGCTGCCGGCCGCGGTCGTAAAAGTCGAATCCTCTGAAAACGCGAGATTGCCCGCCGCGTCGTAGGACCGGACGCGGAAATGATAAAGCGTCGACGCGCTCAGTCCCGATAGGGACTGGCTGTGCGCCGTCACCAGTGGCAGCTCGTCGTTGAGCGCCGTCATCGATGCGTACATCGTCACGTAGGCCGCGGAAGTTCCGTACTCCACCTGCGTATCGCCCGGCTCGCTCGTCGTCCAGACGATGGTCGCCCCGTTGCTCGCGACCGCCTTGGCCGCCACGGCGCTGATGACGGGCGCCGCGCCGTCTACCGGGCAAATAGAACTCTTGTAAGGATTGAGATCGCTGACGGCCTTGAAGACGGCCGCATAATTGCTATTTAGGTGAGTGGAATTCCAGACGGCGAAAGCGTCGGCTGTGGAGGAGGTGTCGACGGAGTAAAGAACGTTTTTGTAGACATCATACATCTGGCAGGCGGAGAGTCTTTCGACCGGGTCGGTGGCGGTCGTTTTAATGGTCGACAAAGCGATCACCGGGATGCCCATATTTCCAAATTTTGCCAGATCATTGTTGATCCTTGTTTTTCTTTGATTCCAGCAAGCCTCCGGCCCTAGGGGATCCGTCAGGCAGGAATTACCGGGGTCGCCTCCAAACCACTGGACATACTCCATCGGCATGAAAAAATCCGAATAATTTTTAATCTCCGCCAAGTCTGCTTGAATATCCGCGCTATTGGTGTAAATATCCTTGACTAAGCCGGCATTATAGAGACCCCTGTTGCCTGGCTGGACGGTCAAACCGAAGAGCAATCCCTTGCTATGAGCGTATTCATGCATGTCCTTGAGCACTGAAAATGCCAGCGCGTTGGCTATGGCATTCGTATCGCTGTATTCCCAATCCCAGGTGATGCCCGCGATCTTGGGTCGGTATGCCATATCTGCCAGCAGCGAATCGACGTTCGCTTTGATCGTAGTCGTTTGCGCGCTCAGACTATAGGCATCATTGCCGGCAGCCGGCGCATAGGAGATGATCACGGGCCTGGCCTGGGAACACTCACCGGGATATTGGGCACAGTACTCTTTAAGCGCTTTGGCTCCGAAAACCTGCCAACCGAAAATTGAATCATTGATGAATGGGTTATGGTCGCCAAAAGCCGGGCCAGGCCAGATTCCGATTGATTTAAGAATGAGCGTCTGGTCCGCTGAAACCGCCATATTGCCCGCCGCATCGCGCGACCGAACGCGGAAATGATAGATCGTCGACGTCAGGCCCGACAGGGCCTGGCTGTGCGCCGTCACCAGCGCCGCGCTGAGAGCCGTCCGCATTCCGTAGGCCGTCGAAGTTCCGTACTCCACCTGCGTATCGCCCGGCTCGCTCGTCGTCCAGACGACTATCGCCCCGTTGCTTGTGACCCCCGTGGCGGCCACGGCGCTGATGACGGACGGCGCGTTGTCGACCGTGACGCCCACCGCGGTCGATGTCGTCGTGTTGCCGGCGGCGTCGCGCGCCACGGCCGTCAGGACATGGGCGCCGTCGGCGGCCGACGTCGTGTTCCAACTGACGCCGTACGGGGAAACCGTGTTTTCCGAGCCGAGATCGACGCCGTCAACCTGAAACTGCACGCCCGCCACGCCGACGTTGTCGGTGGCGGTGCCGGTAATGGCCGAGATGCCGGACACCTTGCTTCCATCGGCAGGAGTGAGAATGGCGACGGCGGGCGCAACCGTGTCCGCATAGGCGACGGTAAGCCCAAATACCGCAGTCTGGATATTTCCCCCAACGATAGCCTTGATCTTAACTGGATAATCGCCCGGCGGGGTGCTCCTGGAGGTGGTGATGGTAAATTCTGATTGGTAGCTTGGCTGTGCCGTGGAGGCGGTGGGTAAAAAATGGATGAAGGCATCTCGGGGCAGATTGGCGGCGTATAGAAGCACCTGATTGTTATTGGTATTTTGGGCATCTGAGGCTTTTATAGTTACGGTATTGGTGACAGACGCGCCTTGCTTGACCACCACATCCGCGGGTTTGCTCATACTAAATCCAAAAAGAGGTTGTTGTATTTTTTTGGCATTCCAGAAAGCATCCCCAGAAACAGAAATAATTTCGTCTATTTTTCTCCACCCTTTAGCCCAGACCGTGGCAATCATGCCCTGAGCCCTGGGGCTTGGAATGTTGGCCAGGTAGTCGGTAAAATTTTTTGTCGTTACCGGATCATGCCAAGTAGCGCCCAATACCTGGTGCCCCTGCAGCGCAAAGGCAAGAGCGGTCGGGAACATGGGAGATATCTGATCGTAATGCCAGTCGTTGATAACGATGTCCGGGGGAATTTTTGAGAAAAGATTGGAAGAAGTGTACGTGCTTCCGTGCAAACCATTACCACCGCCGCCTTTGCTTATCATGACCGGGTATTCCTCTCGGGAAATCAGCATGTCGCCCCACATCCAGGTCTTGAGGTGTTTCTCTTTGATGTAATTATTGAGTGTTATCACATCAGAGCGGAACAGATCCGGAGGAAGCATCGCTTGAGGCGGCTCGAATGCCGAGAGCTCATCGGCCGATTTTTGGCCAGAGCCGGCAACCTCATCATGGCCGATATGGATCGCTTTGATGGGTTTAAGCTTCAGATCCTTGCCGTAAATTGAATTGTGAAGTTCGGCCAATTCGTCTATGATCGGGAAAACTATATCTTTGTAGACTGCCTCTTTTTGCGGGTTGTATGTGTCGTAATTGTACAGCAGGTCGTCGGTAAAAACCTGCGTGTTCTGGGTGTTCGGGAAAAATCGGCTTACTTTCGATAAAAGTTTAATTTCCGGAATAAACTCCAGTCCGTTTTCTTGGGCATAGGCGATCACCTGAATAAATTCTTTTTTAGTCCAGTTGGCGTTGGAGAGCACCCCGCCATAGCTGACCAAATCGACCCTGTCGGTCAGCATCAGGATCAGCGTGTTGTAATTGTGCAGACGAGCTTGATGAATGGCCCCCATAACATCATTCGTAGAAACAAACGTGGAAGCTGTGTTGGGATCAGAATCTGCTTTAACATTAATCACTATATGCAAGGCCCGCGTGCTTAATTGAGGACCATCAACGGTTGATTGGGCAACAACCTTCCCCTGATTATTGATCGCCATCCTTTCCAGAGTCGATAAGCCATGCAAAGCCCCGAGTTCCGACGCGCCGATGATCTCCACTCTGTCCGGGGCGATATTAAGCCAGAAGCTTTCACCGCCCCCGCTCATCAGTTTAGCCTCGATTGCGCTTGACACCGATACACCCCGTCTGTCGGTTAAAGTTCCGGCGGTGATTTTCATCTTGCCGCCTTCGGGCAGAGTCTCCAGAGTCGTCTCGAAGGATGAGAGAGCGGCTGGATAGAGACCCTGAATGGCGGGGCTGATGTCTAAGAGGGTAGTAGATGGAGGCCCTAATTTTATTTCCGCGGCGGTGGTGATGGTCGAATCCGCTGAAATCGCCATATTGCCCGCCGCGTCGCGCGACCGGACGCGGAAATGGTAGAGCGTGCCCGCGCTCAGGCCCGACAGGGCCTGGCTGTGCGCCGTCACCGGAGCCGTGCTGAGCGCCGTCCGCATTCCGTAGGTCGTCGCGGTTCCGTATTCGACCCGGGAGTTGGAGGCCTCGTCAGTGATCCAACCAATCGTCGCCGCGCCGCTCGAGACGTCCGCGGCGGACACGGCGCTGATGACGGGCGGCGCGTTGTCGACCGTGACGCCCACTGCGGTCGATGTCGTCGTGTTGCCGGCGGCGTCGCGCGCCACGGCCGTCAGGACATGGGCGCCGTCTGCGGCCGACCTCGTATTCCAGATCACGCCATACGGGGCGGTCGTGACTTCCGGGCCGAGATTGGCCCCGTCGAACTGAAACTGCACGCCCTTCACGCCGATGTCGTCCGCGGCAACGGCTCCGACCGCGACCGCCGAGCCCGAAACCAAGGCGCCCGCCGCGGGCGCGGTCAAGGAGACCGTCGGCAGCGGGCAAGCCGAGCTCTTGATCGGATTGCCGTCTTTGATGGTGTTAAAGACGGTCATATAGTCTTTATCTAATTCGCGCAGTTTCCAGAGCGCAAAACCGTCGGCGGTTGGGGTGGATGTGGAGTATAGAACGTTTTTATAGAGATCATACATCTGACAAGGAGAAAGTCTTTCAATGGGCTCCTTTATTGTCTTAATATTCGCGACAACAACGACCGGAACGCCGGCGGTTCTCAGCGCGCTGAATTTCGTCAAATCATTGCTGATTCTTTGCTTCCTCCGGTTAAAACACTCCGCCTCGGTTAAAAAATTACCGTCAGCGTCCTTATCGCATGCGCCGCCTCCGAACCACTGAGCGTATTCCATGGGCATGAAGAAGTCGGCGAAATCCTTGACCTTCGTTAAATCAGTGATGCCGGCGTTCGAGAGAGAGATGTCTCCGGGCTGGACGGCGATGCCGAAGATCAGTCCTCGCCGATGGCCGTAATCGTAAATTCTTTTTAAAGTCGCGGCCGCCAGATCAGGACTTATGGAAACTCCGCTGTCATTTTCCCAATCCCAATTAATGCCTCGTATTTTTCGTTTATAGTCCGGATTGGCCAGCAATAAGTCCATTTCATTTTCAATGGCTTCCACACTGAGGTTGAGCCCGGTTTCAGTGATGTCCAGGGCGCGGCTGAAGTTGATGATAATCGGCCTGGTTGAGTTCGCCAGTTCTGTAGGATATGACGTGCTGTACGCTATAAAATCAGCGGATTTAAACACTTGCCAGCCAAACAGGGGGGCGTTGACAAGGTTGTTAAACGGCGTATTAGATGTCCACGCCCCCATCGATCCATTTTTGAGGAAAAGCGCCGAATGCGACCAGTTAAAGAAGAATGCGTCTTTAGGCGGCACCGATATGAGCGCTTTCACGTCGTATGACGCGCCCTCCAGGGCTCCGTTCATTAACGTCATCGGATAAGGAGCCGGCATGACCGCGGTTGTGTCATTCGACAAATTGACATACACCATGCCGTTCTCGAATTCTCGCTTGTAGGCGTCACTCGCGACACGGGAATACTTCATGTCGACGGGACTTCCTAAATCCAGCCCGGTTTCCTTAGGATCCGAATCAAGTTCCCGCGGACCATAATCCGGGCCGTATTTAAAAAAGGTGTGGCCCGGCCTGTGGCCGAGCAGGAAGCTGCCGAAGCAATATCTTTTGATTTGCTTGCTGCCGGTAACAACGTCAATGCCGTCGTTATATTGGGCGGTTGAACCGCTGTGATTGACCTTTTGTAGAATAGTTTTGTTGTGCGGAGCCGCGCTTGAGCTGATCATGATCTCAATATCATTGAGCATCTCCGCGGGGGTCCAGAGCGTATAGATCGTTCCAGGCACGAGGTCGCTTGCGCCTTTTCTCCACATGCAAAAACCTTCGTTCATCGCTCCGTTCGAATGTTCCAGAAGATCCGTATTCCTGCTGGGCGTATAGTTTCTGCGGGCAATTCCGTTATAAACGATATCTCCAAATTTAGTCTGTGATTCGATGAACAGCTGATTGAGCCCATAATTGTAATCGTCGACTTTTTGGGCGCCTATCAAAACATTCCAGTCGATATTCCAACCGCTCACGATTGAGGTCGACGCTGCTTTGCCATAGGCGCCCAAAGTTCTGGAGTTATCAAAGAAAACACCGTCATAAGGCGCCTTCAGCTTCCACTCACTTATGACGTTGACGGCCCACTTCCTGTATTCGATGTTGGATAGGTCGGCAAAAGCGGTGTCGGTGTCGCCAAGATATATAATATTGCCCGCCGCGTCCCGCAGCAGCCAATCATCGTTAAATTCACTCCTAGCTCTCCCGTAATAGTCCTTAAAGCGGCTGTCGGAACCGATAGACTTATTCATCCAGAACATCAGCGATGAACTGTAATAAACGTTTATCTTTATATTGCTGTTCAGGCTCTTTATGCGCTTTGCATCCGCCTGTTGGTCGGCGCTGTTCCACTGGGCATGGAATTTCGCGATATTGACGATGCCATAGTTGTCGGCGATCTTTCCCAGTTGTCCTTCGGAAAATCGAGTGCTGCTGCCGATGTGGACAAACAGCGAGGCCGCTGATGCCTGTGAAGTTGCCTGAGCGACGACGACGTCGCCGACCGTCGCAAGAAGGGCCGCCAGAAAACCTATGAGGACTTTGGAATATGTGTTTTTCGGCTTCATAGCGTGAGGCATCGGAAGTCCCGACAGTCGATTCCCTAGCATAGCGTATCTGAAATCACTTGTCCGGTGCGACTTATTTCACCACGGCCATGGCCCGCATCGCGGCCCTGGTCGTTGCCGCCCGTCTCGGGGCGCCGCCATCGTCGGCGCCGTCCCGTCGGAGGCGGACGACAGAGAAGAATGAGGCACCCATCCGACCTGAAGCCATTTACGTGCGTTCACTGACTCAGGGTAGCACCGGCAACGGGAAGTATCTACCGCACCAAGGTAAAAAGACGATAAAAAAACGATAAACCGGATACTTGACAGATGCGGCGACTCATCTTACACTACGATCGAGTGGCGAAGATACTTCTCATTGATGATGACCAGACCATCCTGGATCTCCTGAGCTTGCGGTTGGCCGGGGCGGGACATGTCGTGATCACGGCGTTGGACGGCATAGCGGGAGCGATGATCGCAACACGCGAGAAGCCGGATATCATCATCCTCGACTACAATATGCCGGCGGCCAACGGCGCGAAGGTCCACGAACGCCTGCGCGGCAACACCTTTACGGCCTCGACGCCGATCATCTTCTTGACGGCCGACGTGGTCACCACGATGATCGCGGAAGTCAAAGACGACAGCTTGACCCGTTTCCTGCAAAAACCGATCGATTTCGCCCTTCTGGCCAAGACTATCGCCGCGTTCTTGGGTAGAAACTAACCCGCTTGCGATGGCGGCGGCAGCCCCGCGCGCGCCCGCCATCCGGCTTTGGCGATGGGCATGCGGCGTCCGACGCCGAAGGCCTTCGACGATATCTTGATCGACGGCGGCGCCTGGCGACGCTTGAACTCGCTGCAATCCATGCGGTCGAGCAAGGTCTCCGCGACGGCGCGGTCGCCGACGGCTCGGGCCACGCGGCCCGGCTCGAGGCGGGACTGCACCCAGGCCTCAAGCGCGTCGTCCACCTGGTCGTACGGCGGAAGATCGTCCTGATCTTTTTGGTCCGACTTAAGCTCCGCCGACGGCGCCTTCGAAATCGAGTTGCCCGGGATGATCTCGCGGTCGGAGTTGAGCCAGCCCGCGAGCTCGTAGACAAGGCGTTTGGGAGCGTCTGCCAGGGGCGCGAGCGCGCCGCACATGTCGCCGTACAAAGTGCAGTAGCCGACCGCCAGCTCGGACTTGTTGCCGGTCGTGAGCACGAAGCCGCGGCGCGACTTGTTGGCGAGGCCCATCAGGATGACGCCGCGCGCGCGCGCCTGCAAATTCTGTTCAGCCGGATCGGGAGTTCCCCTCCCCCATTTCTCGCCAAGGGTCCCAAGCAGCGCGTCGTAAACGGCGGCGAGGGGCGCCGTGCGCAGTTCGATGCCGAGATTCTTGGCGAGCGCCTTCGCGTCGTCGAGGCTGCCCTGCGAGGAATAGGAGGAGGGCATGCTCACGCCCACGACCCGGTGCGGGCCAAGCGCGCGCACGGCGAGCGCCGCCGTGACGGCCGAGTCGATGCCGCCCGACAGGCCGATGAAGGCGGTCTGCAGGCCGCACTTGAGCGCGAAGTCCTTGATGCCGAGGGTGAGAATCTCGCCGACCTGGCCTAAGGCGGACGGTTCGGCTGCGAGCGTCGCGCCCTCCCAAGATTCTGTGTCGATGACCAATAAATCCTGGGCGGCGAACGCGGCGCGCGCGCGCAGCTTGCCCTTCGCGTCGTAGGCGAGGCTGCCGCCGTCGAAGACGATCTCGTCGTTGCCGCCGACCGCGTTGCAGTAGAACAGGGGTTTTTTTAGGCGCTTGGCGTGCTCGGCGAGGAGCTTCCTGCGGACCTCGGTTTTGCCGCGCAGGAACGGCGAGGCGGACAGGTTCAAGAGGAGGTCGGCGCCGGCCTCGGCCTGCGCGGCGACGGGGTCGGAGGAGTAGAGCCGGCGTGAGGCGGTCGGGTTCTTGGACCACGCGTCCTCGCAGATCGTGACGCCGAGCTTGAGGCCGCCCCAGGAGAGCGGCCTGTTCTCGCACGCGGGCTCGAAGTAGCGAGCTTCGTCGAAGACGTCGTAGGTCGGCAGGAGCGTCTTGTGGCGCACCCCGACGACCTTGCCGTTGTGCAGGAGCGCGGCCGAGTTCCGCACGGGCTTGCCGACCTTATTCTTGCTGCGCGACACGAAGCCGACGAGAGCCGCGGTGGCGCGAACCTTCTTGGCGAGCGCTGCGAGTGCGCATTCGTTGGCCGCGGCGAAGCCGCGCTCCTCCCAAAGGTCGAGGGCCGGGTAGCCTGCGAGCGTTTGCTCGGGGAATACGGCGAGGGCCGCACCGCGGCGGCGGGCCTCGTCGAGCGCGGAGAGTATCTTTTCGCAATTGCCGCGCAGGTCGCCGACGGTGGTGTCGATCTGGGCGAGCGCCAGCTTCACTCCGGGCCTCGAAGGTTGAAATCGTCCATGGCGGCGCCGATTATATCAGACTTGCGCGCGGCGTGTCTGGGTGGTACACTCCCGCCTGATGAGACGTCTCGCCTTGGGCTTCGTCGTGAGCGGCTTGACTGCCTGCGCGGTCTTGCCCCCGCAACCCACCTCGCTTGATGAAGGGCTTCTCGTCGTTCGCGTGGAGACGCGCGGCGCGTTGTTGAGCAAGTTCGTCAAATGGGCCGACTCGGCGAGCCTCGTCGCGTTCGATGCCGCGGGCAGCCCCATCCCCGGGGCGCGCGCGCAGTCGGGGTTCGCGGCGAACGGATATGTGATTTTTTTCGGCATGACGACGGGACGCTACGCCCTGCGCACGGCGTCGTTTCGAGCGCGTGGCGTGCGCTATCAGCTGACTGCGCCCCAGGACTGGGGAGCCAAGCGCTCCGTCGTGCTGCGTCCCGGAACCGCGGCGTATCTCGGCGACTATCGCTTCGACTCGAGCATGCCGGAGTTCGACGTTGCTCTGGGACGCGCGGCGAGGATCGTCGGCCATTGGCTGACGCCGTTCTTGAAGCGGCCGTTGCTGCCTCGCGACACGGAAATGTGCGTCCACGAGACGGGCCCGGTCCAGGAAACACGGGCACTTCTCGCGGTGCGGGGCGCCTTGTCCGGCACGCAGTGGCGCCGCGTCCTGGATGCACGCCTGCGCGAGCTCAGCGCCGCGGAGCCCGCGAAAGTCGAGGGCGTGCTGCGCCGCGAAATGGCCCTGCGCGAGGAGTCGTTCCTGTCCTGGCGCGACACGCTTAAATGGGGCGAGCCGAGGAGGGCGCCCAACGGACTCGCGTGGCGTCGGCCCGGCGGCCAGGCGCAGATAGCGGTTTTTTTTACGACGGCCTCGGCGCCTGGATTTGCGGGCTGGGCCGCGGCCGTTTCCGAGCTTCGCCGCTTGGCGTCGACGAGCGTGGAGGACCGAGGCGGCGTCTATGAGGTGCGCGTCTCCACTCGTGTCGGGCTTGCCGCGCGTACGACGAAGTATCAATACCCGGACGCCGTTCTCGTTGGCAGCGAGACGTCGGTGATAGTGACCGAGACGGTCGTGGTCCCGGACGGCTCCGGGCTGTTTACCGCGCGTCTGCGCGCGCCGCGCGGCGAGTTCGATGCGGCGCTTGCGGCCTACCGCGAGTTTTTGCTGCAGCTGGTGCTGGGGCCGCCGATGTCCAAGCCCCCCGCGGAACAGGAGGTCGTTTTGCCTTTCCAAGGAGGCCAGCCATGAGCGGCGATGTGCGCCGCAGCGGCGCGCGGTTCATCTCGCCACTCGGCGTCGTGCTGCGCCCGTCGAAAGGCGGCGCGCCGATCGACGACCGGGCGACCGCCCACGACATCTCGCCCAAGGGCTTCAAGGTTGAGACGCAGGCACGGCTCGAGGAGAACATGATACTGTCCTTCACGCTCGTGTTGCCAACGGGCGCAAGCGTGAACGGGAAGGGACGCGTCGCCTGGAACACCCGCGAGACGTTCGCGACATGGGCCGACGTGGAGATCATTTCAATGTCGTGGAGAGACAAACGGCGCCTCTCTCAGCTTGCGAAAACCAACGACGCCGACTTGGAGCACCTGATTTATCTCTGCGCCAGGTTCGTCATGATGATGGTGGCCATTGTCGTGGTGCACCATATCGTTGTCAGCCCGCGGCTGCGTACCCTGGTCGTGGAGCTGGCGCCAAAAATCATTGCGCTGGCGGTGATGGGTTGGGCCCTGCTGGGCATGCTGAAGCGGAGAAAACGCTAGCTAGAAGCCTTCGCGGCAACGCGGGTCCATCGCGTCGCGCAGGAACAGCCGCGCGCCGCTTTTGCGCAGGAGGAAGCCCCAGCGCTCGTGCCCCCACAGCGGCTCCGCGCGCGTGTAGGCGAGAAGGAAAGGGTTTGCGTTTCCGCCGGGATCGTAGGTGACGAAGCTGAGCTGGGTGGTCTCGCTCATGAGTTCGTGCGGCATGTCGACGCAACGCCCGATGAGGCGGTCTCCATCGGCGAGGCGCAGGCAGCGGCGGTGCGACGAGGATATCTGGGCGTCGGTGATCAGGACGGTCGGCGCTTTGAGCCCGGAGACGGGCGGGTGTGCCGCGAAGTCGATCTTCATCGCGATCTTATCGGCTTTCGCGTTGGCGAGGAACGCCGCGGCCCCCTCGTCGTCCGCGCGGAAATGGTACGCGCCGGCCTTCCCCTCCGCTAAGGCCGCGGCGGTGAGCGTCGAGCCGAGCAGTTGGTAGAGCTGTTCGTCCACCTTATTGACGAGCGCATCGTAGCGCGCGAGCGAACCCTTCAGATGGAAATCATCCGGGACTTTGATTGCCATCACCGGATCGCCGACGGCAGAGCGCGGGCCCTTGAGCAGAGCCGCGCGCAATTTCAGAGGCTTCTTGTTTCGGCACACGCTCCCGTATGTCGCGGACGCTCGCCCGACGACGAAGATGTCGGCGCCGATGCTGCCGATGATGAGAAACCTTGAGCCCGGCGTCAGGACTTTAACCTTCCCGGACTTGCGCGGCTTGTCGAAGATCACCCACTGGTTGCCGGACTTGTAGACCGGGAACAGTCCTCGCGAACCGTACTCGTCCTGCGCGTCGGACGGCGGCGCGAGAGCTATAACGGCAAATAAGACAAGAGCGAGTCGCAGCATCATGTTCAGAATATCAAATCCCGCGAGGCAGGTGCAGTCCTGTGGGCGCGCGCGGCCGGCGGCGCGGGAGTTCGGACTCGAGCCACTCTCCGATCTGCACGCCGCTGTACGCGTCATAGAGCACCGCGCCCTCCCCCGGCGTGATCACCGCGACCTTCGTGAAATCGGCGCTGTACACGAGCTCGACGCCGTCCGTGAGCCGAATGAGCCCCTCCTTGTCCCAGGTCGAGAAGCGTCGCCAGCTCCAGAGCTCGCCGTCATGCAGAGCGAACCAGACTCCGTGCAGCTTGCTCCACCACCGCTCTTGATAGCGGAGCATCGGGGCGTGCTCCGGCCCTCGAACGGCCCACCAACGCGTTTTCTCTTTCCACAGCCACAGCCATCGATCATCCTCGATTACGCCGCGCGCCGAGCCGTCGTGCCACAGGGGGCCGCCGTCCCAGTGACGCGCGCCTCGGCGGCACGCGGGCGCCCCGAGGCGCGGGTCCTGGGCCTCGACACGGTCGAGCTCGTATTCGCGCGACGGTACGGGTGTTCCGTCGGGAAGCAGCGGCGGCTTGCGTTCCTGCAGACCCGAAAGATCGGGCGGGACGATGGCCGCAGGAGGCGGATGCAGCGCGCCGCGGCCGAGCAGTTTCGACAGAAGCAGGGGGCGGACGCGCCGCCGCGCGGCGGCGTTCCCGGGAGGGCGCGACTCGCGGCGCGGCGGCCGGAACAGAGGGAACGATCGTGTCCGGCGCCGCGACCACGCGGCCCTGTTGGGGCGGCTGCCCTCGGTCCGAGGATACACCGCGCGGTCGTCGTCCTCGTTGGCGTCGTCCGCGTCGTTACGAGCCGCGGGGCCCCGGGCGAGGGGAGCGCGTATCGTCGCCCCACGAACGCCATCCGCCGGCGTCGCGCCGGGCTTCGGCGCCGTGGGCGCGGGTTGCTTGCGGCGGGCGCCCACAGCCTGAAACACGCTTAAACCGTCCGTATGGACGGGGCCGGCCTTGGCGGCGGAGGGGGACTGGTCTAACGCCCGGCCGCGGCGCGCTGAGTCGTAGGAGACGGGCGTCGGCGCGGCTTGGTGCGCGGACATGAACGCACGGTCCGCGAGCGCGTCGCGCCAGCCGTATTCCTCGTCCACCGCGCGCGGACGCCGCGCTGAGCCCTCGGAGATCGAGGTCGAAGACGCGTGTCCGGGCGCTGGAGGCCCGCCGATCTCGGCGGCGATCGTCGCGCCTGTGCGAGGGGGTACGGCGCGCGAGCCGGCGCGCAGTTCGGGCACGAGGCGCGGGCGGTTGAGTAGCAGGCACGCGCCGAGCAGCGCTGCGGCGACGGCGGCTGGGGAGACGCGTCGCTTTGCTTGCATTGCGCGAGGATGTCCCCGGCCGCGCGTGAAAGTCAGGGCCGATGGACCTAGGTCGCCTGGGGGCCAGAAGGCCTAGACTTGTCGTTGTAACACTCCCTTTCTACACTACGAGTGGCCCATGGATCCGCTCCACGCTTGGAAAGACGACTTCAGCCGCGAGGTCGAAGAGATTATCGCGTCCCGCGCGCGTTCCCAGGAACGCGCGGAGGACGCTCATGTCGAAGGTTTCGGGGGCCGCCTGGCGGATCTGGTCATCCCCCCCGCCGGGACCTATGCTGAGCTTCGCGAGGCGCTCAAGAAGCTCGAGCTTGCCCGGGAAGAGGCCCGGGAGTTTCACGAAAGGCTCGATGCCAAGGAAGCGCGATTCGTGCGCGAGCGTGATGCCCGCGAACGAATGAAGGATGCCGCGGCGCGGCTCGCTTTCACGTTGCGTGACGAGCGCGCGGCGCGCGGCCAAGCGCAGGTCGAGGCCGCGACGGCCCGGCGCGACGTCGAGGCGGCGAGAGGTGTGCTCGAAGCGCTTCGCCTGGATGGCGATCACGCCGCGGCCCGCGCGGAGGAATGGGAACGCGAGGCCATGGCGCGCCTTCGCGCGTTGCGCGAACTGCAGGAGCGTTTTGAGCGGGTGACGCTCGACTCCGACGCGAAGGATGCCCAAGCGGCCTCTCTTCGCGCCAGGCTGGACGCCGCTGTGAGCCGCGCGCAAGCATGCGAGGCGGAGTTCGCGCAGTCACGCGCGGCCGCCGCGTCGCGCGAGTCGTACGCATCGCGCCTTGAGGTCGAGCGCGATGAAGTCCGGCGTGAGGCGCAGGCCGCGGCGGCGCTCGCCATGCGCGCCGAGGCTTCGCAGTGCACCGCGCTCGCGCGCTTGGCCGCGCTCGAGGGCGAACTGCGTTCGATGAGCGCGACGTCCGCTTCGCTCGAGCGTGAAACCCATCGCCTTGAGGAGGAAATCTCGAAGGTGCGCGATGTCGCGTCCGACGCCCAGGCCCGCGAACACGCCTTGGGGCAGGAGCTTTCCGCCCAACGCGCGCTTGCCCAGGCCGAGAGCGCGGCGATGATGGAGCGGGCGGAGGCCCTGCGGGCGGAAGGCGAGCGTGCGCTCGAACGTGCCCGTCGTCTCGAGGCGGAGATCCCGGCCCTCCTTGAAGCGGCGTTGCGCGAGGAGCGCGCCCGTCTTGACGCCGCGATGCGCGACGCCCGCGATCAGATTCAGGCGGCCTACGCGCAGGGGCTGAACGTAGGCCGATTGCACGCCGAGCACGAGCTTGATGCGTCGCGTCTGGCTGAAGCCGCGGCCGTCGAGAAGGCGAGGTTGGCGATTGGTGCGCTCGGCGCATATCGCGACCGGATGAGCGAGCAGATTGGGCAACTCGCCGCGGCGATCAAGGAGGAGCGCGAGCGCGGCGAGGCCGACGCGGTCTCCGCCGGCCGGGGCGAGGCTCAGTTACAGGACCAGCGCGCAGGCGAGGTTGCGCGCCGCGATCCGGCTCTGGAGGAGGAGCGCGCGATACTGCAGCAATTCAAGGATGATCGAGCCAAGCTTGAGGATGAGATGGCCGCAGAGAACGCGTTCTTGGCCCGATCCCCGGAGCTTGAGGGAGAGGTGAAGCGCCTCGCTGAGGAACGCGCGACGCAGCTCGTCGGCGCCGCCATCAGCGAAGCTCGCGCCTCCCTTGAGGCGATGGCCGCGCGGCTTGAGCGCACCGAGGATGAGCTTGCGGCCGCGCGCGAGCGCATTGAAAATCTCATTGGCGACCTTGCCGCGGGCCGGGCCGCCATCGAGAATGCGAGCGCTGCGGCCACCATCCTCGAGGACGAGGGGCGCAGTCAGCGCGCCGAGCTTGAACAGGCCCGCGCCCGCGGCGAGGATCTGGAACGCGAGTTGCTCGCGTCGCAGGCCGCTCTGGAGCAGTCTCGCTTCCTGACCCGCTGCAGTGAGGACGAGTCCCGCCGCCTGCAGTCCGTCGTCGAGGGCCTCCAGAAAACTTTCGACGAACGCCTGGCCGCCGCTGAGAAAAAATATCGCCTTGCCCTCGAGAGCGAGGAGCAGAGACTAAGCGTGGAGTCCGAGCAGGTGAAGGCCCGCGCTGACCGAGAAGTGGCCGAGATGCGGCTCGCGTTCGATGAAGAACGAGTCCGCCTCTACGCCGATGTCGAGGCGGAGAGGGAGGCTCGCGGCAGGCGCGCCGATATTCTCCCGGCGGACATCGAGGCAACCGCCGCTTCCGTCCCCATAACCGAGCCGCCGGCAGACGTCCCCTTGCCTCGGCCGCGGCGCTGGGACAACGTGCTGCGCCTGCTCCTCCATTTGGCGATCGGCGCGGCGTTGGCGGCCGCGGTTGCCGCGAGCGTCGTCTTCTACCATGGCTGGTAGCAATTAGTCCGCGGCGCGCGGTGGGCTGAGGTAGCCCGCTTTCTTGACGAGCGCCTCGCGTTCGGCCACGGCCAGGTCCTCGCGAGCCATCTCGCGCACGAGCTCGTCGAAGCTGACGCGCGGCTTCCATCCGAGCTCCTTGCGAGCCTTGCTCGCGTCGCCGAGCAAGGTGTCCACCTCGGTCGGGCGCAGGTATCGGGGGTCGAGCGCCACGATGGTTTTCCCCGTCTTGCGGTCCACTCCGTGCTCCGCCCGGCCCCTCCCCCTCCACGCGAGATCGTAGCCGAGTTCGGAGGCGGCGGCCGATACGAACTGTCGCACGGTGTTCTGGCGGCCCGTCGCGGCGACGTAGTCGCGAGGCTCCGGCTGTTGCAGCATGAGCCACATCATTTCGACGAAATCGCGCGCGTGTCCCCAGTCGCGCTTGGCATCCAGATTCCCGAGCCAGAGCATCTTGTCGAGGCCGAGCTTGATGCGCGCCAGGCCGCGAGTGATCTTCCGCGTTACGAACGTCTCACCGCGGCGAGGGGACTCGTGGTTGAAGAGGATGCCGTTGCACGCGTAGAGGCCGTACGCCTCGCGGTAGTTGACCGTGATCCAGTATGAGTACAGCTTGGCCACGCCGTAGGGTGAGCGCGGATAGAAGCGCGTCGTCTCGCTCTGGGGCGTTTGCGCCACTTTCCCGAAAAGCTCCGATGTCGACGCCTGATAAAATTTGGTCTTCTTCGTCCAACCGAGCGTACGGATCGTCTCGAGCAGGCGCAAGGTCCCGAGCGCGTCCACGTTCGCGGTGTACTCGGGCTCCTGAAAGCTGACGGCGACGTGGCTTTGCGCGCCCAGGTTGTAGATCTCGTCGGGCCTCACGATCTGCATCACGCGCAGAAGGCTTGAGGTGTCGGTCATGTCCCCGTAGTGCAGGATGAAGCGCAGCTTTTTTTCGTGCGGGTCCTGAAATAGGTGATCGATGCGGTCGGTGTTGAAGAGGGAGGCGCGGCGCTTGATGCCGTGCACCTCGTAGCCCTTCTTAAGGAGGAATTCGGCGAGATAGGAGCCATCCTGTCCGGTGATGCCCGTGACGAGAGCCTTCTTCATTCGGGCATGGGGAGGCAGTATGTCGAGCCGGAGGTCAACGCGATGGGCGCACCGGTCGAGAGTGTGACCGTGACCGCACCGGAGGAGATATCGATCGTGGGCACGGCGCGAGTCGAGACCGAGAACTTGAAGGAAGAGCCTTCCGTCGCCGTGACGCGCGTCTTGCCGTTGATAAACTCCGCCGTGCCATAAATCATCGTTACCTGGGTGTCTGAGATGACAGGCGGCTTTGGGGACTCGGTGGTCGCACGCACGCTTCCGCTCCAGCCGGCAAGATCCATCGTGCCGTTGAGCTTGGCCACGCACAAGGTGCGTGTGCAAGGCATGGGCCCGGCGCAGGCGGCGAGGAGAACGAGACCGGCGAAAATCAAGCGGCGCATCACGCCTATCCTAGTACATTGTGCCGCTGGGGGTCACGCTTTCTGAGTACGCGGGCACCTCGAGCTGAACTCCGGCGGGGCGGCGAAGGTCGGTGACCTTCGAGTGGTAGAACAGGATGACCTTGCGGACGTAGGAGCGGGTCGTCGGGTAGAGATTGAGCTTGGTCAGGAACTTGGGGCCCGCGTGGTAGGCGGCGATCACGCGCTGGACCACCCACATCGGCGCGTCGGTGTAGCGCACTCCCTTGAGATTGAATATCTTCCACGCGGCCCGAAACAAAACCTGGATGTAGGCGGCGCCGGCCTTCACGCCGGAGGCGGGATCATGAAGCTTGGACGCGGAGATTCCGACGCCTTCCGAGGTGGCGGGCATGACCTGCATGAGGCCGCGGGCGCCGGCCGGGGACACGGCCATCGGATTGAATTCGGATTCGGCGGCCATGATGGACTTGAGGAGGCGGGAATCGAGCTTGTAGATTTTCGCGTAGCGGAGAATCGGCTCGTCCCAACGGTCGGTCCTGCCGGGGTTGGCGAGCATGATCTTGAAGGTTCGTCGATAGGCCGGGGTTTCGTTGGGGATCGAAACGACGAGCTGTTGATGGAGAGTGCCGACGGAGGGGCGGCGGTAAAGTGGGGCAAGCCTCTTATTCGGGGACCCTGCCTGCGCGAAGGCCTTGGGATCAGTAGCGACCGCGCCGGACGGACGAGTCTTGGCGGCGTCGAACATCAAATTGAGGCTGCCGGCGGTGACGCCACCCCCCGGGGAGGCGACCGCCAGGGGAGCCTCGCCCATGGCGTCCGGGCGGCGGGAGCGGGGGTTCTGGGCTCGGGCGGAGAGAGCAGAGCAAATGAGCGCCCACGCGACTATTGAACTGGTCTGACGAAGAGTTTTTTGGTCGATGCTCAATTATATCAGGCGACGAAGCTGAACGCCTGGGCCTTTCGGTCCCCTCCTCGGGGGTCCAGGGGACTTAAGACGCGTTATATACGAATTTGATACACTTCCCCAGTGAACGGCAAGGTCCTAGTCATCGGAGGTACCGGTTTGGTGGGCAACGCTGTGCTTCGGGCCTGGGCCGCCCAAGGCGCCCAGGTCTCGGCCGCTACCTACCATTGCCACGTTTCCGAGGATTTTGTACAGCTGGATATGCGAGATAGAGGGCGGGTGCAAGCCCTTTTAGAGTCCCACCGCCCCGCCGTGGTCGCCGTCCCCGCCGCCAACCCCTTCGTGGACTATTGCGAGCTTCATCCGCAGGAGACCCGCCGCGTGAACGTGGACGGGACGCTCAACGTGGCTCGTGCCTGTCGGGATATCGGCGCCCGCATGATCTTTTACTCTTCCGACTACGTATTCGACGGCG
>JBBTJN010000117.1:0-10142 GCA_038059415.1 Elusimicrobiota bacterium | reverse complement strand
ACGATGACGCGCAAATTAATAGGCACAGCGGTGCGATAGGTGGGCATGGTGGTGGGTACAGTGATGGTGATGGTAGGCTTGATTTTGCCGCTGAGCGAAGTGTCCAGATTTATGGTGTCGGTCACAGGACCATATATATTCCCGCTGTTGCTCTTAAACCAGGCGTACACGATCTTGGATCCGTTGCCTCCGGTCAAAGTATGGGTTATGCTGTTATCAAAGAAAAATGTGGCCGCAGCTACGCTATACCAGGTCGACGCGGCCGTTGGAGGCGTATTATTATTGGCTAGATAATACCCATTCAAGTTATTAGTACCGTCTATAGGCAGGACCCCGGATAGCTTCAACTTGACGGCGGTGGAACCGGTCAATTGATTCTTAACATACCAGTTGGAATAAGGATATATATTGTCAATGGTCAGCGAGGTCAGCGGCAGCGGGACCTGTGACTGGGTATACGGATTCTTATTTTTGGCAAAGTATCCCCTTAAATGTTGTTCCCTTAAGTTCGGCGTGGACCTCAGCGAGCTCGAATAAAAACCCGCATTGTAGGTCCCAATATTATCATCATATTCCGAACTCCACCCGTCAGCCCTATAGCCGAAATAAGTCCAGTCCCAATTATTGGCTTCAAAAATATTGATGCAGTCTTTGATGTAATTATACGCCGCGGTTTTTTCGGCAGGGGGCATGGCGGTCGTGAATCCGGCCCACCGAGTCGCGCTGAATTCACCGACATAAATATGGGCATTATAATCATTCTGGAACTTGCTCACCGCAGCCAAATCGCCGGCCATATTATAATTAGGGTAAGGCCAATCGAAACTGCCCGCATTTCCTGTAATGGCTGTTTGTCCGGTAAAGGGATTTGGCTGATACATATGCACGCTGTATACGACGTTGGACGCATTGATGGGTACCTGGAAGTTAAAACCGGAGGGGCCTCTCTTCCACGGCTCAACAATGATGGTTTTAGTCATATCAATCGCATTGATCGCTTTGGCGGTCTTTTCCGCCAGGTCATCCCAGACCAAAACCCCCCCAGCCCCGGTCCATTGTTGCCAGCCGCCGTCGATAAACGGCTCATTAGCCAGATCGTAACCATAAATGGCATTGGAGTAGGGACTGTTCTTGTATCTATTCGCTACGTATTGCCATACCTGCACGAACTTATCCTGATTGGCTTTACTCTCAAATAGCCCTCCCGACAAACCCGCCAGATTAACCACCACCTTCAAGCCGTATTGCGAGGCATATTTCAAAGCCTCATCCAGCCGGACCAAGGCGTCATCTAAAACATTCCAATATGTACCATTGTTGTATGTTGTAACGATTCCCTTCGGACTAGTATAAGTGACGGGGCCGTTATCATAATTAAGCGTATACAAATTATCTATATTTGAACTACCGATAGGCCCTTCCAACATCCATCTCAAGATATTGGCGTTCCACTTCCCGCCTAAAACCTCAAGACCTTCTTGGGCGGTTTGGCTTCGAAAGAAGGTGTCCGAATAATGCATCCCGCGAAAAAAGGTGGCGGCTTGGCTGGCATTGCTGACCACGGGATTCCCAGGATGGCCGGTATAATATTGCTGGTAAGCGCCGGCATAATTCCCATTGGAATCCGTCGGTATTTTCTTGACTAATCTTATTTTTATGTTATCAAACCAGGCCGCCCCGCCCGCTTCCCAAAATCCTAGATTAAGGACAATCGAAGTGACGCCTTTTTTAGGAATGGGAACTAATCTGACAAATTTCTGCCAGGGTACGGCATTCGATGTATTGGGCGTGAAATTGTCCATGTCGATGTTAACGTTATTACTCTTAACCACCAGCCTCAAACCCCCGTTGACGGTGGCCGTCGCAACATTGATCGCGCTAACCCATCCGGAAATCTCGATATACGATGGGGATATAGCTGGAATATCCGCTGACGGAAAAGAAAACGCTGCATAGGCTCCGCTGCCGCCCTTGGCAACGACATTGGGAATGACCATGCAAGTGCTGGTCATACTATTAGGTCCCAGGACGGAGACATAATTCGGCTGTACGGTGGTTCCGGTAAAGGTTATGTTGTTGGTAGGCGTGCTGTTTTCAAAGTCATGGCTATAAATGATATCCCCGTCTTTGAAGGAAGCGGCGGCGGCAAGCGCGCTTGACAGCGCCGCCAGAGTTGATGCCATCACCGCCCACCCTAAAAGCCTACTTATATTTTTCATCTGTTGATGGGCCGAAGATCATCTTCGAGGCATCATAGTTTAAATCCACTTCTAACTATACGGCTTATTTCACCACGACCATGGCCCGCACCGAGGCGTGTCCCTGGTCGTCCTTCATCTAGATGAGCCAGACGCCGGGCTCGACCCCGCGTTGCCCGCCGTCAGCGACGGAGCCGCCACGGCCGAGGCGGTCGACGGAGAAGAAAGAATCACCCCCCGGCCTGAATCTATGTTCGCGTGTTCATGGACTCAGAGTAGCCCCGGCGGCGGAAAGTATCTACCGCGCTACGGTAAAAGGACGGTAAAAAAAAGGTACCTCTGGTTTACGGACCGAGGACGAACGCTCCTCCCAAGCCGGCATTCACCCCAAACTGCGCGGGCGCTGCGTCCTTGGGCGCAGCGTCGCGGCGGAGATGAAAATCCGTCAGCGCCGATGAGAGGAGCCTTCTGATCTCGCCGGGAAGGCGCGCGGTCGCCGGGCCCGGAGGGTCATCCCGGTTCTCAATTGTGCGAAGAAGCGTCGCGCCCATTGAGCAGAAAATAAATCCAAATCCCGCGGCGCAAGCCATGCCCGCCATGCAGGGTTCAGCGCGTATTATTCCGAGTCCATTGCCCCGGAATTCTAACCCATTTGACTCCCCCCTGGCGGGAATGACGGCCCGGGGCTATAATCAAAGCGTGCCCCTCTTTTGTCGAGCGACTCCCATCTTGCTCGTCGCGGCGCTGGCTTTCTCGGCGCGCGCCGGCGTCGTGTCACCCACCGCCCCGTTGTTCACGCCCCCCGCGGGCGCTTGGACGGGCCCGCTCGGCATCGCCCTCGCCGATCCGGCCGTTTCCCCCTTCCTCCCGCCGGGCCTGGACGTGACGTCCTTGACCTCGCCTGAAGCGATGCGCGCGGCCGCGCCGCTCGTCTACGCTCTCTCGCACAGCCTCGCCATCACGCCCCAAGCGCTGACCACCATGGATCCCGCCCAACGCAAGGCTGCCATCGAACTCGCCGCCGAGGACGCCAAGGAAACGGTTCAAGCCAAGGCCTACGAACTCGCCGAGACCGCACGCGTTCTCTCCAAATCCAGCCGGCCGCTGGACAAAGAAGGGCGCTCCGAGTTGTACGCGGCCGTCTCCCAGCTCACGGAGATGCGCCAGTACTACGGCCCCTGGCTCGATGAGAAAGGCAAGGCCGCCGTGGAAGCGGGCTACGAGAGCGCCGCGCGCAAGGCTTGGGAGGTGCGGACCTTCCTTCTCCGGCACGACGCGAACCCGTTCGTCGAACGCGCGGCCAAACCCGCCCTGGACGCCGTCATTAAGCCGCCGTACGTCCTCAAGCCGTCGGGCTCGGCCGAGAAACTGCGCGCGAATATGGCGAACAATAAAACCGGCTGGGGCCAGAGCGACCTGGACGCGCTTTACGTCGGCTTCGGTTTCGTTTTACGCGAGGGCGGCAAGCATCGGATGTACTACCACCCCTTCTTCCCCCAGTTGACCGATGCCGTCTCCCGACAGAACGACCTGCCTCTGGGCTACGTGCAGTCCGCGCTGAAGCTCATTGACAAACTCGAGGGCTTGATCTTGGAGCAGAACAAGATCGAGTCGGCGCCCGCGACGGGCCCGCCCGCGACGCTCACCATGGCCGATTTGTCGATTCTTCTGTCCCCGCCCACGCAGAAGACCATCAAGCTCCATTGATGCGGCCGCGGCAGCCGTCTCCGGGGTTGCTAGAATAGGCTCATGACCGCGCGCTCCCGCAAGGCCCTTTTGACCCTTCTTGCGCTCACCGCGATTCTCCCATTCCTCCCCGCGCTGACCGCTCCGTTTCTCGAATGGGACGACGCCATAAACCTGACCGAAAACCCCCACTGGCGGGGATTTACGCCCGCCAACATCCGCTGGATGCTGACGACGATGTTCGGCGGCCCGTATCAGCCGCTGTCCTGGCTCAGCTACGCCTTCGACTTCACGCTGTGGGGCGAAAATCCGGCGGCATTGCGGATGACGAACTACGCTTTGCACGGGTTCTCTTCCGTTCTTCTTTTCCAGATCATCGAGGATTTGATCCGGGAAGCCTCGCCGTCTTCTTCTCCCCGCGAACGGCTCATCGCGGCGCTCTTCTCTTCGTTGGCGTGGGCCGTCCATCCGCTGCGGGTCGAGTCCGTTGTCTGGCTCACCGAACGACGCGACGTTCTGTCCGGTTTTTTCTATCTGCTCGCCGTTCGGCTGTACATCCGCGATCGCGAAAAGCCGCTGCGGCCGCTGTTTGCCTTCTGCCTGGCCGTGCTGTCGAAGGCGAGCGTGATCACGTTGCCGCTGACCTTGCTCGCGCTGGACCGCTGGCCGCTGCGCCGCAGCTCGTGGGCCGACAAGATACCCTACTTCGTCATCTCCGCCGTCGCGGGCGTCGTCGGCCTCGTCGGCCAGCAGGCCTCCGGCACGCTTAAAGGCGCCGAGGTCGGCCTCGGCGCCCGGCTGTCTCTCGGCGTCCATTCGCTGTGGTGGTACGCGGCCAAGACGGCGTGGCCCTCGGGCCTGTCCCCCTATCACCGCGTGCCCGACGGCTTCGGGCTCGCCGACCCCGCGGTCTGGGCGGCGGCGCTCGGCGTCACGGCCTTGGCCGGCCTCGCCTGGGCCGCGCGGCGCCGCTCGCCGGCGGCGCCCGCCGCCGCGGCGCACTACGCGATCGCGCTTCTGCCGCTGGCGGGCTTCGTGCGCTTCGGCCACCATCTCGTCGCCGAGCGCTATTCGTATCTGCCGGGCCTCGCCTTATCCGCGCTCGCGGGCGCAGCACTCTTGGCCGCGCGGCGGCGCGCGGGCGCGCGGGCTCCGGCCTCGGCGGCCGCGGTCGTCCTGATTATGGCCTGCGCCGCCATGACCGCTCGCGGCTCCTCCTACTGGAGCAGTACCGAAGCGCTCTGGCGGCGCGCCTCGGACGTCGATCCCCATGCGACTCTCCCGCGTACCAATCTCGCCTCGCATCTGCGCCGCTCGGGGCGCATTGAGGAGGCGCTGGTCCAGGAGCGCCTCGCCGTGGCCGAGGACCCGCGACTCGCAGAACAGATCAACAACCTCGGCGCCAACGCCCTCGAAAAAAAGAGCTGCGCCCAAGCCGAGAAGCTTCTGCGCGCCGCGGTCGCCGCCAAGCCGAGCCTCGCGACCGCGCATTACAACCTCGCGTTGGCGCTCGGCTGCCTGGGGCGCCGCGCCGAGGAGCGTGCCGAGCTCGAGCGTGCGGCCCGGCTCGATTTCTCGAATGCCGATATCCTCAACAATCTCGGCGTGGCGCTCACCTCCTCAGGGAAGCCGGCGCGCGCCGAAGCGGCCCTGCGCCGCGCGGCCGAGCTCCAGCCGGGGCGGCCGGTCACGTACTACAACCTCGGCAACGCCCTGATGGCGCAAGGCCGCCATCGCGAAGCGGGCGACGCGTTCGACGCCGCCGCGCGCCTGGACCCGAGGTTCGTGCTCGCCTGGATCAACGGGGGCAACGCCGCGGCACGGGCCGGGCGCCTGCGCGGGGCCGAGGAGCGATACCGCAAGGCCCTGGAAATAGCGCCCCGCAACGAGGTCGCGCGCCGCAACCTCGCGGAGGTCCGGCGCGCGCTCCGGCGTTAAGGGGTCGTCAACGAGCCGGTGACGGGACCGCCGTAAAGCGGCGGAATCGACAAGCTGCTGATTACGCGCACGTCGATGGTGGCCGCGCCCGCCGTCACGCCGCCCGTGTTCAGCAGCTTGAGCGAGGTGCCGTTGAAGTTTCCCGTGCCGCTGGTGACGCTGAGGGGCATCGTCGCGAGGCCGGTCATGTTCGCGTAACTCTGAGAGCCAATCGTGCCGCTGAAACTCGCCGGCGAGGTCAGGGAGATGTTCGAAGACCCGCCGCCGACGGTCCTGGCGCCGAAATCGATGTCCATCGCGAACGTGGTCGTGCCGAGCGGGGTGGTTGCGCATGTCCCGCCGGTGCAGTTGTAATAAGCGCCGCTGCCCGAGTACTTGCCCGTGCCGCCGGGAATGCCGCGCACCTCGTCCCAGGTCGCCGTCGTCGGCGCGCCGAACTGCTGGGACGCGAACCGGCTCGTGTCGCCCTGCGCGGCGTCAAGCGCGGCGAACGCGTCGTCGGCGTTGTCCTTGCCCCGCGCCGTGCCCTGGCCGGACGAGGAATCGGTCGTGTCGCCGGCGGCGGCGTCGTCCTTCGAGTCGCCTTTCGGCGCCGAGCCGACGCCGGAGAGGATGCCCTCGAGCTGGCCGGGGCTGAGCTCGAACGGCGCGCTCGGGGCCTCGCCCGCCTTGATGCTCACGCCCCAGCCGTCCTTGTCGACCTCCGTGGAGCCCTTGTCGTTGCTGACCGTGATCCCGCCCGCCTTCTCGTCGGCGTTGTTCTCCGGTCCGGGGCCGAGGAGGACGATCAGAGCCTCCGAGTCGCCGACCGTGCCCGCGGTCATCGTGCCGCGGATGCCGATCGTGCCGACCGGGGTCTTGACCTGCATGCTCGCGGGATCGCGGCGGGCGACCTTGCCGGTCACGAAGCGGAAAGCTCCCTTGACGATCTTGGCCGAGACCTTGCCGGCGTTCGTCGCCGGATCGAAAACGAACTCGTCGAGCTCCATCTCGCTGTTGGCGCCCATCGTGAAGCTGGTCTCGTCGAGGAGGAGGACCTGGAGCCTGCCCTCGGGGCCGGTCGTGACCTTGTCGTGGGAATACACGGACTTGCCCGTCTCGACGACGCGTCCGGCGGCGCCGGGCGCCACCGCGTGCACGGCGCCGCGCACGGCGGAGGCGACGCCGATGTTCAGGGGGACGGCGGCGGCCAAAGGGGCGAGCAGCAGGATGGCGGCGAGAGTTTTGATCATGTTAGATTCCCCACTTGTAAGAAATCATGGCGGTCAGACGGTTGTCGGAATATTCGTAGTTGGTGAGGTTCGAAGTCTGCCGGAAGCGCTCGTAGCCGAACGTCCCGGTGAAGCCGGCGAGCGGCTTCCACAGCAGGTTCAACGGCGCGCCGAACAGAAGCTGGCCGACGAGAGCGTCATCGCTACGGCCCTGCGAACCCAGCGTCAAGTCCGGGCGGTCGTAGCGATCGAACTGGCCGGTGAGGCCGGCGGCGAGGAACATCCCGCGCCCGAGCAGACGCGTATACTCGATGCCCAGAGACTCGCGGCGATAGGCCTGCGCCACGGCGCGCGCGTACTTGCGGCGATGGCCGAGCGTCAGGCCGATGCGGTCGCGCGGCGTCGCGACCCATCGGGCGCCGACGCCGTAGTCCCACTGGCCGCCCGTGCGGTTCTCGGCGGAGGGTACGAGGCGCGTGCGCACGAACTGCTGGTCCTCGTAGCGGAAGTCGGCGAACGCCTCGACGCGCGGTCGGATGCGGCGAGACACGCGCAGGCCTTGCCAGACATCGCGCAGGTAGGTGCTCTGCGAGAGCAGAACGTGGTCGAAGCCGAGCGTCGGCACGAACTCGAAGCCGCGCAAGCTCAGGGCGAAGCCGCCGCTGACGCTGTAGGCCTGGAGGTCGAGGGCGTTGATGCGGGTTTGCTCTCCACGGTAATAGGCGATGTTGGCGAACGCTTTCTGCGGCTTGGCCCCGCCGAAGTCGCGGGAAATGCCGAGAGCGCCGGAGAACGTGACGCTCGTGTCGTCCTGGCGGCGCGAGTCGGGGTTCAGGAGGACTGGAACGCCGAAGAAAAGGTTCTTGTCCGAGTCCGCCGCGGAGTTGCGGTTGTCGTCGTAGCCGTAGCCGAAGCTGACGCGCGCGTCGAAGTGGGTCTTGCGCCGGCGCCCTTCGAGGAGCTTCATGTAGGCCTTGGCTTCCTCAATAACGACGGCGGGAGCCGCCCGCGCGAGCACGATGCGCAGCTCGCGCTCGGCATCCTGCAAGGCGTCGAGGCGGTAGAGCACCGCGGCGTAGAGCAAGCGCGTGCGGTCCCGGCCCGGGGCGAGGATCAGGATGCGCTCAAGCGTCGTCGCCGCCCCGCGCAGGTCGCCGCGATTGATCTGCTCGCGGGCGAAACGTTCATTGAGGTCGAGATCTCCGGGGGCGGCGAGAATCTTCTCGAAGGGGATGTCCTGCGCCGCGGAAGGAGACGCGGCGACGGCGGCCGCCTCGGCGGCCCTGCGCTCAATGGCGCCGCGGCGCGAGGCGTCCTGGCTTTCGCGGTCGACGTTCGCGGCGGGGGTCTGTGCCGACGCGGCGACGGCGGCCGCCGATAGGAGGAGACAAAAGATCGATTTCATAATCGCGATTTTAACACATTCCCGCATATGTTCTACAATCGCGCCCATGTCGCTCCAAGGAGAATCGTCGGACTGGGTGCGCCGCCGCCGCGCGAGCCTCGCGAAGCGCACTCATTGGACCCTGCCCGCCGCGGCGCTCGCCTGCGTGCTGTTCCTCCAAGTCTCCAGCTTCTCCTGGATCGTCTGGATCCAGCACCGCGCCTTCGACGCGTTCCAGCAGTTGAAGCCGCGCGAGTACTCCGACGCGGGCGTGCGCATAATCGACCTCGACGACGAGTCCCTCGCCAGGCTCGGGCAGTGGCCCTGGCCCCGGACGCAGGTGGCCCGCCTCGAGAAGAAGCTTCAGGACCTCGGCGCCTCGGTCACGGCCTACGACATCTTCTTCTCTGAGCCCGACCGGACCTCGCCCAGGCGCATCGCCGCTTCCTGGCCCTCGACGCCCGAGTTCGCCGCGCTGAGGGAACGCGTCGCCAAGCTTCCCGACCACGATGACATCCTCGCGAGCGCGCTGCGTGAGGGCAAGGCGGTCCTGGGCTGCGCGCTCACGGGAGAGCGCAACGCCGTCGCCGTCCCGCAAAAGACGGCGATCACCTACATGGCCCGAACCCCGGACGACAGGCCGATGATCCGCGACTATCCCGGCGCCGTCTCCAACCTGCCCCAGCTTGAGCGCGCCGCCGCGGGGCTCGCCAACGTCGGCTTCGAGCCCGAGCTCGACCAGGTCATTCGCGGCACGCCGCTGATCTTCAAGCTCCACGGCAAGATCATCCCCGCCCTGCCGCTCGAAGCCCTGCGCGTCGCGCAAGGCCTCAAGGACTTCGCGATCAAGCTCGCCGGCGCGGGCACCGAATATTCCGGCGACCGCGGCAAGGACCGCGACGTCGTCGCGATCAAGGTCGGCCAGTTCTTGATCCCGACCGACGAGAACGGCGGCATCTGGCTGTACTATACGAAGACCGCGCCCGAACGCACGATCCCCGCCTGGAGGATTTTCGAGAAGGGCTTCGACCGCGCGGCGATCGAGGGCTCGATCTGCTTCATCGGCACGAGCGCGACCGGGCTCAAGGACATCCGCGCCACGCCGCTGAACCCCGCCGCGCCCGGCGTCGAGGTCCACGCGAACGTCACCGAGCAGATCATCACCCGGACCTTCCTGAAGCGCCCGGACTGGGCTCTGGGCGGCGAGTTCATCTATCTGCTCACGCTGGGCCTCTTCCTTCTCTGGATTCTGGGGCGGGCGGGCGCGATGTGGGCCGGCCCCGTCGCCGCCGCCGCGATCGCGCTCTCGATCGGGATGTCCTGGCACGCGTTCACCGCCTGGCGCTGGCTGCTCGACCCGCTCTTCCCGTCTCTCGGCCTGTTCACCGTCTACGCGACCTGGTCGGCGGTGAGCTTCGTGCGCACCGAGGGCGACAAGCGCCGCATCACCGACACCTTCGGCCGCTACCTGTCGCCCAAGGTCGTCGAGAAGCTCGCGAAGAACCCGGAGGGCGTCCAACTCGGCGGCGAAACGCGCGAGATGACCTTCCACTTTTGCGACATCCGCGGCTTCACCACGATCTCGGAGAAATTCGACCCGCACGGCCTGACCGTCTTCATCAACAACTTCCTGACGCCGATGACGCAGATCATCTTGGAGCACGACGGCACCATCGACAAGTACATGGGCGACTGCATCATGGCCTTCTGGAACGCGCCGATGAA
>JBBTJN010000116.1:0-4637 GCA_038059415.1 Elusimicrobiota bacterium | reverse complement strand
GCGAGCAACGTGGTGGATGTTCAATTGCAAGTCCTTCAGGCCCTCGGCGTGAGTCCTTGCACGTCGGATTTAAACTTCGACGGCGCGTGCAATATCGTCGACGTCCAAAGAGATGTCAATGCCAGCCTGGGCTTGCAGTGCGTCATCGGTCCGTAGCCGAATAATTTAGCGCTATTGAGCCCGTTGCACAAACCGTCGAATCAACTCACGTAAGATGTGACCGAAGCTGGGCTCGTCAACTCATTTAAGCTGTTACTGAACTATCCGCGAGGAGAGTTGGTTCGGAGGTAACAGGAATGAGTCCGTTGGCGCGTCTGCTGACCGAGGTCAGCGAGAACATGGGCTGGCGACGCAAGCACGCGATTCGTGCGATGAACGGCAAAATCGTAAACTCGGATAAGTTGACGGACGCGACCGTGAAGCGGCCGCCGCGCTTGAGCTCAAACCACGCGGCGGCGATCATGCCCACGCCGCGCAGGAGGGGGAACGCCGTGATCCACAGGATGCGGAAAGCGGCCCACAGCTACATCAGCCAGCGTTTCGGCGGCGGAGCTTCCATGGGCAGAGCATAGCCCCGCCGTCAGTGACGCGTCAAGACGCCCCGGACTCCATCGACCTCTCAGCTTCGAGAGTTCGGGCCGCCGTAGTGGCCGTCGGGCCAGCGTCCGGCCAAATGAGACTCGCGCTCCGTGTCGTAGGAGAGGTTTCGAGCCGCTCGCTTCCAGGCGCTGACGCGCATCTGAGCGTAAATCAATATCGACACGCCGGCGAGGAGAGGCA
This sequence comes from Elusimicrobiota bacterium, assembly GCA_038059415.1. Taxonomy (GTDB): domain Bacteria; phylum Elusimicrobiota; class Elusimicrobia; order UBA1565; family UBA9628; genus GWA2-66-18. The sequence continues at coordinate 3,857 of JBBTJN010000116.1, read as the reverse complement.
GGAGCGCCCAGATCAGAGGCGCGCCTCCCAAAGAGAAGGCGGCGGCGGCAACGGTGGCCGCGGAGCCGACCGCGGCCCATCGTGACGCGGCGTTGCGGCCGCGAGCCGCGACAAGGAGAAGCATCTGCCGGGAAGGGTAACGCGGATAAGGCTTGAGGCTTGTGCGGAGCTCGGCCTCGGCGCGAAACTGTATCGCCTTAGGCAAGGTCTTCTTGAGAATTTCATTATAGTGGCGCGCGACAAGCGCGACATCCTTCGGAGAAGGGGGGAGAGGCGACAGGTCTCCGATCTTCGACAGGGCGCTCTCCAATTTCGGCTCTCGCGGCTGACGGAGACGCGTCCGATGACGCGTCCAAGCTTCCTGCACCATCGCCCGCGCTTGGCCTACGGCGGATTCGCCGCCCTCGGCCTTGAGCGCTTCAAGGATGTCTGCTCGCTTGAGCGTCTCATCCAGCACGCCCAACGCTTCCTCCGACCAAGTTCCCGGGGCGGATCGGTCCACATCGTCGATCCTGACCGTGAAAGCCGCCGCGAGGGTGGGCTGGACATCGACCGGGGAGTCGTCGGCGATCATCCAGCCCCCGTCGACCTTGGCGAAGGTGTTCCGGCCGGTGAAGAAGCCGGACGCGATCTTTCCTCTGAGCTCTTGACTGAAAACGCGCCAAGCCTCGTAGTGCTTATTTCGCAGATCCTCGACCCGCACCATCGCATCGGAAACGCCCTGCCGCAGGTCGCGTTGAAGATAAGGGCCCTGAACGCGCAGCGCGGCCGCCAGCGCGTGCTCCATCTTGAGTGCGTCGACTTCGTGTTTGCGTCCGCCGTAGTCCGACAACAAGGTCTCGATTTGGCGGTTGGCTTCCGCCTCGGCGGCCAACGCAGCGTGCTTGACGACCGACATCTGCTCGGCCAGAGGCATCAGGGCGAAGGCCTCAGGCGTCGCGCCGGCGGCTTCGAGCGAATTGGCAAGGAGGACTAGGCTTTCCGGCGCCTCCCGCAGAGCCTGCAAGCCGAGGCTCTCGGCGAAATAAGCCAAGGAGCGCGTGCCGAGTTCGGGAATACGAGAGGTTCCGTAACTGCGGAAAGCGCTTCCGAGGGGCCCGGCCCAGATGTTGAGACGGATTTGAGAGGCCGATGTCTGGAGCTGAGCCGCAGCCGGCAAAATGCCCGCTAAAGTGAGCGCCGTCGCCAAGCCGATGGACAATGTTTTCATGGAGACAAAGGTAGCAATCGGCATGCTGGGCTCCTAGAGACCTTAGGGAAAGTTATCCTTGGCTGGATTGCCCAGCCCTAAGTGGGTCTTTGGACCTCCCGTTGAGGATTCTTGACCCGCACCGTACCGGCATCGGTAAAGGCGACGCCCATGCCGCAGGCATCAGAATAGCCCGACGGAGAACTTGCCATTTCAACTTTCGATTAGACCGAACATTTTAACTTTCGTTTTGACAGTTTATGCAACAGGCACTATTTGGCCTTGAATATAGGGTATACTGAGGCGTGAAAGTTCTGGTTGTCGATGATGATGCGGCCATTCGGTTTGTGCTGGCCGGGATGCTCGAGGATTTGGGCCATGAAGTGGTGGCATCGGTCTCAAACGAGAGTTCGGCCTTGGAGGCCTACGTCGAGAAGAGGCCCGATCTTGTCACCCTGGATCTCAATCTCAGCGGGGCGGCCGACGGGAGCGGCGGCCTCGCGGTCCTCAGAGGCCTGCGCAAGTTGAACGCCAATGTCAACGTGATCGTCGTCTCCGGAAGCTCTCAGGCCAGGGCGCGGACCCTGCTCAGACAGGCGGGCGCCGTCGGCTTCGTGGACAAACCCATCAGGACTGAGGCGCTTGTTCAGGCGATCTCCAAGGTGACGCACGCGTAGCGCCGTCATCGAGAGCGCCCCATGGACTTCTTCCGCGCGAATTGATAAATTCGACCATGGCCAAGAAAGTCCTAGTTATTGACGACGAGCCGGAAATGCTCACCCTGGTGAAATATACCCTCGAGCACGGCGGCTTCGAGGTGCACACCTGCGACAACGGGCGCCACGCCTGGGATGCGATCGCCGAGGTCAAACCCGACGTGATCGTCCTCGACGTCATGTTGCCCGGCATCGACGGCTACTCGCTTCAGCTCAAGATCGCGGCCGAGCCCACCACGAAGGACCTCCCGATCGTTGTTCTGACGGCGCTTGAGCCTTCAAAGACTTTGTTTCAGAAGTTCCCTCAGGTCGTCGGCTTCCTGACCAAGCCGTTCAAGGACGATGAACTCCTAAAAACGGTTCAGGACGCCTGCGCCAGGGTGCCGGGCTAAGTGAGTCGGTCGTGGCCGAAGAGTCCGCTTATGACGCGATCATCGTAGGAGCCGGCCCCGCCGGTCTCTCCGCCGCCATCGTCATGGCCCGCGCGGGCCTCAAGGTCGTCGTCCTCGAGCGCGGCGAGTACGCCGGCGCCAAAAACGTGCAGGGTGCGGTGCTGTACTCGAAGATGCTCCACGAGATCGTGCCCGAGTTCTGGAAGGCCGCCGACGCCCCCGTCGAGCGCCCGATCGTCGAGCAGAAGACCTGCATCACGACCGAGGATTCCTTTGTTACCGCGGGTTACCGCTCCACAAAATTCCTCGAGGGCATCCCGAACTGCTACACGATCATCCGCGTGCGGTTCGACCAGTGGTACGCGAAGCAGGCCGAGGCGGCCGGCGCCGAGGTGTTCTGCGGCGTCATGGTCAGCGACGTGGTCAAGGACGCCTCCGGCAAGATCACCGGCATCAAGACTTCCGATGGCGATGAGCTGAGCGCTGGCGTCGTCATCGCCTGCGACGGCGTCAACTCGATCATCGCGCAGAAGGCCGGCTTCATCGACGAGTTGAAGTCCTCCGAGGTGGCGCTCGGCGCCAAGGAAGTCATAGCGCTTCCCTCCGGCGTCATCGAGGACCGCTTTCAGCTCAACCCCGGGGAAGGAGCGACGATGGAGATGTTCGGCTCGGTGTCGCTAGGCATGCTCGGCTACGCTTTCCTTTACACCAACAAGGAATCGCTCGCCCTCGGCGTCGGCTGCAAGCTGTCCGATTACCAACGGACGGGTCTGCGCCCCTGCGACCACCTCGAGCACGTCAAACGGCATCCGCTTGTTAAAAAGCTGATCTCCGGCGGCAAGCTGCTCGAATATTCCGCGCACTTGATCCCCGAGGGCGGATACAAGTCCATGCCGCCGCTCGCCGCTGACGGCTTCCTCGTCGCGGGCGATGCCGCGCAGATGACGAACCCCGCCTATCGCGAGGGCTCTAACCTCGCGATGACCGCGGGCAGGCTCGCGGGCGAGACCGTCATCGAGGCCAAGAAGAAGGGCGACTTCACGAAGGCGGCCTTGTCGGCTTACGTTGACAAGCTCGAAGCGTCCTATGTGCTTTCCGACATGGAGGACATCCGGGATCTCGAGGAACATGTCGAGAACTCTCCCGGCTTTCTCGAGTTCTATCCGAAGCTGGCCTGCGAGCTGGCCCATATGCGCTTCTCGACGGACGGTGTGCCAAAGCGCGAGCACTGGAAGAAGGCGCTTGGGATGATCCGCGAGCGCGGCTTCCTGCGCGTCGCCAGGGACCTGTTCCCTCTGCGCAGGGTGGCGATTTAATGGACATCAAGGTGGAGACGACGGTCGAGGCGAAGCTCGGCACGCTGGAGTGGAAGAAGCAGCCCGAGGCCAACATCCTTCTACGCCGCTCCGGGGTGGACTCTCCCTGCGTGACGAAGTGCAAGGACAAGACCTGCACGACGGTGTGCCCCGCCAAGGTCTACGAGTGGGAAGCCGCCCATAATAAGATCATCGTCAACTACGAGAACTGCATCGAGTGCGGCGCCTGCCGCATGCTCTGCCC
>JBBTJN010000115.1:0-11139 GCA_038059415.1 Elusimicrobiota bacterium | reverse complement strand
CCCAGGCCTCGAGCACGCCCATCTTCATGAGCTTGAGGTTCAGCACCTGCGCGGCGCCCGTCCGCGCGAGTTTGAGTGCGTCGGCCCGAACGCGCAGCGACTCGTCGGCCGCGACCGGGATTCCGCTCTTGCGGTGAAAGGCGATCAGCCCTCTCAGGTCGTCGGCCTCGGCCGGCTGCTCGAACAGGACGGGCTGAATGCCGCGCGCGCGCAGCAGACGCACGAGGGCCAGTGAGTGCGACGGGCCGTAACCCTGGTTGGCGTCGAGCGTGAGCGCGGCGCGCGGATGCGCCTTCGCGACGGCGGCGACGCGAGCGGCGTCCTCGCGGGCGGTGCCGCCGACCTTGATCTTGATCATGCGCACGCCCAGCGCGCGGATACGGCGCGCGGCGGCGAATGCCTCGTCGGCACTTCCGAGCGTGACGGTCACGTCGGACACGACGCGATTCGTTGCGCCCCCGAACAAGGTCCTCAGAGGCATGCCCGCTCGCCGCGTCCACGCGTCGAGGAGCGCGATGCCCAGCGCCGCGCGAGCCGCGCCGCCATGCTTCGCCAGAACCTCCTCCAATTCCTCGAGGCGTGTCCGCCACGCGGCGGCATCTTGTCCGAGCCAGCGCTTCCCGGCGTTTCGGATCTGTCGCTCGGATTTCGCCGCCGTCTCCCCGTTGAAGGCGGGGAACGGCGAGGCTTCTCCGTGGCCGACCGTCCCATCGGCCAAGGTCAGGCGCGTAAAAACGGTTTCAAGCTCGGCCGATGATCCGCCGGCGATCGTGAAGGGCTCTTTCATCGGGACGAGCACGCGGCGCGTGCTGATCTCGACGATTTCCGCGCCGACGCGTCTCACGGCAAGGCCGTCACGACGCAAGCGTCGGAGAACGCGAGGCCGTGAATTTTCGCGCCTTGCCGGTCGGGAATCAGGAACAGTTCGTGCGGCGTGGAGATCGAATCGCGGGTCAGGTCGTACAGGCGCGGCATGTCGAGGACGACGAAGCTTCGGCCGTCGGCGTCGAACTGGATGTCGCGGCCCTTGTTGCCCTCGTGCAGCCACAGGTCATCCTGCTTGACGAAGACGCGGGTGGGGCTGGTCTCGGCCGGGGACATGATCGCCAGCGCCTGCGCGGCGTGATAGACGACGCGCAAAAAGGAGGATTGGGTCTTGTTTCCCTCTGCCAGGCGAAGGCCGTCTCTCTCGTTGTCCCAACGGCCGTAATGCGCGGTTTCTCCGTCGCGCGCCTTCACGATCAGCGGACGGCGCTTCGAGGTGTCCTTGTTGAGCGTGAGAGTCGGCCTCGCGCCCGGGCGCGTCCCGAGGTTGAACTCGGGCGTTGTGGCGCCGCATTCGCGGCGCGGGGGGTCCGCGATCTCGGTTTTAGGGGGGAGTGACGAGGCTTCGATGAGGTCGGCCAGCGCCGTGCGCAGCTCCTTCTCGAACTCCTGGTAGCCGCCCTCGCCGAGTCGGTCGAAAACGATGTGGCCGCGCCGGTCCACAAGGTACAACGCGGGCCAGCCTTCGTTGCCGTAGGCTTTCCAGAGCCGCCGGTTGTTGTCGAGGATGACCGGGTACTCGATGCCGTAGCGCTTCAGGAGCTGTTTGGCCCAAACCGCCTCCCGGTGAAAGTCGAGATCGGGAGTGAGCGCGGCGATCACCATGACCTGGGACAGGCCGTAGCGGTCGAACCAGGCTTTGAGCGCGGGGAGCACCCGTATCGAGTTGATCGAGGTGGGATTGATGAACGCGATGACGACGATCTTTTTCTGGCGCATCTGCGACAGGGACAGGTGGGTTGCGTTCAGCCACGCGCTCTCGGGCGGGAATTCCGATGCGAGCGGATGGAGCGGACGCTCGGCGCGGGCGGTCGCGGCCGCGAGCAGAAACAGGAGAAGAAGCGCCGGCCTCATTGCGGCTCCGAGTCGCGGGCCGTCAAGACGATCTCGACCAAGGTCGAGAGCCGTTCGGCGCGGTCGACGGCGCCTGTTTTTTGATAAATCGAAATGAGATTGCGTAGCATCCGCGCCAGGATGTCGCGCGAACTGACCGGCTTGCCGAGGTCCGGGCGCCAGTCGTAGCCGTTGCGCACGAGCATGCGCTTGACCTCGGGCAAGGTCATGAACCGGCCTCCTCGAAAGCAGTCCACGAACAGCGACGCGCCGCCTTCCCTGAAGCCGGCGAGGAAATGCCCCGGCGTGCCGACTCCGTACAGAGGCAGGCGCAGACGCCGGGCGAGAAGGAGCATGAGCACCGTCAGCGTGACGGAGATGCCGCGGCGCGTGTCGATGACGCGCGAGAGATAGTTGTTGTCGGCATCGTAGTAGCGTGTCTCGTTGCCGGCGAAGCCGAGAGACTGGAAAAGGTGGTTCGAGAGGCGGCGCACCGACTCGCCGATTCCCGCGTCGTCGGGCATGTCGGCCGAGACGGCGATCGCCACGCGGTCGAGCCAATCGCGGTACACGGCGGCATCGACGTCGGCGAAGCCGAAGCGTGAGATCAGGATCGACCCCTCCTCGAGGTCCGGCGACTTTGTGAGAGAGAGCCGCACGAAGTCCCGGCGCAGGTCCTGGAACCGGAGCTCTCCCGCCACGGATTCGAGGCGGATCGCCATCGCGGGCGTGGCGGCGGGGCGCAGTTCGTCGAGGTAGGGCATGATGGCGGCGCCGACGCCGAGAATTTCACGCCTCACCAAAGCGAGGCTGATGGGGTCCTCTTCCCCTAACAGGGTGACTAGGCTGCGCAGGGTCTTCTCATCAAGCGCCACGCACGCATTGTAGCCGGGGAAACGGGGGTTTTCAAGGCTTCCGACATTACAATATGATTGAATTCCTCGACGGCGTACAGACGAGGGAAATGAGAGCGCCCCGCCCCCACGAAGTTTTGGCTGCCCTGAGAGCCCTCGAGGACCTGGCTTCCAGCGACCCGCTGAGCGTTCGCGGCGTGCTGGCGACCCTCGTTGCGATCGATGGCTCTCTTGGCGAGCGGCCGGGCGCCTCCCGCGTGATCGCCGACGATACGGCGGCCGGCGGCGAAGGCGCCTTGGCGGCGTCCGCCGTCCCCGAGGCCCTGCGCGACGCGGCGCGGGCCGCGATCGAAACCCAAACCCCGCGTCTCGTCGAGGTGGAATTGACCGAGGACGATGCGATCTTCGGCCCCGGTGGGCTGTCCGGACGCGCCGAGGTCTGGATCGAGCCCATTACGGGCGAACTCCGCGAGCGCCTTCGCGAGGCGCGCGAGATATTGCTGCGCGGCGAGGGGCTCGTCATCGAGTTGGTCCTGTCGGGCGAGGACGTTGGCCGTCGACGCCACTTCCCGCCCGACCATCCCGGAGTGAAGGCCTGCTACTTGGAAGGCGAGCCGGAGCTTGAGGAAGAAGTTCAGCGGGGGGGCGTGCGCCGCCTCCTTCGCTTTCCGTTGATCCCCATGGGGAAGGCGCTTATACTGGGGTCCGGCGACGACTGCCGCCGTCTGGCCGAATTGCTGGACCGGCTTGGATTTGTCGTGACCGTCGCGGACCACCGGCCCGGACGCCTGCACGGCGAGGGCTGGGACCGTGCGCGCTGGCGGCTTGTCGAGGGCGGCTGGGAGGCGGCGTGCGGCGCCTGCCGTCCCGATCTTGACACCTATATCGTCATCGCGACGCGCAGCTATTGCGCCGATCAGCGCGCCCTTCGGGGCGCGCTGCCCGGCCCGGCCCGTTACGTCGGCCTCGTCGCCGCCGTCGGCCGCGCGGCCAAGCTTCTGGGTGAGCTCCGCGAGGCCGGCGTGGAGCCCCGCGCGGGCGTTTTTTCCGCTCCGGCCGGATTGGACGTCGGGGCCGAGACCGCGGAGGAGATCGCTCTCGCCGTGACCGTCGAGATCCTTGCGGTGCGCGCCGGGCGCAAGGGCGGCCGGCCCGTTCGGGCGCGCGCCGCCGGTTCTTCTCCCATGAAACGCAAGGGGGGGGTTAAGATACCGGGTCTCGTGCTCGCCGCCGGGCGCGGCAAGCGCTTCGGACAAAGCTCGAAGCTCCTCGCCGCCGTCGACGGGCGGCCCGTCCTTCGTCACGTCGTCGAAGCCGCGCTCGCTTCTCGTCTCGATCCCGTGATTTTGATTCTCGGCGCGGGCGCCGAGGATGGCCTCAAGGCCATCGCGGGCCTCGATGATCCGCGCCTGCGCGTGGTGTTTAATCCGGCGTGGTCCACGGGCAAGGCGTCGTCGTTTGAGGTGGGGCTGCGTGAAGTTCCTTCGGATGCCCCCGGCGTCGTGGCTTTGCTCGGCGACATGCCGCGCGTGCCCGCCTGGCTTGTGGAGCGCGTGATCACGGAGTTCGAGCTGGCGGGCGCGCTGACCTTCCCGATTTTTCCCGGCGCCGGGGGCCCCGTGAAGGGCTACCCGACCGCGTATCCGCGGGAATTGTTCGGCGAGATCGGACGTCTCGTCGGAGACGACACCGCGATGGCCGCCGTGCGCGCGCACTGGGGCGAGGCGGTCAAGATCCCGCTCGACGACGGCTGTACTCAGGCCGACATCGACACGACGCAGGATCTCGAGCTGCTCAACGTGAAGCCGGAGACTCAGGGCTGACGATTGTCAACAGTTAATTTGCTGCGTGCAAAGTAGGCCCAACGCCCGGCTCAGAGATCGGGTGTGTGCCGGGCAGGACGAGGCGGTTGAGGCCGGACAGGAACCCGATGATGTCGTCGGCATGATTTGCTATAAAACGATTCATGTCGCGTCCTGACAAGCGGCTTGATGCCCATGATGCGATGATCCACGCGTCATGAAGCCCTCACGCTACGAGGTCAACATGTCGAGCCAGCCTGCGCTCGTCGGCGCGGTCTTGTCGGCGCCCCGTCCGTCGTGGATGACGCCTCCGAAATGCCGCCGGATATTCCTCGTCGGCGTGGGCACCAACCATCACGCCGCGCGCATCGCAGCCTGGCTCTGGCGCGATGCGGGATTTGACGCGTGGGCCTGGCACGGCTTCGACTTCGTCCTCCAGCCCCCGTCCATGCAGCGCGGCGACCTCGGGATATTCCTCTCACACCGCGGGAGCAAGTCCTACACATTCAAGGCCGAAGCCCTGGCCCGCCGTGCGGGAGTCGAAACCGCCATCCTGACCGGCGTCGGCAGTCCGTGGCGATCCACGCCCCGGCGCATCGAGACGGGACCGGCGGAAGACACGGGAGCCTTCACCCAGTCATTTTCCACCACGATGGCTTGGCTGTTGCGTTGGACGGGCCGCCCCGCTCTGCTCGTGCCGTTCAAGAAGATGAAGGCGAGCCTTCGCTGGGGACCGGCCTTCCCGAGCGTGAGACCCGGCACCGACCTCGTACTCCTAGGCGACGGCCCGCGCGAGTGGGTCGCCCGCGAGGCGGCGCTCAAACTCCAAGAAACCGTCTACATGCCAGCGCGCGCCTTCAGCCTGGAGGAGTTCCTTCACGGGCCGAGCCTCTCGGTCGGACACGGCGGCATCGTGGTCGGATTCTCCAGCCGCCGTCAGCCGCGCTGGGAAGCCGTGCGCAGATACCTGACGGCCATCGAAACCCCCTTCACGGAGGTCGCCTCCGAGGATTGGTTGGCCCAGGTCCTCTGGGCTCAGCGCTTCACGCTGGAGACCTGCCGCCGACTCGGCATCGACCCCGACCTTCTGCGCGCCGACGACCCGCGCTATCGCCGAGCAATGGAGTTTCTGGCCCCGCCGGCATAAGCCTATGCGGAGGGCCACCTTGGCGCTGGGTTTGGCGTTGATTTTCGTTCTAGGGGCGGCCCTGCGCATTCAGAGGGCGCACGAGCCGACCAGCAACTTCGACGATTATACGCGCTTGGGCTCAAGTCTCCGCGTCGGAGGAATCCTCTGCTTCACGCGGGAAGACCATCCCTCGGCACGCAGAGGGGCGCTGTATCCATCCTTTCTCGCGCTGTTTCAATCCGCCGGCCCAGAGGGCCCGCGTTGGGCTAAAATCGCCCTATCTTCGGGAGAAATCTTAATGGCCGGGGCGCTGGGAACCCTGATCACGACCCCTCTTTCCGGCCTTCTCGCCGCGCTATTGGTCGCCGTTCATCCAACGCTGACTCGCTCGTGCACTCTCAACAATATCGAACCTTTCTACGGGTTCTTTGTCCTCGCGGCAGCCTGGAGCCTTGCCTTCTGGCTCCATCGCCCGAGTCCGCGAAGAGCCTGGCTGGCCGGCTTCTTCGTTTCCGTCAGCTTGACCTGCCGCTCCGTGCTCTTCGCCTTCCCCATCGCACTGTGTTGCGGGATTTGGATATTGCAAAAGAAATTTCTCCCAGGCAGGAAGCAGGCCATCGCTTTCTTGGTCAGCTCGTACATTTTTCTCCTTCCCTGGATCGCCAGGAACGCGTTTCATATCGGAGTCTTCATTCCCTTTGAGCAAAATCTGATCGCGGACACCCTCTCCGCCGCTTCCCTGGGATTGACCGAGTTCCCTCCAGAACAGGGCTACGTGGACGGACTAGCGCACGCATGGGGCTGCGGCGCTCAGGGAAACAACCGCGACAAATGCCTGATCACCACGGCCACCCGGCGCATCATGGCGCACCCTTTCCTCTACGTCGGTTCCTGCGTTTCCAGATTTTTGTACGCCGTCAAACTCCATTATGCGCTGATCCTTCTTGCTTTGCTCTCGTTCGTTTTTTACCGGAACAATCCCAAACTCAACGCGATAGGGATATTGTGCGTCTATTTCGTGACGATCTACGCACCCTTCGCTCTGGTCCCACGGTTTTTCGAGCCGATAATCCCCTGCCTCCTCGTCTTGGACGGCTGCGCCCTCGCCGGGTCGCTGGAACGCCTCTGGGCCGGGGCGCCCTTCCTGAAGTCCAGGCTTGGGGCGCGCCGGCGTCCATGGACCTGTATCGCGCTGCCGATTGTAGTGGCATCCCTCTATCTCGCGAGCATCGGATATTTAGCGAGGGAGTCGGCGCTGATCACGTTCCCTTGTCTTTTGCCGGAAACGGCCCTCAGCCTGTTCCGTTGCGGGCGGGCTCGGGAGAAAGGCGGACAGACTGAGAAGGCGGCAGCTTGTTATGAAAAAGCCTTGACCCGCCCCGGCGCCAGGCAGAGCCTTGACCCTGTCTTGCTGGCCAAGCTCGCCATCCATCTGGGACTTTGCCGATGGCGCCTGGCGCCCGACCGCCCGAGCATCGTCCCCCTCATCGATGAGGCGGTCGCGTTGTCGCCGGAAGTCGTGCATGATCAAGCCATGACCCTGCAAGACGAACGAGACATCGCCGGGACACGACTACTGCTGGCGCGCCTCATCAAGCTCTATCCCAAGTCCGGGGACTACCTGGTGGACCGGGGCATCGTCTCTTTTCTGCACGGACGCAAAAACGACGGCATCCAGGATTTCGAACGGGCCGCACTCGTGGATCCCAAAAACGTCCGTGCGCTCTACCATTTCGGATTTGCTCGGGAGTGGAGGCACGACATGGGACCGGCCTTGCAGGCCTACACCCTGGCTGGACGCCTAGGGCTGGAACAACAACATAAAACCCTCTTTTTTAACAGCTCGCTGAACCATTACGTCCAGCTGGCCGAGGATGCCCGCAAGAAGTTTTCCGGCCCCGGGAACGGACCCGCGGCACGGCGATGACGGACCCGGCACGATTTTCCGCCTGCCCTCTCGCAAATTATATCCTTGCGGGGATGAGGTTGCTCCATGTCGTCATCCTCGCAGCGGTCATCCCTCCCGGGGTCGCCGCCGCTTCCCGGACGGCTTTCCCAAAGGTCGAAACGGCGGCCGGCGCCGAACAGGGACGGAGGAATTTCCCCCGCTTCTCGAGTGACCGCCTGCAAGATGAGGGGGAGATAAAAGGCCTCCCGTTTCTCCGAATAGGCCGCCCAGGTTTGGCGCAGCCGCTTGGAAAGCAGCAAAGCGACCGCCAGGAGGGAGATCAGGCAGGCGAGGGAAAATACGGCGTGCAGGCTTAGCCCGGGAAAATAATCCGGATTCATTGGTTGAAATTTCCCGGGACGGGCGCGTGCAGACCTCTCGCGCGGGAAGGACCATGGGCTTTGCGGCAGACGGTCGGGAATTCACACCATGAGCAATGCCCGCGCTCACCGTCTTCAGGGCGGATCGGGAAGCGGCCGGAGGCGATCGCCTCCACGCGCTCGGCGAGAATTTTAAGAAAGGGCCCGCGCGCCAATCCCCAATCCTCCGCAGTCAGCGCGGCCGAGCGCTCCTCCCCCTTCTCGACCTCGAGGAACAATAGTTCCGCCCCGCCGAACGACCAACCCTCGCCCAAAACGCTTTCCGCGAGCTCGGCGTAAAACGGCAGCTGGTGCACTTCTCCCTTCGCGGCCTTTGCCGCCAGCTTCTTCCAGCGCGAGCTTGAACGGGTTTTGTAGTCCACGACGCGGAACGTCCGCCCTGCCTCATCGGCGTCGATGCGGTCGGCCACGCCCTTCCACGGAACTCCCCCCGGCGCGCCCTCCGGCGGGCTTCCCTGTAGTCGCGTCTCATACAGTCGCGGTCTCATCTTCACCGCACGCAGGCGCGCGAGGTCCCATTGAATGAAGTCCCGCAAACGCGCGCTCATATCGATGCGCGCGCATTCCCACAACAGCGGATAGATGCCGAGCGCCCGCCAGTCGTTCTCGGCGAACACCGCTTCGCACGCCGCGTCGAACACCGGCCCCCAATCTTTTTTTCCTTGCCACTCCGCTTCGGGCAGAGTCGAATAGAAACTCTCGAGCACGGCGTGATAGACGAGGCCGCGCGCCTGCGGCGTCAACTCGCCGCGGTCCGACCCCTCCGCGCGGTCCCCGAGCCCGAGAACGCGCGCCGCGAAGAAGCGGAACGGACAGGTCGCATATAGATCCAAAGCCGTCGGCGAAAGACCGGATTTCTTGAGCTTCGCGAACTCGGCCGCGATCGGACGGGTCAGGCCGTCGTATTGGCCGGCGGCGCTGCGGTCATTGAGCGCCCCGACGCGGCCCAAGCCCTCAGCCAGATCGATATCGTCGAGCGAGGGATCGGGCGAATCTCCCTCGAGCACGGCGAGCATGGCCGCTTCGCGCGGCGTGAGGAGGTCCGCGGGCGAAGAGCGCAGGCGCTCGGCGGGCTGGCGCGGCACGCGCCGCGTGTCGTCCTCTCCGGGCGCGGGCAGACCCGCGGCGCGGCACAGCTCGCGCAGATAGGTCGAGGGCACTGAAGCCTTGCCCGCCTCGTCGGAACGAGGATAAATCAGCACAAGACGCTCTTTGGCCGCCGCGGCCGCGAGATAGAACAAAAGACGCTCCTCCTCGTGGCCGGAGACCTTGCGCCCGATCCAGTAGCCGGCGGGATGGCGCAGGACCGCGCGCGCGCCGTCGCGCAGCAGCGGGTCCTCGAGCACCTGGCGCGGGAACTGCTTCTCCTTCAGACCGATCAGCACGACGGCGCGCATGCGCTGGCCGCGCGCGTCCATCGCGTCGAAAGCGCGCACGCCGAGTCGTCCGTCGCCCGCGTCGCGCGTCGCGCGCGCGAGCTTCCGCTCGAACGCATCAAGAAAATCCTCCCACGAGCAATCCTCGCCGAGGCGGTCGAAGCCGGACAGCTCCTTGAGCGCGCCGTGTACGGCGGTCTCGGCGTCGCGTTCGGCCGGGGACGCGTCGGCCGGCAGGCGCAAATGGGCCGAAAGGATGTCCCGAGCTTCCGCAGCCCGAGTCGACCATTTCGCCGGCGGCGCGCCGAGATCCTCGCGCAGGCCGGAGATGAAGTCCCACAGCGCCTTCGCGTCGTCGGCGGAAATCATCTCGCCCGCCAGACCCTCACTCACGCGGAGCGGGCGCAACTCGACGGGGCCGCCGATGCGCGGCTCGAGCTTGCCGCGCCACTGCAACCAGCCCGCTCGAATGCCGAGCGCGTCCACGAGCCTGCGCCAGCACGCCGCCCGGCGAGGCGCCGCAGCCGTGAAGTAAGGAGAGCCCGCGAGGTCCTCGACGGTGCGCGCCGGAAAATCACGCTCGCGCAAAGTCAGCAGGTCGAGCGCGGCCTTGGCGGGCGGATGGCGCAGCACCGGTTCGCCACAGGATAGGTCGAGAGGCAGGCCCTCCGCCGCGAACATCTCCGCGAGCGCCAGGCGGTAGGGCTCGAGCGACCGCGCGACGACCGCGATTTCGTGAGCGGGAATATCCTCGCCAAGAAGACGCAGGACCTCTTTGGCCGCCGCCCAGGCTTCGTCGCGGGCGCCGGACGCGGAGACGATGACGATACGGCCGGGTTCGATGGGGCAGGGCGGCTTCGACGGATCGAACAGTGAATCAAGAGCGAGCCCGAGAGCCGTATCGACCGCGGCGCCTTCCACGGCGAGGAGTTCACGGCTCGACAATCTTTGTTCGAAGAAATCATCTGAAAAACGAAAGGCGGGGTGGCCTTGCCGGTATGGGAAATACAGCTTGGAAGGTCGAGCGCTCGTGACCGCTTCAAAAAAGTCGAGTTGGAGTCCGGTTAAATCGTAAAAACCGTAGTACAAAATTTCAGAGAAACCCGACAGCCATTGCGACGCGGGCGCCAACTCGGCCGCGCGGCGAACGAGGGCCGACGGCGGCAGGACGCCGAGGCGGGCCAGTTCGTTTTCATACATCGCGAGCAAGGAGAGCAAAGCGTTGAGCCGGGCGGCCTCCTCGTCGTCTTTAAGCAAGGTCGAGCCGAAGTGCTCGGCGACCTGTTTGGGTTCCACGCCCGAGTCGATCAGGTCGCGCAGGCTCGAGCGCACGGCCGACGCGAGCGCCTTCGGCCGCAGTTCCTTCGCGATGCCGAGCGACGGCGCGCGGTCGAGCACCCGGTCTACGACCGCGTCGTGAAAGACGGGATCTGAAATAAGGGCGCCGTCGGGGAAGCCTCCCTCCTCGACCACCGCCGCCGCCAGAGAGTGAAACGTATGGAAGTGCACGCCAATCAGGGGCAGGCCTTTTTCGATGGCGAGCAGACGCTCAAGCCGATCGGCCATCACGCGGGAAGGCGCGACTACGAGCAGCGGCCTGCCGCCCGCCGCGGGCTTCAGCGCGCGGACCCTCTCGACGAACGCGCCTTCCAGCGCCTCAAACGGGCCGTGGACGACGCTCAGACCTCCGCGCTCGGCGCTCATCAAGCCAGTCTAGCGATTTTGCTAATCTATCCGCCATGACCATTCCCACGACGCCCCCGTCGGGCTTC
>JBBTJN010000114.1:0-15505 GCA_038059415.1 Elusimicrobiota bacterium | reverse complement strand
AGGTCCGCGACTACGTGAAGGCGAACGCCGAGAAGGCTTTCGACGAGCTGTCGGCGGAAGAAGCCAAGCACTGATATGCGCATAACTGCCTGGAGTGCGGCTGTCGTCGCGATAATGGCGTTGTCGGGTTGCGGAGGGACCTCCGTTACTCGCATGGACGCCAATGAGGTCAAGGATGTCAGCGGACGCTGGAACGACACGGATTCGCGCCTGGTGGCCGAGGAGATGATCCCGGACTGCCTGTCGCGTCCGTGGTACACCAAGGCGCAGTCCGATCTCGGCAAGAATCCGACGGTGATCGTGGGATCAGTAAAAAATCAATCCCACGAACACATCGCCACGGACACCTTCGTCGAGGAGCTGCAGCGGGCGCTGATCAACTCCGGCAAGGTGGAGTTCGTCGCCTCGAAGGGAGAACGTGGAGATGTCCGGGAAGAGCGCATGGACCAGGACACGAACGCCTCCGAGGAGACGCGCAAGGCCCACGGCCAGGAGACGGGCGCGGACTTCATGATGAGCGGCACCCTCAACCAGATCGTCGACCAAGAGGGCGGCAAATCGGTGGTCCTTTACCAGATCAACCTCAAGCTGCTTAACATGAAGACCCACCAGATCGCCTGGAACGGACAGAAGAAGCTCAAGAAATTCGTCAAGAAGGCCGGGGCGTCCTGGTAGAAGTCGCGCCGGCGTCCGGGGAGAAAACATGAAACGCACCGGCGGGATCATGCTGTCGATAGTCCTGTGCGCCACGGGGGCGAAGGCGGGATCGCGGCCGGAATGGGTGGACGCAACGAGCCGAGCATACCCGCGAGAGAGATATCTCGTCGGCGTGGGCGTGGGCGACGATCGCGCCACGGCGACGGACCGGGCCCGCGCGGAGATATCCAAGATCTTCACGACGAACATCAACGCGATCTCGAGCATCCATGAATCCGAGAGCACCTCGAAACAGGGGTCGAAGTCCGAAAACTCCTTCTCCCAGGCCATCTCCCAGAGCCTGCAGACCGCGTCGAAAAAAGCGCTCGAAGGCGTCGATGTTGTGGAGCACTGGAAGGACGACGCCTCTAGGCAGCATTACGCCCTGGCAGTGCTCGACCGAGCCAAGGCGCTCGCCGCGGTAACGGATAAGATCGACGACTTCGACAAGCAGGCCCAGCAATGGAAGTCCTCGATGGGCGCGGCCTCAGACAAGCTGGGCAAGGTCAAGGCCGCCATGAAGCTTCTGGCCATCCTTAAGGCCCGCGCGGAATTAAACGGCGACGTCCGCGTCCTGGATGCGAGCGGCAAGGGCCTCCCCAGCCCCTTCGAGGAGACCGCCGTGCGCGCTGAGGCCGCGAAGGTGATCTCCGAGCTCGACGTCATCGTCGACATCAAGGAGGGGAAATGAAACTTCTCCAGCCGCTTCCTCACATTCTCGTTCTCGGGGCCCTCTTCTGCGCGTCCTGCGCGACGGCGCAGGACCATCCCCTGGTCTCGGTCTATCCCGGGACGAAGCTCGATGACCGCAAGGCCGTCGCCTTCGATGAGTTCCAGTTCCCCGTTGCAAAGATGTGGGCCAATAAGTTCACCAAGGAGCTTCCCTTGGAGGGGAAGCTCGAGCACCTAAAATACAGGAACCCGGAGGAGCGCTCGACTTTGGAGCTGTTTCGCAACTACGAGACCTCCCTCAAGCAATCGGGTTTTCAGACCATCTTCAGTTGCAGCAAGGAGGAATGCGGCAGCGGCGACACCGGGACGCAGGTGGGCCACTTCGCCCCGGCCTACGATACGCGCTTCATCGCGGCCAAGCTCCCGCGCCCGGAGGGCGATGTCTATGTGGCGGTCAATATCTCCGGATACTACAAAAACACCTGGATTACGGTCGTCGAGGTCAAGCCTATGGATGAGGCCATGTCCGGCCGAGGCGCACCCCCCTCCCGCGTCCAAGCGGACGTGCCGCCCACGCGCAGCGAGGAGGTCGCCCCCCCCTCCGTGCCCCGAGCGTCCTCCGCCCCCCGCGGCGGCGCCAAGCAGGTGATGACGGGCGTGGTTAAAGGTCTGAGCCAGTTCGGGATACAGGCCAAGGCCGGATTGGCCTCCGAGCAGGCGGACATCATCGTCGAGGGCGAGGTCGAGACCAACCCCTTTGCGGGCAACGACGCCCGAATTAAGTGGGCTCGGACGACGGCGGCCATTACGCTGCGAGATGGCAGAACGGCCAAGATCTTCACCCAGTTCAACGTCACCGACAAGCAGGGCTCGGCTGATTACAACGAAGCGGTCCGCCGCAGTCAGGGTGAGATGAGCAAGAAGGTCGCCGCGCAGATCAACTCGGAGATCGCCGCCTACTTCGAAAACCAGTAACGGTCCTCAGCGCTTAATCAGGTCTCCGAAGAATTTCCCGAGCTTGACTTTCGTTTTGGGGTCGGCGACGGCGCCGGTCACCGCGACATCGATGGGTGCCACGTTTCCGACCTGCGCGGTCACGGTCAGGTTCAGCATTTCAACGGGCAGGTCGATCGTGCCGACGGCTGAGACCTGTGCGGCATTCGAGTCCATCTCGGACTGCCGCAAAGTCATCACGCCGTCCTTGAAGGCGTAGTCGCCCACGATCCTGCGGACGGTGATATTGTTGAAGTCCACGCCGATGCTGAGCTTCTGGAAGATGAGGATCGGGAAAATGAGAATCTTCACTACGGGCGACTGCACGGCCATGTCCTTGATGGCGTTAAGCTTGCCCCCTGCGACGCCGAATTTTGCTTCACCCGTGAGCTTCTTCATGTCGGGCGTAACGCCGTCCAGGTCCCATGAGGCCGTGACCTTTTCGACCTGAGCATTGGGGTGGATCAGCGCGCCGATGTCCACCTTGCCTCTCGTGCGGATCGCCGCTGCGGGCTTGACATCTGCGGTCTTGCCCGCCTTCGCCGCCTTCGTGTCCTTGGCCGCCTGCGCGTTCTGCTCAAGCCTCTTCTTGGCCGCCAGATATTTGCCCAGATCGAACCGGTCGAGCGATGCCTCGAGCTGGATGTCCGGAACCTTCGTGTAGTCCTTGATCGTAAGGTCCATCGACAGAGAGCCGTCGGCGAGCTTTCCCTTCAGGTTCGGCACGTCCACGCGCCGCTCGTCGAAGGACACCGTTCCGGTGAAGTCCGACAGCGGCAGCTCGGCGAGCGTGGCGCCGAGGCCCTTAAACTGAAGCTTGCCGCCGAACACTGGATGATCCTTGGTGCCCGTGACGGAGAGCGCGAAAAAGCCCGAGCCGGCCAGCTTCAGGTCTCGCGTCTGGGGCGTCAGGCGCGTCAGTTCCTCGAGGACGAAGCGCTTGCATTTGAGCAGTAGGTCGAAGGCCGCCCGTCCCGAGGGATCCGTGACGCCGCCTTCGATGGAAATCTCGTTGCTTGCGATCTTCACGGCGAGCTTGCGCAGGCGAACTGCGCGCGGCGTGTAGGACAGGTTGGCGTCCCATCGCGAAGGGGGCATCTCCAGCCCCGCCGGCACGCCGGGGAAAGGGAGATCCTTGTCGTTGAGCGCGGGAAGGTCGAGGTGGGACTGAATCTCGAGGTTCGGCTCGGGCGCGCCGGCCAGCGCCTTTGCGACGACACCGTCGAGGCTCAACGTCCCGTTCTTGCTCTTGATGACGACCTTCTCCAACGTCAGGTCGTCGCCGTGCGCGCGGACGCCTCCGTCAAGACGCACTGCGGGCATGACGAAGTCGGCGGGCAGGGCCGCAACGGCGATAGGCAACTCGGAGACTTTGAAAGAAGGCAGTTCCAACGCGAAGCGCAAGGCGAGATCGGGGATAGGTTTTGCAGAGCCGAGCCTGCGCACGATGCCCGAGGCCGACGCAGTGCCCTGCTTGAACTTCACAGCGAGCGAGGCGAGCTTGAGCTCATCGCCGCGGTAGGAGGCCTCGCCATCGAGGCGCATCGCGGGGATGAAAGACTTCGGCGGGAGCTTGATGAAGGAGTATTGGCCGGCGCGAATTTCCGGAACAGACACGCCGAACTTGGCCTTGCCTTCGTAGACGGGAGCGCTTGAGCCGAGCCCCCTGGCGAGGGCCGCGCCGTCGACCGTGCCGCCCGCCCAGGCGACATGGAAGGTCTTCAGCGAGACCGTGGTCCCTTCCCAATGCCCGGCGATCTCGGCGTCCGCGGCGGGGAGCAGGACGGCCGGTATGCCGGCTTTGGGCGCCCATCGAGCGATCAGGGTCGTATCTAGGCCCGGCGTCGTGACTTTAATATCCGCGTCAGCGACGCGCGCGCCGTTAGCGTCAGGCGCGGAGGCACGCAGTGTCCCGCTCGCCCCGAGAAAAGTCTTGCCCGAGGCGGTGAGCGTCGCGTCGAGCGCCGCGACGGGCGCGTTGAGGTCGGATATTTTCCCCGTGGCCGAGAGCTTGAGGCCGTCTTGCTCGACGCTCAGGCGCTTGAACTCAATTTTGATCTTGTCTCGTGCGCCTCGCGCAGGGTGAACCTTGCCCGTGAACGCGATGGCGGCATCGACGGGACGCTCCCCGGCTTTACCCTTGGCGTGGAGCGCGAGGTCTAGGTCAAAAGGATCGGCAAGGCTGAAGTCGTCGAGCTTGAGCGAGAGTCCGGTCACAACCCAGGCGGTCCCGGCGACCGCGTCGCGATAATCGATCTCGCCGTGCGCGACGCGCAGCCGGCGCACGTTGAAATCGGCAGGGGCCGCTGCCGCGGCCCCCCCGGCGGCGGGACGTGATACGACATCCGACGGCACGGCCGCGGCGGCAAGGGTGTCGTAGTTGAAAGATCCATCGGCATTCCTAACGACGCGGACCTTGAGCCCAACGATCGAGGCCGCGCTGACGACAAGCTTGCGCTGTAGAAGGGCCCTCCAGCTCGGGCGCAGGCTGAACGTCTCGATGCTGAGGAAGGTGCCGGCGGCGAAGTTAGGGCGCTCCGAGATCGAGAGGCCCTGCAGGTGCAGGCCGGTCAGGCCCGCAGCGATGCGCGTGAGGCGAACCTCCCGGCCCAGCTGCTTGCGGGCCGCGTCGACGACGTAGGCGCGGACTTTCGGCTCGGGGAAGAAGGCCTTGATCGCCACGAGCGCCGCGCCCGCGCCGAGCACTGCGATGAGAACGATCGCTGCGAGAATCTTAAGCCAGAGTCGTTTGCGTGCCATGCCGCATTTTAACATTTGCCCGGCGGGCTTGGCTCAGTCCTCCAGGACTCCATTCAATAGCCGTCACGACAATGTATAATCGGGTCATGAAACTCATCCTCCTCGTCTCCGCTTTGACGTCCGCCGTCGTTGTCCCGGCGCATTCCGCCTCGTCCTCGATCTCAGCCCTGTTTAAGCGCGTCTCCAGCTACCTGAACACCCCCGCCGTGAAGAGATCCCCTCGTCAAGCCGCCGTCGCCGCCGTGCGCGGAGGCATCCCCACCGATCAGGGCGAGAACCTTGATCTGCGCCTGCTGGACCGCGCGCGCCCCCTGCGCGAATCGCTCAATTGCCAGGACGCCTCCGTCCGCGACGAAGCCGCGCTTCGCCCCATCTACGAGGCGCTCGCCGCGTCTCAGTTTGTGCAGGCTCTGTCGATCGTCGGCGCTCCCGAAGCGCGCAGAGAGGCGGCCGCAGCGCTCGAGGCCTGGGCCAAGGCGCCGCGCGCGCCGAGCCTGCCTGACGCAGTGATCGCGTTGCTGAGCGGGCCCGCCGCGCGCATCGATGATAAGGAACTCGTGAAGGCCGGTTGGGGCGGCTACACCCGCCTCCTGACCAACCTCCCCGCCTCCATGCGCGCCGCCACCCCGGGCTGGACCGCGGGAGAGGACGCGGCCAAGCTCGACGAGACCCTGAAAAGCCTCATGGACTCCCTGGACGGCAAGAAGCTCGAGCCCGAAGACGAAGCCAGGGCCCATCTGCTCGTCGGGCAGGTCTACGCGGCTCTGGCTCAAGCCGCCCTGAAGGGGCGCGCCCCCGCGGCGACGACGGCTTCACTAGCCCCCTCCGCGGCTTATAGCGACGGCGCCGCGGCGGCTGAGGCCGCGGTCCCCTTTGAGCCCAAGGCCATCTATCAGAAGGCCTCGAAGTCCGTCGTCCTCATCCTCTGCTCGGCGTCCTCGGGCTCGGGGGAACTCGGCACAGGCTCCGTCGTCGACGTGGGACGCCGCCGCATCCTGACCAACGCGCATGTCGTCATACAGGACTCCACGCGCAAACCGTGGAGCCGCATCAACGTCTATTTCAAGCCCGCGAAATTGACCGGCGATACCCAACGGGACCTCGTCAGCCCCGTCGAAGGCAAGGTGATCGCCTGGGACCCCGCTCTTGACCTGGCGCTCGTCGAGGTGGCCGGCCTCCCCGCCGCAACGAGCGCAATCGCCCTCGCCCATCCCGACACCGTGTCGGTTGGCGACCGCGTGGCCGCCATCGGCCATCCCGAGCAGGGCGGACTCTGGACGCTCACGACGGGCGTCATCTCCACCTTGCAGTCCAACCTGGGCGGCGTCAAGGGCAAAGACGCCTTCCAGACCGACACGAGCATAAACCGCGGCAACTCCGGCGGCCCGCTGCTCGACTCCTCCGGCCGACTCGTCGGCGTCAATACGTCGATGTCCCGCAAAGCGGCCGACGGCCTCGCGATCACCGCGGTTAACTTCGCCGTGCGCTCCAATGTCGCGAGGCGATGGATGTCGGGCCAAAGCGAGAACCTCGCGTACGGCGGCGCGGGCGCAATCAAGACCCCGACCGCGTTGCTGGCGAGCATCCCCGAGCCCGTGCCGTCTGCGATGGTCGCCGCGGCGCAGGCGAGCGCCCCTTCGCCGGGGCCCAAGCCGATGATGATTACCGAGAGCAAGCCCTTTTCCGCCGACAGCGTTATCGAGGCTGAAATCTCCAAGATGGAAGAATTAGGCAACGAGATGCATGACGAAATCAATCGCCGGCGCAATAAATGAAAACAATCCCCCTTCTCGTCGCCCTGATCCTCGCTTCCCCCGCCGCCGCGCAGGGCCGCAAAAACGTGCTCGAGACCCTGAGCGCGGCTCTCGCCTCCGACCCGGGATATGAGCCCGCCGATCGCGAGGCGTTGATGTCCGCGATCAAGACGCGCTTCGCAGATTACGGCGTGCAGGTCGTCAATGCTCAGCGCGCGAAAGCAATCCCCGTGGTTCTCCACATCCTCACCGAGGGCTCTTTTGATGAGTCCCCTCCCGAGCGCATCGCCGACGTCGCCTTCGCCGCCTACCAGGCGATGTCGCGCGGGGCTGACTCCGAGGTCGTCGAGGGCGTGGCGTTGTACGGTTACCGAAAGAAGATCTCCGCCGACACGCTCTCCACCTGGGCCAACGGCTACAAGCAGCTCACCGACGGGAAGGTTCCCGGCGACGTCGCCGCCGATCTCGTACACATCTCCATGGAGAAAAACCTGCCTGATTCCGACTTCAACACGTTGAAGTGGGCATTGGTCGAGGGCGTTAAAAACGGCTTTGATCCAAAGGACTATGCCAGCTATCTCTTCGGACATCTGCTCGCAGGCAAGTCCGGCCCCGGCAAGATCAGCGGCGAGGCCAAGGCGGCCTTCCTCAAGGCCCGCCGCCTCAAGACCAACCCCGTTATCCCCGCATACCAGGGCGTGTTCACCAAGATCGTGCCTCCCGAGCCCAGATATGTGCCGCCTTCTCCCGTTTATGCGCCTGCCGCGCATAAACCCGTCGTTGAGGAAATCGTCGAGAAGCCCGGCGAGGAGATCGTCAAGGCGTCTCCAATTGCGCAGGCGCCGCCGCGCAAGACCGCCCCTGAAACCGCGGCGGCTCCGGCGGCAGCCGCCGCGGCTTCACCGGAGCTCAAGCAGCTATGGCCCGGCCTCGACAAGGCCGCTCGCTCCTACATCGGCACGCCGTATGTCTGGGGCGGCATGACGCACCAGGGCATCGACTGCTCCGCGCTCACCCAGAACTCATACGGGGAGAACCGCGTCAAGATCCCGCGCGTGAGCCGCGACCAGTGGAAGACGGGCAGCAAGACCGAGGCCCTGCGCGAGGGCGACCTCATCTTCTTCAACACCATGGGCGCCGGCGTCTCGCATGTGGCCATGGTCGTGGACGCGAAGAACAAGAAGTTCATTCACGCGTCCTCATCCAAGGGCGTGATGGTCGCCGACCTAAACAACAAATGGTTCGGACAGCGCTACTTAGGCGCGCGCCGCATCGTTCCGTAGCGCGCGGCGCAAGCAATGCTTGCCGCATTGGGGAAATCCTTTCGCTCAAGCCTGTGAACTGGAGAAGGAAGCAGATGGCCGTCGTGTCCGTCGGCGACTCATCCTACCGATCGATCTCAACGGCGGTTTGCACGACGATCGGGGCTCGTGAGCTTTTGGCGGCCCGGATCACGGCCAGCGCTTCCCTCCGGTCCGCTCCGCCGGAATGGGCGTCCTCCAGGACGCGCTGCGCCTGCTTGAGCGCGACGAGAGCGGGATAAGCCAAGGTGACGGCGTCTCCCGTCTTTTCGCGCGCCTGCGCGAACTCGTCTTCTTTCGTGCAATCGGTCAGGCTCAGGCAGGGCGGCTCGACGACCAGCTCGCGCAGGAACGCCCAATCTTCGGGCGAGGCCAGGTTCTTGCCGAGCAGATAGACGATCGTTCCGCGCTCGTTGAATCGTTCGTGGGGAAGCCGGCGGTACTTCAGGCGGAAAATGGTTTTGGTCTCGGGGGAGAGGTCGTTGAAGCCGCTGTCCAATCTCGGGTCATTGTCGTTTTTAGACCGGGAAATGTCGTCCAAGAGGTCTTCTTTGGCCATGGTTTGGGCCGAGAAGCCCGCGCGGGGCCCGCCTCTCTTGGGGATTTGGCGGGCGCGGAACTCGGGTGCGGCGGCAAGGACTGTCGAGGGATGGCCCGCGATCGGTTCGCGGCCGGCGGCCGATGACGGGGGCCGGTTGGGCGTCGGCGGCGGCAACTCAGCTTGAGAGGAAGGACGAGGCGTCGGCGTTTGTCTCAGACTCAAGAAGGCGATCAGCGTTCCCAGGGCGGTCGCAGCAAGAACGGCCCGCTTCATCGATAGAGATCGTCTTGGATCGTCTTCACCGCTGCCGGATCGATGATCCGTCGCAAATGGTCGTCGGCATACAGGCCGGCGTCCATCTTGACCTTGTCGGTGCAATTCTCGCAGTGTTTCGAAATGTTCTTGAGCATGACCAGACCCGTGCCGTACGCCCCGAAGGGCGTCGTGTCGCAGGCGTATTCCCCAGCCATGAGCTCGCCGCTGAAGATGCCCCTGACGTCATTGCCGCTATCGTCCTTGAAAGGTTCCGGGCAAAGGACGTGCGGCCAATTGTCGTGGACGTTCTCCGCGTGCCTGGCTTCGTGGAACACGATCCCTATTCGTGCTATCTGAGGGATGTTCAGCAGCGAATAGCCTTTGGCCAGAACCATTTTCGAGCCACGGACGCAGGCGACGGAGGCGATGGAATTTCCGCATCTTCCCATATCGATGCACTCGATCCGGTCCGAGAAGAAGCGCAGGTAGTCGCGGCCGTCCACCGATCCAAAAATATTTCGATGAAGCCCTGAAGATTCCTCGGCGCGGATGGCGGAGACGAACTCCATGTCGTCGCTCATTTGAGCTCTGATTTCGAAAGTAACGCTGGGAGCGAAGGGCAGCGGCAAGGCGGCCGACTCCGTCAGGGAGGCCCGGTCCGCCTCGGCGCGGGCCTTGACGGCGCGGATGTCCTTGCCCAGCTTTTCGCTTTGCGCCCAGACCGATGGATCGAAGACGTCTTGCGCGCGCGCCGGGACGCCGCTGATCAGACAAGCGGCCAACATCAGAATCGATAATTTCATGAGGGCCCCTATTGATTCGATTATATATCCCTTGGGCTGGAGAGGGCAGGTCTGTAAGGGGGAATGCATCAAAGGCAAATTGCCTACGTGAAAGTGGGTCGTTAGGCCTATAGTCTTTGGGCAAATCCACGGGCAGCCCGCATGCGCCAGGATCCGGTCGAGTTCGCTGTCATCAAGGATCATCCCCACGAGCTTCATTCCTCCCCCGCACCTGACGCACAGCACGGCCTTGCGCGCCGGCGGGATCAACGCCGCCGTGCGGCCGCCGCTATCGGGCCCCCAGGCCGTATCGAACGCTTCAAATTTTAGTAGCCTTGACCCATGATGAACTCGCCACGCTTCGCCGCCTTCTTGGCTTCCGTCCTGGTCTGTGCGCCCCAAGCAATCTTCGCGCAATCCATCGCCCGGCCGTCCGCCCCTCTCAATTTCTCCGCCACCGCGGCGGGCTTCCGGGGCGTCGTCCTCACCCCGTCCGCTTTTGCCTTTCCGCTCGCAACGCCCCTCGACGCCCCCGCCGCCGCGCTGATCCCGGCCGCCGCGCTGGCTCCGGTGCCCCCCATTATGGCCGTCCCGGCGGCCCCGCCGCTTGCGTTTCGCGTGCCCGCCTCCGCCGCCAAGGCTGCGGTTGAAAACGAGGTCGCGCGGCTTGACTCGCTCGTTTCGGGAGACATCAGCCCCGCATTCCTGTTCGATGCGACGGCGCCCCGTCTCGATGCGTTCGAGCTCAAAGAATCCGCCCGCCCGCCTTCCGGGCCCGCCCGATCGGGACGAATATGGAAATCGGAGCAGATCGAGGCTTTGTTGAAAGCCGATAATGGGAAGTTCGAGAAGGCGATCCTTTCCGTGCCGGGAGTCGCGGCCGTCCGAGTCGGATACGGCCTCGAGAACCCGGGGCGGGCGTTTTTGATCGTCACCGTCGATCCCGCCTTTCCCACCGCGGACGTGGAAGCGAAGGTGAAGGCGGCCGCGCCCGAAATCAGCGGACTGACCGGCATCCTGGGAGCTCCTGCGCAGGTTATCTTCGCATATCCAGGCACGATGAACTTTACGGCGTCGCCGTCGCCCACCGGCCGGTTTATCCTCCGCTACCGCGATATCCTGCCGCTGACCGCCGAGAAGTTGGCCAAAATGAAGCAAGATCTCGTCTTGATCGGCGCGCGCATCGTGGACGAAACGCCGCTGCCCATGCTTTTGATCGAGGGAGCCGCGGCCGCTCTCGCTCAACTCGCCGCGTCGACCCCCGGTTGGACTTTATCGCCGGAAACCATCTACCAGTTGCCGGACTAGTACTCAACAGGATTGCCTTCACGAGGAATTCCGATGAGAGTGAAGTTTGATAGAGTATCTTTCGTGAAACGAATCTTACTGACGAGCGTGATGGCCGCGGCCCTGGCTGCCTGCGGTCCCAAGGAAGCCTCCCAGGCAACGAATGCCGCTGCGAATGCAGCTTTGGGCGAGGCGACGTTCAATCAAACCTGCGCCCGGTGCCATCAAACCGGCATGTCCGGCGCGCCCGAGGTGGACGACAAGGCCGCATGGCGGCCTCTCATCGCCCAGGGCATGGCGACGCTCTACGATCACTCGCTCAAGGGTTTCACAGGCAAGAATGGCACCATGCCGGCCAAGGGCGGCGCTATCCACACCGACGACGAAGTGAAGGCCGCCGTTGATTACATGGTGTCCCGGGCGAAGTAAGAGCCGGGCCGACGCGCCGTCTCGGATCTCGCCGCGTGCGAAATTTCGATCCGCACCCCCTCGTGAGGACTCCGAGTTCTAGACATCCCGTCGACGGCCGGACCCAATGACGCAGTCGATGTCGGGGAGAAGTCTTGTAGAATAAGGCCCCCCGCAATGAATCCAGAAATATTCTTCAGGATCAGCCTCGGAGTCACCATCTTCCTGGGCGGCTTTGTGTTACTGCTGGCGCTGGCGCTGGTTCTCTCCAAAAGTTCGCGCCGTCTCTGGGCCAAATACGCGGAGAAGCGCAAAGCCTTTTACATTCCCCTCATTCTCCAAGCCGTGGCCGACGAGTCCGACGCCCATCCCTTCGCGATTCTCGCCAAAATTCGCCTCGGAGATTGGCGGATCGTGGAGAATTATCTTCTCGACTGCGCATCGACCGTGAGCGGTTTTGGGCTAAGAAGGCTGTGCGAAATATTCGAGCGGGAAGGTTTCGCCGATTACGAATTGCGTCGTCTGAGAAGCTGGCGCTGGTGGGTGCGCGCCTCGGCGGCCAAGCGCCTCGGCTCGATGCTGTGCCATAAAGCCGCCGCCCCGTTGACCGTCTTGCTGCATGATCGCTCTTTGGAGGTCCGCCTGACCGCTTGTTGGGCGCTGGGACGGCTGGGGGAAATCGGGGTCGTAGAAGAGATGCTCCAGTTTCTCTCCTCGCACTCGAGGCTGGCCGCCTTGAGCTTGGCCAATATCATTCGGCTGATGGGCGAGCGGACCGTGCCCATTCTCGAGGGCCTGCTTCATTGCGCCGATGACAATGTCCGCGTCATGGCCATCAATCTCTTGGGAGAATTCCAGGACCGGGGCGCGCAGGCGCTGCTGCTGCCGCATTTGTCCTCCCCCAATACGGAAGTCAAAATCGCCGTCTGCCGGGCCCTGGCCGCGCTTGGAGAACGCAGCGTCGGCGCGCACCTAGTCCCGTTGCTTGCCGCCGAATCCTGGGAGATTCGCGCCAAGGCCGCTTGGGCTCTCGGGAAGCTGGGTTATCAAGAATCCATACCGCAGCTCATCGTCAGCTTGGGCGACAGGGCGTGGTGGGTGCGCCTCAACACCGGAGAGGCGCTGGCTCGCATGGGGCAAACCGGCCGGAGGGCCTTGGAAGAGAGCCTGTCCCACCGGGACCGCTTCGCGCGCGATATGGCCGCGCAATGGCTCGATGAACTGGCCTCGGGAGCGGTCTCCTGATGTCGGGGGCCGGCGCCGTCTTGGCTTCGTCGCAGTGGGCCATCCTGGCCTATTTTCTCGCCATGAACTTTCTCTATCTCGCTCTTTTTTTCATATCGATCTGGGCTATCCTGCGCCATATCTACTCAATGAGCTATAGGAACTTGTCGGAAATCTCGAAGTCTCGCTTGGCGCCCCCGATTTCCATCTTGGTTCCGGCCCACAACGAGGCCACGAGCATCGTCTCCAGCGTCAAGGCCCTTCTGCGCTTGAATTATCCCGCTTTCGAGGTGATCGTCGTCAATGACGGCTCGCGCGATGAAACGCTCCAAAAGCTCATCGCAGTTTTTGAACTGCGCAAGACCAAGCGTATCTACCATCAGACCATCGCGACCAAGGAGGTCCGGGGCATTTACGTCGCCAAGCTGTCCTCGCCTTGGGCCAGGCTCGTGGTTCTCGACAAGGAAAACGGCGGAAAGGCCGATGCCCTCAACGCCGGAATCAACGTGTCCGAATACCCCCTGTTTTGCTCGGTGGACGCGGACTCGATCCTGGAACGCGACTCTCTGCTGCGGGTCGCTCTTCCGTTCATGGAGCGGGCGGACGTCGTGGGCGTCGGCGGGATCGTCCGCATCGCCAACGGCTGCTCGATTACGCAGGGATTCGTCCAAACGGTCCGCCTTCCGAAGCAGTGGCTTCCCTGTTTCCAAGCGGTGGAATATCTGCGGGCGTTCCTATCGGGAAGAATCGCCTGGGCTAATTTGGGCAGCCTGCTCGTTCTCTCCGGAGCCTTCAGCCTGTTTAAGAAGGCGACGGTTTTGGAGGTGAACGGCTACGACCGATCGACGGTCAGCGAGGATATGGAGCTGGTCATGCGCCTGCATCGGACGCTGGGCGATCAGGGGCGGGCGTGCTATATCGAATTCATTCCGGACCCGGTCTGCTGGACCGAGGCGCCGGAGCGTTTTAAGATGCTTTGGCGGCAGAGGGATCGCTGGCAGAGAGGTCTCGGCCAATCCCTGTGGAAGCACCTTCCGCTGCTGTGCAATCCCCGTTTCGGCATTCTCGGGCTTTTGGCCACGCCCTATTTCTGGGCCGTAGAATTCTTAAGTCCGGTTGTGGAGGTGCTGGGATATTTGGTTTTCTCGATTGCCGCGATCGCGGGCCTCTCGCAGTGGAAGGCTTTCGCCGCATTTTTCCTCCTGGCCGTGATGATGGGCGTCAACTTGTCCCTGCTGGCCGTGGTTCTGGAGGAATTCACCCTCCACCGCTACCCGCGGGTCAGGGATTTGCTGCGCCTGCTGATCAGCGCCGTTTGCGAAAACTTCGGTTATCGGCAGTTCACCGCTTTGGCGAGATTCGCTGGAATTCTCGGGTTCTTGCGCGGTCGAACCGTCTGGGGGGTCCTTGAACGCAGAGGATTGGAAACGACGGCTTAGCGGAGTTCTGTTCCTGATGGCCATGACGGCGCCGGCCTCATTCGCGCGCCCGCAGATCGCAGTCAACACGGGGTACAGCCGCGAGGAATACAGCGTAGCCCCCGCCGGATGGAACCAATGGACGCAAATCACGGCCGCAGGCGCCGCCTCCAATTGGGGAATCTTGGCGGGACAAAGCGTGGTGCGGCGCTTCGGCTTCACCGATCGGCAGGCGACTCTGGGAACCAGCGTGAAGACGGGGAAGTCCACGGGCCTTGAGGCAAAAATCAGCGTCTGCGCCGACGCGCAGGTGCTTCCGCGTTTATCGGGCGATTTGACCGTGTACCAAGGCCTGGGCCCCGGAGTATCGCTTTCCCCCGCCTATCGTTATTCGAACTATCCGACGGCCGATGTTCACATGTTCGTCTTGGGCGCGGAATGGGAGGCAAGCGCCGCTCTGACCTTGCTGTCGCGAGGCTACCTGACTCTCACTCGTTTTAAGGGAGGAGGAGCCGAGGGCCTGACCCCCGCCGTACTCGCCCAGGCAAAACTGTCCCCCGTTTCTTGGCTTTCCATCGTCCCCTCCTACGCCTACCGCAGGGAAAGCTTCCAGTCCGGGGCGCCCGGCAGTTTCGGCTCCGGCGAATTTACCGCCCACGCCGGGCGTATGGAGCTGCGTGTTTCGTCCAAGGCGAATCGCTTTGCCTTCGCAGCCTGGAGCTACGAGTCACGCACGCCGGCGGCCCTGCTGAGGCAATATGAATTCGGGCTGGGCCTGGGTTTCTGAGTCAAGGCCGGTTTTTGCTCGTGTCGGAGCCCGGCCTGCGTCTTTCCTTCGCCCGAGCCAAAAATCGACTCATCGGGCACAGCCGTGCCAGCCCGCATGCGCGATTGCCGAATCTGTTCGTCACGGCATGCCGGACTCATTGACTCACAGCAGCCTGTTGTTTACGGACCGACGACGCACTGTCCTCCCAAGCTGGCATTGACATCCCTTTGAACGTCGATGACGTTGCATACGCCGTCGCGGTTTAAATCCGACGTGCAAGCCGTTACGCCCAGCGCCTGATTGACCTGCAGTTGCACGTCGACTACGTTGGTCGCCCAATCCCGGTTTAAGTCGCAGGCCGAATAGACGCTCAACATAAGCGTGCCCGATCCCGTGCCGCTCGCGTTGGAGGCGCTGATGGTCACGCTGGAAGTCCCTACAGTCGTGGGAGTTCCGGAAATGAGTCCCCCGGCGCTCACGGATAAGCCCGCCGGAAGCCCCGCGGCGCTAAAGCTCGTGGGGCTGTTGGTGGCCGTGATCTGGTAGTTCAACGCGGTTCCTATCGTCCCGGTCGCACTCAGCGCGCTGGTGATGGCCGGCGGGCTGGCGACCGCGCTGGACGTGAGCCTGGCATTGGCCCAGTCG
>JBBTJN010000113.1:0-42691 GCA_038059415.1 Elusimicrobiota bacterium | reverse complement strand
AGGTGGACACCTCCGAGTTCGTGAAGTCCGGCGGCAGCGTGTACTGCATGAAGCAGTATCTGTTCGGCTGATGACGCTTCACCTCTGCCAGGCCGGCTACGAGGCTTTTCTGATCAAGGAGCTGGGCGGCGTCGTGGAGAAATCCGGGCCGGGCTGGGTGCTCGGCCCCGATGGTTCGGGTGATTTGTGCTTCGCGCACCTGTCTCTGAAGGCGCCTGCGGCAGTCGAGGGGAAGTCCCTCAACGCCCTGGCCGGCGCGATGGCGGATTGCTTTACCTCGTCGACGCAGAACGAGCGTTTTGAAGGACCGTGGACGTTCTGCGTCGAGTCCGCGGGGGATACGGGTTTAAGCCGCAGGGCGAAGACGGCCGCCGAGGAATGTCTCGCCATCGTGAAGGGACGCATGTCTCGCGTCGCCAAGCTCGCGGTCCAGGGTCGCCCCGGCCGCGGGCCCGCGCGAGGTTTCTTCGCCTATCTGACGACCTTCGATCGCGCCTATGTCGCGCGCGACGCGGTCGCTGGAGGACAGAGGCGCATGGCCGATGATCCGCAGGCCCCGTCGCGCTCGTATCTGAAGGTGGAGGAAGCCTACGGCCTGATGGGGCGAGAGCCCGCCGCAGGGGAAACTGTCGCGGACTTGGGCGCGGCGCCCGGCGGCTGGAGCTACAGCGCGGCCAAGCGCGGCGCCTTCGTCGTCGCCGTGGACAACGGCCCCCTCAAGGGCGGCGCCATCCACGCGGGCATCACGCACAAGGCCGAGGATGCCTTTAAGTTCGCTGTGCAGACGCCGGTTGACTGGTTGTATTGCGACATGGTCGAGGACCCCGACCGCATTACGGGCCTTCTCGGGCAGTGGCTCGACTGCGGCTGGTGTCGGCGCTTTATCGTGAACCTGAAGTTCGGACGCCGTGACCCGCTGCGTGTCTTGGCTCGCGTCGAGACGCTGCGTTCCAAGTGCTCGCTGCTTCGGGCCCGGCATCTATTCCATGACCGCGAGGAGTTGACCCTCGTCGGAGAGCGGCGGCTTGAAAGAGAGGGGCCGGGAGGCTATACTAGGGCATGATGCCACGACGACTCCTCTTCTTTTTTCTCGCTTTGACCCTGCCGGTTGCCGTCTGCTCGCTTGCCGTGTGCGCGGAGGATGGGCCTGTCAAGGACGAGGACGCGCGACTCGCGTCCAAGCCATCAAAGAAAAAGGCGGCGAAGACTCAGGCCTTCGACTACGAAAAGTCCAGGTACAAGTCCCGGGAGATTTCGCAGACGCCGACCTACAAGTTCAACGCTAAGGGTGAGCCGATCACCGCGCAGACGAAGAAGAAGGCGTCCACGAAAAAGAAGAGGCGCTCCGAGCCTCCCGAGATTGGATCGCAGGAGGGCGCCGAGGGCTGCGGCTCCGGGGCCGGCTGCGCCGAGAAGCACACAGAGGCAGACGCCCTTTAGGCGGAGGGGCTTCCCTTCGGACGCACCTCTGGAGTCCTATGGCCTCTCGTTTGGTGGGACCAATGCCGGGGCCCAGTTGGGACCTATGTCCCGTCCAAGAGACCGCGTGGGGCGTTATAATCCAATCAGACTTCGACTTGCCGCGCCGCTCCCGGACCGCAAGGAGATCGTGCCATGACCGTTTCACCGATGTTCATCATCGAAGACGACGACCACTTCCGCGAGACCTTCATCGACATCATGTCGCTGAGAGGAATCGAGGTGGAAGGCTTTCGCACGGGCGACGAGGCGATCAAGGCCCTCAAGCAGAGCCGGCCCTCGATCATCATCATGGACGTCCAACTGCCCGACGTGCACGGCTTCGACCTATGCCGCAGGGTCAAACGCCTCGATAACCAGAGGGAGACGCCGGTTATCTTTGTCTCCGCCTCAACGCAGTACGCCGACCCGCGCGATCGCGTCGAGGGCCTCCTCGCCGGCGCCGACCAGTTCCTGCCCAAGCCGATCTCCATCGAGAAGTTATGGGGCGAGATCGAGCTCGTGCTCGGCAAGAATCACCACTAGGGTTAAGCGAGCGTCACCTTCTTGTCCAGATACACGTCCTGGATGGCGTTGAGAATTCCGACGCCGTCCTTCATCGAGCGCTGGAACGCCTTGCGCCCGGAGATGAGGCCCATGCCGCCCGCGCGCTTGTTGATGACGGCCGTCTTCACGGCCTCGGCGAGGTCCGTCGCTCCCGAGGACGCGCCGCCCGAGTTGATCAGGCCCGCGCGGCCCATGTAGCAGTTGGCCACCTGATAGCGGGCAAGATCGATGGGGTTGTCGCTCGTGAGCTTCTCGTACACCAGCTTGTGCGTCTTGCCCAAGCCCTTGATCGCGTTGTAGCCGCCGTTGTTCTCGGGCAGCTTTTGCTTGATGATATCCGCTTGAATCGTCACGCCCAAGTGATTGGCCTGGCCCGTGAGGTCGGCCGAAACGTGATAGTCCTTCTCCGCGGTTTTGAAGGCGTTATTGCGCACGTAGCACCACAGAATCGTCGCCATGCCGAGTTCATGCGCGCGCGTGAACGCCTGGCTGACCTCCCAGATTTGGCGGCGGGACTCGGTCGAGCCGAAGTACACCGTAGCGCCGACTGCGACCGCGCCCATGTCGTAGGCCTGCTTCATGCTGGCGTACATCGTCTGGTCGAAGGTGTTGGGGTAGGACAGCAGTTCGCTGTGGTTGAACTTAAGGATGAAGGGAATCTTGTGCGCGTACTTTCGCGAGACCGCGCCGAGCACGCCGAGAGTGGAGGCCACGGCGTTTGTCCCGCCCTCCAGCGCGAGCTTGACGATGTTTTCCGGGTCGAAGTAGATCGGGTTCGGGGCGAAGGACGCGCCGGCCGAGTGCTCGATGCCCTGGTCCACGGGAAGGATGGACATGTAGCCGGTGTCGGCCAACCGCCCATGACTTAACAGGCTCTGCAACGACTTCAAAACGGGGGTCGGCCTATCGGAGAGCGAATAGATGCGCTCGACATAGTCCGGGCCCGGGGCGTGGATCGTCTCTTTGGGGATGGTGGTGCACTTGTGCTCGAGGAGCTTGGCGTCAGCTCCGAGCAGCTTTTCGATATTCGTGGTCATTGTGAGGGGTCTCCTGTGATCCGGAAATCGGGTTTATTATACGAAATGGCGGCGCCTCAACATGCCTCGGCGCAAACTGATCCGTCTATTTAGCGCGGCCCACGCGGAACATCGATAGGGCCGGAGCTGAAGCGACGGGCTGCAGGCCGTAGCGTTCGAGCTTGGCGCGCAGGCCCTCTTCCTCGAGCGTGCGGCCGCTCACGTACACGACTTCGCCGGACTTCGTGAGAGCGTCGAGGCGTGCGTGCAGCGCCGCTTCGTCCGTATAGTAGCGCAGGTTCACCGGGCGGCGTCCCGCGAAATAGGAGGTGTAAACCGCGCCGCGGCCGTTGGCGAGAATCCAGGCGTTTTCGGGGGAACTGGTCTTCGTCCAGATCGCCTCGACGAGGTCGGGATTGTTTGCGAACGTCGACGCCGGGCGCACGACGAAGACGAGGTTGAAGGCGAAGGCGGCGGATGTCCAGGCGATCATGGCGCCGAGGCGCAAGCGCTGCGGCATCGTCTGGAGGCCCAAAGTCGCCAGAGCCCAGAGCGCGATCAGGTCTGGGATTCGATACACGATCGTGCCCGGCTCCCAGCTGAGGAAGAGCAGGGCGTAGCCGGCGAGCCAGAGAATCCAGAATGTCGACTCGCGTGTGCGATCGACGGCGGCGCGCGCGGCGGCCACCAGGGGCAGAAGGGCGAGAATGACGCCGACGGACAGGAACAAGCCCTTGCGGCCGACGAACTCGATGAAGATGCGAAGGGTCGTCGCGGTCCATTCCGGGACGGCCGACGAGAATGCGATCGAATGCCAGGAGAAAGCGCGGTCGTTGCCGAGGGCAGCACTTCCCATGAGCCATATCTTTAATTCGACCAACGACGACGGATGAACGAAAAAAAGCCCGGCACAGGCGTAAGGAACGGCGACGGCGACGAATAGGGAAGTCATGTAGGGGAGCAGGTCGCCGCGGCTCCTTTTGCGGGTGAGGCTATAGACAATGGCCGGCAATGCCATCAGATGGCAGACGTGGCCCAGGATCGCGCCCGCATGCCACAACCCCGTGAGGGCCGGGCGCGGCTTGTCCGATAGGGCTTCACGGGCGGCCAACGCCGCGAATAACGCCCCCAGCATGTAAACCTGCGCCTCGAGGCTCCAAAACCACCAGGCGTGGGAGACCGCCAGCGCGGCGGCGCCGAGGACGGCTTCGCGTTCGCCGCGTCCCATGCGGCGGAGCAAAGAGGCAAAGACGGCGGCGCCGGCGGCGCCGAGGATGGCGTCGAGCGTCTGGAGCGCGAGCAGCGCCTGGCCCTTGTAGCCGAAAATACGCCAAAGGCGGTCGAAGCACCACGCGACCATGCCGTACGCCAAATGGTTGCCATGAACCAGATGCTTAAAATCCGACAGTTCAACGGCGATGGCGCACGCTACGCCGTCGAAGTTGTAGAAAAGAGAGCGGACGGAAAGATCGAGAAGCAAGGCGGCGGAAAATATCGCCGCCATCGACCGGCCCTCCGACCAGGACAGCTTTTTCATCAGGGAGTTATATTATCAGAAATCCGTTATCCGCTAGTCGAAAGCTGCGGTCAAGATTAAGGAATTCCCGGAGAATGACGCGGCGCATAGAGTTGTTTCCCAGTCTGGCAAACTTGTACCATCCCCTCCTCCGTCCCCAGTCCCGACAGGGAAAGCATGAACGGCCGACTCTCAAAAAAGACCGCTTTTGTCACCGGGGCCAGCCGCGGCATCGGCCGCGCCGTGGCGCTGGCCTTCGCCAGGGAGGGCGCGGCCCTGGTCCTCTGCAGCCGCAACCAGGCCGAGCTTGACGGCGTCGCCAGGGAGGCCCGCGATTTGGGCGCGAGGGTGGTGGCTCAAAACGCGGATGTCACGGACCTGGGCCGGATCGATCGCCTCATTGCCCAGTCCCTCAAGGAGTTCGGCCGCATCGACATCCTGGTCAATAACGCCGCGGTCCTGGGCCCGCACCGAGACGCCGTCGATGTGGAACGGCGGGAGTGGGAGGAAACCTTAAAAGCCAACCTCACCGCGCCCTTCCTCGTGACTCAGAGGGTGCTCAAGGCCTCCATGCTGGCCGGCAGAAACGGCTGCGTCATCAACGTTTCTTCAAGCGTCGGCCGGCGCGGCAAGGCTGGATGGGGGCCTTATGCCGTGAGCAAGTTCGGCCTCGAGGGGTTGACCCAGGTCTGGGCCGAGGAATTGAGGGCCGGGGGCATCCGCTTTTACACGCTCAACCCCATGGCCACGCGAACGGCCATGAGGGCGCAGGCCTATCCCCAGGAGGATCCGGCCACCATAAAGCCCGCTTCGGCCGTCAGCGAGGCGTTCGTCGTCCTGGCCGCCGACGACTGCCCGGTGCCGACGGGGGCGGCCGTGGATATTGAGCGCGCGACCGGCCGCCTGATGGTGCATGCAGCACCCGACTTTCCTATAATTTAAGGACAAATTATGATCTGCCGAATGTGCAAGAGCGAAGACCTGTGCCACTTTCTCGATCTGGGGTTCATGCCGCCCGCCGATGAATTCCTCCGCAAGGAACAACTCCAGTATCCCCGGACCTTCTATCCTCTCGAGGTGGTCATGTGCCGCCCATGCGGCCTGACACAGCTGACCTACGTCGTCTCCCCCGAGGTTCTCTATCGCCACGACTATCCCTACGAGGCCTCCACCACCCGCACCGGCCGGGAACATTTCGCGCGCTTCGCCTCCCAATGCGCCGCGCGCTTCGGTCTGGGAGCAAGCGATCTGGTCATCGACGTGGGAAGCAACGTGGGCGTTCTTCTGGCCAACTTCAAGGCCAATGGCACGCGCATACTCGGCGTGGATCCCGCGGCCAACATCGTGCGCATCGCCGAGAAAAACGGCGTCCCCACCCTCAACGAATTCTTCAGTGCCGACCTGGCCGCCAAGATTCGCGGCGAGCACGGCAAGGCCGCGCTTGTCACCGCCTCAAACTGCTTTGCCCATATTGATGATCTGGACGATTTCGCCCGGGGCCTGGACGCCCTGTTGACTCCCCAGGGCGTCTTCATCCTGGAGGCGCCGCATTTTCTGGAACTCATCAAGGACCTGGAGTACGACACGATCTATCACGAACACCTCTCCTATCTCTCGCTGAAGCCCTTGATCCCGTTTTTCCGCAAGCACGGCCTGGAGGTTTTTGACGTGGAAAAGCAGCATATCCACGGAGGATCCTTTCGCGTCTTTGTCGGCCGCCGGGGCCGCCACGCGGTCGGTCGCAAGGTCGGCCAGGTCCTCAAGGCCGAAGCCGAATACCGGCTCCACGACGAGAAGACCTTGCGTAAATTTGCCAACGCGGTGGGAAAAAACCGCGAGGAGCTGGCATGGCTTTTGGCGAGCCTCAAGCACAAGGGCAAGCGCATCGTGGCGGTTTCCGCTCCTGCCAAGGGAATGACGCTGCTCAACTACTGTAAAATCGGCGCGGAGACTCTGGATTTCGTAACGGAAAAATCAACGCTCAAGATAGGGCGGTTCACCCCCGGAAGCCATATCCCCGTCCTTCCGGACTCGGAGCTTCTGCGCCTGATGCCCGATTACGCCCTTCTGCTGGCGTGGAATTTCGCGGAGGAAATAATGACCAATCTCAAGGAATACGAGCGCAAGGGAGGGAGGTTCATCGTTCCCATCCCTCGGCCGCGCATCGTGGCCCCCGTCCTCGGCAACGGGAGGGGCCGCCCCTCCCAACACCTGAGGAAGGGGACGGGGCCCAACGAATGAAGATATCCCGACTGAAGCTCGCTTTCAAAGACGCCCGGGGATCCATTCGGGACATCCTCGACAACGTCCCGCTCAACTCCATCGCCATCCTCTCCTCCAAGAAGGGGGTCGTGCGCGGCAATCATTACCATAAGAAGACCGTCCAGTGGCTCTATCTCCTGCAAGGCCGGGTCCGCTACGTTGCCCGCCCCGTGAAGGGAGGTCCGAGGCGGCAGGCGATCATGAAGCCCGGGGATTTGGCGGTGAGCCCCCCCGGTGAGGCCCACACGGTAGTGGCGCTGGAGGATTCGGAGTTCCTGGCGATTTCGCGCGGGCCGCGCCATGGCGTAAACTATGAGGCCGACACCTATCGCCTCGAGGCTCCCCTCGTCAAGTCGCCGAAAACCTCTCGCGCCGCATGAACGCCGCTCCGGAGTTGACCGTTATGACCCTCACCCTCAACGAGGCGGGGGCTCTGGGAGAGTTCCTTGGGAGGCTCAAGCCGATTAGCGACCTGGTTCCAGGTTTTGAGCTTTTGATCGTCGATGGCGGCTCCACCGACGGAACCGTCGAGATCGCCCAGAGGGCCGGCGCGCGCCTGGTCCGGCAGAGCCTTCCCGGCTACGGCAACGCCTACCGGGAGGGCCTTGAGCTTGCGCGCGGGCGCTGGATTCTCACCATGGACGCCGACGGCTCGCACCCCCCCGAATTTTTCGCCGAGCTATGGCGTCGCCGGGATGACTGGGACGTGGTCATGGGCTCGCGCTATCTTTCGGTCAAGGGCGACAGCCGCCCTCGCCTGCGCAGGGTCATGAGCTGGTTTCTTAATCTCGTGTTCTCCACATTTTTGGGGGTGCCTCTGACCGATATCTCCGGAGGCTTCCGTCTTTACCGAGCCTCGGCGGCGCATGGCGCCCAGAGTGTCGCTCCGCATTACGACGTGGTCGCCGACGTCATCCTGAGGCTCTACGGCCGCGGCTTCCGGATTCTGGAAATCCCGTATCATTACGAACTGCGCAAGGCGGGGGAGTCCAAGGCGCGGCTTCTTAGCTATTCGTTGTCCTACATCCAAACCCTCTTGAAAATGTGGTGGTGGCTGCGTTTCGGGCCACGCGGATGAGGGAGGCCGCCGGACTGACCGCGCTGGCCGCGTGCCTGGGGCTTTGCGGGATCACCTGGGGCTTGCCCAGCCGCGCGCGCGTGGCGCTCGTCATGCCTGCGGGGCTGGATAACCAGGAGTTCCATAAGGAGTTGGAAAATTCCTGGGTCAAGATGCATGCGAGGCTCGGCGCCAACCTGATGCTCAATCCCGAGGCGTACGCCACATTTGCCGGGGTTGAGCGGTTTGAGGCGGGCTGGTCGTTTCCTCCGGCAGGGCTGATTAATTCCGTTCGGTCCTTTTACACCCGCTCGGCCCACGAGGACGAGCAGACCAACCTCCTGGTGCTCTCGCGCATGAAGCCGCGGAACCTTGATTTCAACCCCCATTTTTTCGCCTATGGCGGCGCTTACATCTACGCCTTGGGCGCGTGGCTTGCGGCGTCCGCGGCCCTTGGGCTGGTTTCGCTTCACGGGGGGCTTGCGCCCTACCTGGCGGACCCCGGCAAGATGGGAGCGCTCTATCTGGCGGGGCGCCTGTTTTCAGTGGCTGCTTACGCGGGCTGCGCGCTCATGCTTTTGCGCATAGGGCGGCGCCACTTCGACTCGGCCACAGGGGCTTTGGCTGCCTTGCTCTTTTTGCTGCTGCCCACGTCTGTCGCGCTGGCCCATACCATGAAGCACTATACCTACTGGACTTTCATCGTCCTGCTTTTGCTCGACCGATGCGCCGCGTTGCTGGGAAATGGGGGGTGGCGGCTCTACGCCGCGGCCGGAGCCCTCTCGGGCCTCGCGGTGGGGGCTTTTATCCCCAGCTGGCCGGCGGTACTCGTGGTGGCTTGCGTCGCGGTTGTTCGCGTCGTCCTGGGACGAGGAGCGGTCCGGTTCGAAGCTCGAGGTCTGGCTTTGGCCGCGCTTTGCAGCGCGGCTGCCTTCGCGCTTAGCAACCCCTACTGGGTCCTTGACTTCAAGAACGCCTACGCGGAGATATCGGGAATGGCCCGGCTCCCGGTGAGCCTTTGGAACCCCGTGCTGTTTGCTCGCGGCGCCTTGCGGCGGTCCATGACGCTCCCCATGTTGGGCGGCATGTTCTGCTCGGCGGCCTGGGCCCTGACGCGCGGGCGCAGGGACCCCCCGCTATTTTTTACAGCCCTGGCCTTTGTCATCGGCATGGCCGTCACCGTGATGATCAACGGTGCTCCGACAAGCTGGGCACGCTATGTGCTGGCCTGGACGGCGGTGGGCTCGCTTTTGACCGCGCGCGCGGCCCTGGAAGTCCTGCGAAGCTGTAAGAAACAGCGCGCCTGGATTTTGGCGGCGCTGGTTTTTGCTCTTGTGAACCAGGGATTGGAGGCCCTCACCTATGCGGAGAATTTCCGCGTCGACGCCACGCCTTCCTCCACCCATGTGCTCGCGGGGCGGTGGCTGACCGAGCATGTTCCGGCGGGCGCCTCGGTCGGGCTTTTGCGCGCGCCTCAGCCGGCCAGCGTTCCCTACTTTTGCCTCAATCGCTATGAGCTTCGCCTGATAAAATCGCGTCTCTTCGGGACCCTTCCGGGCCCGGAGCTTCCGAGATACCTGGTCCTGACCATGCCCGACTATGACGACCGGCCCGCCCTGAATCCCAATCTCTCGCGCTACGAGCGCGTGGCGGTTTTTGAACGAGCTCAATTGGTTTTCTGGCTCAGGGTCGACCCCCAGGCGATCACGGCCAATCCTTTAATCGAAATATACCGCCTGAAAGATCACGCTTAAGCCGCGGTGGTTTTTGCGGGCGGCCATAACGCCGAAGCGGACCGATGAAGTACCGCGCAAGCCAAGATGATCAGCAACGGCATGATAGATAAGCGGTAGCGTATCATGGTGATAATCAGAGCGAAGGGGGCCACGACGCAGCAGACGAACAACCGGCCCCAAAGCAGTTCCCGGGATCTCAGTCCGAGAAAGATGAGTCCGAACATCCCCAGCGGCACTATCCAACCGTCGCTTAGAAGGCTGATCCATTTCAAGGTTTGGAACGAAATCCCGTAATTTCTCGGACGCGGAACAATGCGCCAGAAATCCCGGAATATTCGCCAGGCCAGCAACCGCGCATAGGTCAACGGATTTTCGCGCACGTACCTCAGGCCGGCCCTCCAGTAGAACCGTTCCGATTCGGCCGGGCTCATCATCTTCGGCGCGGTTGAGAAGACGGGATCGCGCGCGACGATGTCGTTTTGGGCCGGGGTGCCCGCGACGTCTTCCGGGATGACGAGATGTATGTAAAATGTGGAGCCCGCCCCGGCCGTCGAGCCCATGATCCATGAGCCGAACGCGGAATAATTTCGCAACGGCCAGAGCGCATAGAGAGGAAGCATTATGCCCAGATAGCACGCGACACGGCCCAGCGCTCGGACTTTATCTCCGGCGAGCAGACATGCCGCTATCGGCGCCGCCAGCCCGAAGGGCAGGAACACGGTGTTCGTCAGCCCGGCAAGGGCGGAGCAAATCCCGGCGGCGGCGAAGTCGCGCGCCTTTCCGTCGTCATTGAGCTTTATCACGGACCACAGGCTGAGCAGGCCCAAGGAGACCATCGTCGTTTCACGCAGGGCTTGAGAGAAGTAGAAAATAAACGGCGGATAAAAAGCGCCTACGGTCAAAGAGGCGAAAGCCACGGCTTCCCCAAAAAAACGGCGACCGAGAACGAACATCAGACCCAGGGACAGGATCGAGAGCAGACCGTGCAGCGCCAGCATCGCGCCGTAGTTGTGGCCAAGGGCTTTGAAGGCGAGGCCGAGCGCGATCGGATAGACGGGCTCGCGCATGGCGCTGGGCCGGCCGGAGGAATCCGAGAGCGTCCATGAACGCGCGAAAGAGGAAGCCAGCCCCACATATCCGTCGGGGTCCGCGAGGGCTTGGCCGGGGCCTTGCGGGGGCCGCATCAGACCATAGGACAGCCTCACCGTCAATCCGGCGGCCAGCAAGGCGGCGACCCAGGCGTGTCTGCGGCTCATTACTGGCCATTGTAGACCATCACGCCGGAACCGATCAAGTCTGCAATTTCTTTTGTTTGTTTGCAGACTTCAGGGGCAAAGACATGAAAT
The DNA here is from genome assembly GCA_038059415.1 of Elusimicrobiota bacterium. Classification (GTDB taxonomy): domain Bacteria; phylum Elusimicrobiota; class Elusimicrobia; order UBA1565; family UBA9628; genus GWA2-66-18. The sequence continues at coordinate 31,733 of JBBTJN010000113.1, read as the reverse complement.
CACCTTCTTCTTTCTGGAATTAACGTGGATTTCCCGCGTTATTTGGCTAGGTCTGCTGATGGTTTCGGCGTTGAGGGCCGTGGCCTTGATGACGGCTTAGTCCTTCCCTTCACCAAATAATCCAACTGCCTGGGATAGGCGTCGTCCCAGTTCTGCTGCAGTGCGCGCGCCTGGCGATAATGACTTCGCGCGGCGCCGTCTTGACCCTGATCGCGCGCAATGTCGCCGAGAAAGGTATGCGCGCCCGGGCTTGGGGTCATGCTTAAAACGCGCGCCATGGCGCGTTCGGCGGCGGGGATGTCGTTTTCCCTGAAGCAGGTGAGGGCCAGGATGTAGTGCGCACGAGGGTTCTTGGGGGCGCAGGCTGCCGTCTGTTCCCAAAGTTGTCGCGGCTGACGATAAAGGCCGTTTCTGCGCGCGGTCAGACAGCCCCAAGCAAGCAAGAGTCCGGCGAGGACGTACCGGGTTTTGGGCCCATCCAGAAATTCAGACAGAAGCAGGCTTAACCCCGCGCTGGATATGTAGAGGTAGCGATCGGCGACGGGAGAGACATTGGCGAAGGAAATAAAATGCATGACGGGCAGGAGGCCAAGAAGAATCCAGAGCAGGCAGAAGACATGCAGGGGATTTCGGCGTCTAGTCCAAAGAAAGCCGATATAAATTATCGGTAGCAGCCAGTAACCCAGGCCGCCGACGGGAGAGCTTTCCAGGCACAAGGGATGGGGCCAGAGCAGCATTTTCAGGTACCAGCCCATTGAGAGCAAACCCGAGTAGTGGAATTTGACTGGGGAAATCGGCGGGGGAATCAGGCACGAAAAACGCCACCAGAGGTAGAGCGCGGCGATCGGCGCTAAGCCTAGAAACATGCGCCAAGCGCGGCCAAGGGAGCGTTCCTCAAAGCAAACAACGTAGAGCGCCATAAATCCTGCGCTGACAAGGCCTGTTTCTTTGGCCAGAAGTCCGAGCGAGAATAATGTATAGACGCCGACTAGAGGCAGCCAAGACTTCTTGGGTGATTCCTCGACAGCCCTTATCCAGCAGAGCAGGGCGGCGAGCATGAAAGTGAAGCCCAGTAAATGTCCCTTGAAGGAGGCGACATCAACGGTTTCCGTTGAGCAGGGGAATAGCGCGAAAAGAAGGGCGGCGCCAAGAGCGGGTTGAAAGCGCCGCGTCAGGCGTCCGCCCAAACAGAAGACCAAGAAGGCGTTGAAAGCGTGCAAGGCCAGGCCGAGGCCGCGATAAATCGCCGGGTTGCCATGAGTCCAATAGTGCAGGAAGGTGACCAACGGCTGGTAGGTGCGCTCACCGGCCCAATGGAAGTAATGCTTTGAGGTCAGAGCGTCCCAGAAGGCGCCGAAGGGCAAGCCGAATAAAGAAAGTTCGCGGATGTGGCTGATGTCTTCGTTGAAATCGGGCGCGCTGAGAATCATCCCATACAGCAGCGCTACGGCGGCGCTGAGCGTCAAGGCGGCGACCCATGCGTGTCTGCGGTTCATGACCCAGGGCTCAGCGCCGATTTTTTTCAAGCCCGGCGCGCGCCAACATGAGGTTCCCCTCGGTCACGGCGTTGCCCGGGTTCAGCGCCGCCGCGCGCTCGAGGAAGGGGAGAGCTTCGGCCTCGCGTCCTTGCTGGGCGATGATCGCGCCGACGTTGCTCAAGGCTTCGGCCGAATCGGGCTCCGAGGAGAGCGCGGCCCGGAAGTCCCGTTCCGCCTCGGGGAAACGGCCAGCGGCGTACAGCAGCTGCGCGCGGTCGCGTCGGGCGCGGGCATGCCCGGGTTGCAGGCGCAATGCTTCGTCGAGCGCGGCGGCCGCTTCGTTCGTCCGGCCCTGCTCGGCGAACACCGCGCCCAACCTGGACCGCAGCTCGGCGGAGCCGGGCAGCACGCTCACGGCTCGCCGCCAGAGAGACGGCTCATCTCGCCAATAGCGGCATTCGCGCCAGCTCGCGGCGCTCAAGAGAAGAAGCAGGACCGTTCCTGCGGCGCCGCGCGCTCGCGGCGGGAGCCGGGCGACGCCTGCGCCGGCTGCGAGAGCCCAGCCGAGACATGACAGGTAGGAGTAGCGAACGGCCACGGCCTGAGGGCCGTTTTGGACGAGGCCCAGCATGGGAGCGAGCGCCACGAGGTAGTACGACCAGAGCGCCAGGCGCGGCGCGCGCCCGACGCGGGCCCAGCGCAGCAGCGTTTCCGCGCCCGCAAGCACGGCCGATGCGCGCAGCACGGCGAGTCCCGTGACGGTCTCGGCCAGCGGATAAAGAGGCGATAGCCGGATAGGCAGCAAGGACTTCTCGAGGTAGAATCCCAAGCCGATGACGGCTTGGGCCAGACGGGGCCCCCAGCCGAGCTTTTCCAGGGGGACCAGATTCCCAGTGGAATGCTGAGCCCAGAGGACCATGAACGTTCCGGCGAGCGCGAGGGCCGCGTATGGAAGCTTCTCGAGGATCAGACGTCTCCAGCCATCCCGGGGCAGACGTCCGAGCGGATAGAGATCGAGGATGAGCAGCACGAGCGGCAGGCTGACGGCGACGGCCTTGCAGAGCAGGCTGGCCGCGCAGCAGGCGATCGATGCCGCCCTCCGGCCTTGAATATGGAACCAGATGCAGAGCAGGTAGAATAGCCCGGAGAGCACGTCGCGGCGTTCGGAGATCCAGGCCACGGACTCCGCGCGGGCCGGGTGCAGGGCGAAGAGCAGGGCCGCGGCCGTCGCGCCCCAGCTCAAGGCGGAGCCGCGAAGCGGCGACGCGCGCTCGAGCAGCAGCCGCCCGATCAGGAAGACGAGAGCGGCATTGCACGCATGGAGCAGTTGGTTCGTGAGGTGAAAGCCGGCAGGCCGCAGGCCCCAGATGCGATAGTCCAGGGCCAGGCTGAGCCAGCCCAGGGGCTGGTAGTTGGCCATGTAATTGGTCGTCAGCATCCAACGCAGGTGGCGGGCGTCGAGCCCTTTGATTCCGTTGCAACCCTCCACCAGAGCTCGATCGTCCCAAACGAAGCCCCCGGAGAGGGCCGGCAGAAAGGCAACGAGAGCCAGGCCCGCGACCGCGCACGCGGGAGCCCACAGCCGCCGATCAAATCCACGCTCCGTCATGAAATTCATAAGACGACGAGCTTGGGGTTGACGGCGGGCTCGGGCCTGTCGAGCCAACGGAACTTCCAGGTCAGGTTGAAGCCGCGCTTGCGCGCTTCATCGACAAAGGACTCGGCGGGGACGCCGATTTCGACGGGGTAGGCGCCGGGCTTGATTCGGCCGCGCCCGTCGGCGGCCATGTGGGCCACTATCGACGCGGGCCAGCCCGTCGTGCGCATCATCGCGGTCAGGCCGTTCTCCTTGTCGCCGTAGTCCACGAGGCTGTGCACGATCTCGGCGGGCCGGCCGTCCTTCACGCCGCGCACGATGTTGTGGATGACGACCATATCCTCGTCCCCGGGCCGGTGAAAGTGACGCCGGAACAGTTTGGCGGCGATCTCGCGCGGGGCGACCTTCACGCCCTTGCGCACTTCAATCGGGGCCTCGTCGAAAAAGCCCATGGCGGACATGGCGTTGATCACGGCCACATGCCCGGGATAGCGGATGAGCTTGTTGTCCATCGTCTTCACCTTGCCCGCGTAGGTCTCGGCCATGGTGGAGAGGCCGCCGGCCGCGTGCGCGGCCTCGCAGCGTCCGAGCGGGGCGGGCAGGTCGATGATCTCGGTTTCGGACAGGCCGGGGAGCCGCACGAGCTTGCCGTCGCGCAGGGCCGTCGCGGGGGCCGCGTATTCGTTGATCAGGCCGTGTTCGGAGAAAGTGAGCATGTAGTTCATAGGCGGCACGGGCTTCTGCGGCAGGCCGCCGTCGCGCAGGAGGACCTCGTCCACGCGGTCGAGCATCGAGATCGCGTGCACGGCCAAAGTCGAAATCATCCCGGGGCCGAGGCCGTTGTCGGGAAGCACTGAAACGCCGGCCTTCACTGCGAGGGGGTGGAGCGCGATCTCATCCTTGACGATGTCGGTGTTGCCGCCGAGGTCCACGTAATGCGCGCGCGCCGCGATTGCGGCCTTGGCGAGGGGAAGATTCAGGAAATAGGGCACGCAGGAGACCATGGCGCCGTAGCCCTTGAGCGCCTTCTTGACCGCGGCGGGGTTGCCGGCGTCGAGGCGCTTGAACTTGGCGCGGCCGCCGGCGACCTTGGCCAGGAACTTCTTCGCCGAGGCGAGGTTCGCCTCGGACATGTCGCACAACGCGACCTCCGTGACGGCGGGGTTGCGGAGCATATCGTAGGCGCAGGCGCGCCCTTGGAAGCCGGCGCCGAGGATCAGGAATCTCATGCGTCTATATTAGCACTCGTACTCGCGCTACAATTCACAGCGCCTCGCGTGAATTCACATTTTAACCATATTTTATACAAGCGGCATGCCGGATCATCTGCTACACTCATCGCGGCGGTCAGTTATATTGTGGGAGGAAAATAGGATGAAACTTAAAACGTGGCGCGCGCTCAAGCGACCCCAGGCCGGCTTCACGCTCATCGAGCTGCTGGTCGTCGTCCTCATCATCGGTATCTTGGCCGCGATCGCGGTTCCGCAATACTTCAAAGTAGTGGAAAAGGGACGAGCCGCGGAAGCGCTTGCCGCTATAGACGTCATCAGGGGTGCTCAGGAGCGCTACCTTCTTAAGACCGGCTTTTATACAGCGACAGCGTCTCTTTTAGATGTCTTCTCCGCCGCGCCCACGTTCAAAAATTTCTCCACCCTCGCTATGGGAGGTGGATCGACGTATTCCGTAGGCCTGACTCGCGCTGTCTCCGTCCAGGGCTATGGAAACTACATAGTACAAAAACTTGCCAATGGTAATCTATCCTGCAGCAACGCTTCTTGTGTGTCGGATTTGTTGCCGTAGATCGATCAGTTGAAGGCTTGAAACAACGGCGCTCGTCGTACGGCGAGCGCCGTTGATTTTAAGCCGATGCCTTCATGCGAACACACGTCGACGGTCATCGCTTCGCCTATCAGGCCGTCTTTTTAGGCGCATTGATCGGGTTGGTCTTCGGCCTGTCTCTTTGGGCGCCCTTCGTCTACGACGATGTGGCTTTCATATTGAAGGATCGATCCGTGACCGGACCCTGGCTCGGTTTTGGGCATTGGCTTCTGTCCCCTCTTTCAGCCACGACGGAATACGAGCCGCTGGTCACGTTGATTCACCGGCTGATTTACGGCATGGCCGCCGGTCGCCCTTTCCCATATCGGTTGACGAGCCTGTTGCTTCATTGGGGCAACGCGGTGCTCGTGCTGGCGCTGTACCGCCGACTGTTGGGAGAAGGGAAATATTATTTTTGGGCCGCCGTCCTTTTCACGCTCTATCCGGCGCATACCGAGACCTTGGTCGTTTCCACATTTAAGAAACATCTTCTGGTCTCTTTTTTCGGTCTTATCCTGATCCACTTCCAGGAATGGCGCACATTGGCTCGACCGTGGCGATGGGGGGTCTGCTGCCTGGCGATGACGCTGGCTTTGCTCAGCAAGGAAAGCGCCTTGATACTGCCGCCCTTGTGCCTGCTTCTGAGCTTGGGAACCTGCCCGCAATGGCGCCAGCGGCTCAAGGAAGATGCCGGTCTTTACGCCGGTCTTACCATCGTTTGCGGGGCTTTCATCTGCTTCCGGATCTATGTCCTGCCCAGACAAATGGTGCCCCTGGTGGGGGGCCATTGGATGTCACATTGTCTGACCTCGGGAAAATGCCTGCTGTGGTATTTCCTCCAGTTCGTAACGCCTCCGCAACTCTGCCAGGAGCATTCGATTCTTCCGGTGAGCTCCGCGCTCTCCCAAAGCGGAATTTTAATCATGAGCGGAATGGGGTTCTTGGCGGCACTCATCGCCGGCCTGTGGCGCTGGGACCGGCTCGTGGGCGTGGCCGCCGTCGGCGGCGGCCTCGCCTTGACTCCGTTCCTGAATTTGGTGCCCTTCCTCAATCTCAGTCTCGTCGCCAATCGTTATCTTTATCTGGCCAGCGCCATTTTTTTCCTGGGCGCGGCCCGAGTGCTCGAGCGATTGGCCGCCGATTCGGTGCGCCGCCGGATCGCGGTCAAGGGGCTGGTCATCGCCGTGGGCCTTTTCTATGTTTGGGCGGGCATGCGTAATCTGGTTTTTTACAGAGATCCCATGGATCTCTGGCTCCACACCACAATCTGCGCTCCGGGCAATTCCCGGGGGCACTGCGCGCTCGGCGGCATGTATTTGCAGAGCAAACGTTACACGGAAGCGATCGCGCAATACAAGACGGCCCTGAAACTGATTCCGAACCAATCGCCGCTTTATGCGGATACGTATTTCCTCGGCTTGGCGACGGCCTACGCTCTGGCCGGCCGACTGAAGGAGGCGAGCTCCCTGGCGGGGGCGCAGGTGCGAAACAACGAGTCGACCGTCGAGGGCTCTTCGGTTTACGGCGGGATACTGATCATGCAAGGGAAATATGCGGCCGCCATACCGTATTTGGCGGCCGTTATCCGCGCGGAGCCGGAGAACGCGCAGGCCTGGGTGAACATCGGCTTCTGCTATTTCAAATTGGGGCGGCTCAACATCGCCGAGCGGTTTTGGCTGACCGCGGCCGCGCTGCCGGAATCGCAGGTGGGGACGCTCAACAACCTTGCGCTCCTCTATCGTGAGCGAAAAAACGAACAAAACGAGCGGCTCATGCACGAAAGGTCCCTGGCGCTCGAACCCATCCAATTGGACGTCGTCCGCCGCTTGGCCCTGCTCTACGCTCGGGCCGGCGAAATCGAGAAAGTCCGGCGGCTTTATGACGTCACCCTGGAACGCTTGACAAAACGGCTGGACATATTCCAGGGCGCCGGCGCCGCCTTGGACCCCGGCAACGTGTCGCAGCGAACTCTCCAAGCCTTTCGCCGCACTCGCGACGACTTCATTGCCCGCCATCCTTAACCCCAAACCCCGGGGGGTGATGAAACAGCGGCATGAGATTCTTGTCTCAGCGCGGGACCGGCTCGTTCCAACGCGCGCGCGCGCCCATGGCCCAAGCCGCCAGACCCCGACCTTCGGCCGCGGCGACGGCGGATTCGCCGGCGTGACGTCTCGCCTCGGCCTCCAGAGCCTCGGCTGAGACGAGCCCCTGGTCGCTGAGGTAGGCTATGTGCGGCGAGTCGTCGGGCCAAAGCGCTCGGTACTCGTGGGCGCGCAACCAGACCGCGTCCACGCGGTCGCGCCGCGCGAAGATCACCTCCCGCTCGTCCCAGTAGATCATCGCCCATCGCTGCTGCGGCATGAACTTCACATAATACGGGCGCCTCAACTGCACGTCATCGCCTTGCTTGCGCTTCACGTGATCGAAAGTCGGCCGCAGCGGCGAGCGGGTCATGCAGGCGAGTTCGACGTCGTGACGGTCCATGAACTCCTTCCAGCGCTCGACCGAGAAGGCGGCCTGCTGCGTCTCCATGAGCAACGCGTGAAAAATATAGCGGCCGTCGTAGAACACGAGGTAGCGAGGCCACAGTTTGTAGCCCAGATAGCCGCCGTCGGCCCAGTTGTTGAACAGCTTGAGCCCGCCGAGCGCCGGGGCGTTGGCGTCGAGATAGGCGGCGAGCTCGCGCGCCGGCATCGGCGCGCGCGGCCCCCGATGCATGGGCCAGATGGCGACGATCAAAAAGGCCGCCAGCGCGGCGGCGGACGTCAAGGCGGCAACGCGGACCTCGCGGCGGCGCGTCCACTCTCGGCCGGCGACTAAAGTATAGAGCAGCGGCGGCGTGAACACGGCGAAATAGGCCATGTGCCGTTCGTGGGCGATGGAGGTCGCCGCGAAGAAGACCCAGGCCAGAGAGATCGCGGCGGGCGGCGAACGCCTGGAGTGCAGGGCCGCGGCCAGCCCGCCGGCGGAGGCCGCCAGCAGCGCCGCGTACGGCCACACCCACCACGATGCGAAGCGCGCCGGCTTCCATTCGCAGATGATGCCGCTGATCGTATCCATGTACGAGATGTGCTCCGGCAGAACGAGGAATAGGCCCAGACCGTAAGGGTTGCAGAGGCAGCCGAGCAACGCCCCGCCCAGAGCCGCGGCCGACGTCTTCGCGCTCCCGCGCGGACCGCGCCACGCGGCCTCCGCCGCGTACAGCCCCAGCAAGAGGAGGCCGTAGAGCAGTCCCAGATGGAGGTTCGCCCAGACCGCAAACAGAAGTCCGCCCGCGGCCGCGCCGCGCCGCGCGTCCAGCTTCAGACGGCCCAGCCGCCAAGCCTCGAGGCCCAACAACAGGAGCGCGAACAGCAGCTGCGAAAAGTTGTCCGGCCTCAGGTCTCCATAGGGGTAGAGCGCGCAGGCCTCGATGAGGATTAAACCCGCCTGGGCGTACAGACCCGCGCCGTAAAGCGACAGCAGCGCCAGCGAGCAGGCGAGCACGCCCGTCATGAGCAGCAAGCGCAGCGCGATGAGCCCCTGGTAGCCGGCCGCATGATGGACGGCTAGATAGAGCAATTGCGGCGCCCACTCGAAGTCCACCCAGGCGCCGTCCAGGCGCGTATGAGAGAGAAAGTCAGCGCGCGGCACGGCGTGCCGGGCGGCGATGCTCCGGCCCGCGCTTAAGTGCCACCACAGATCCGGATTGCGGATGGGACCAATAAAGCAACTCAGTGCCAGGACCCCGGCCACGGCGAGCGCGCACCTGTCCGCTCTCACGACGAAGGCCTCGGGCGGGTCACGCCGAGCATGGTATCAAATGCCTCAAAAAAATAGGCCCATTGACGTGAATTAGTTATGATTCGGTCAATGCCCCGCGTGCTCATCATCGAGGACGATCCCAAAATCGTCGAAGCCGTCGAGAAGACCCTGTCCATGGCCCCGGGCTTCACCGTGCGTTCGATCTCCGACCCGGGCAAGGCCCTGGGCGCGGCCGTCGACTCCAAGCCCGACCTGATCATTCTCGACGTGCGCCTGCCGGGCGGCGACGGGCGCATGGTTCTCAGGTCCCTCAAAACCAACGTCGCGACCGGCTCGATTCCGGTCATCATGCTGACCGGTATGTCGAGCGAGGGGGACAAGGTCGTAGCGCTTAATCTCGGCGCCGACGACTACGTCGTCAAGCCGTTCGGCGCGATGGAACTCCTCGCGCGCGTCTCGGCGGTGCTCCGACGCGCGGGACCGGGCCCCGGCGCCGGCCGGGCGGCCGGGGCCGGCGGCCTCAGGATGGACGCGGAGTCTCACTTCGCGGAGATCGACGGCAAGCCGCTCAAGCTTCAGGCGCGCGAGTTTGAGGTGCTTTTCCTTCTCCTCAATCACGCGGGCAAGACCCTCTCCCGCCAGTTCTTGATCGAGAACACGTCCTCATACGGGAGCGCCGTGGAAACCCGCAGCCTCGATACGCACATCAAAAACCTGCGCAAGAAGCTCGGGAAGCGCAAAACGATTCTGCAGACCGTGCCCAAGGTCGGCTACCGCCTTGCTCGCTAAGCGCCGGACCGTCTATTTCGCCTTTCAGGGCTTGCTCATGGCGGTGATTCTCCTGCTTTTCCTGTTCTCGGGGCTGGGGTACGAGAGTTGGGTGTTCCGTTTCTCCCTTCTGATGACCTTCATCTCGGCCACCATGGCTTTGATCCTCCTCGCGCCGGAGGCGATGCTCGTTCGCGGCGGTTTCTCGACGGGGATGTTCCTCTGCGACGCCGTGTTGGCCACCACCATGCTGAGCTGGAGCCGGTCGAGCGTGGAGCTCTTTCTCATCTATACCTTGATCGTCTTCGGCTCCGCGCTTACGCGCAACGTTTTTTACAGCCTCGCCGTCTCGGTGGCGACCATCACGCTGTACTTCATCTCCTGGTGGCGCCCCGACGCCTGGATTCCTCAGAGTCCCGTGTTCTGGCTGCGCTTCCTCTTCCTCGTGATTTCCGCGACGCTTCTGGCCATCCTCGCGCGCGACTCTCAGGCGGCGCAGGACGATGAAAAACGCCGCTACGACGAACGCCTGATCCAGGTCGAGCGCTTGGCCACGCTCGGGCGCGTCGCCGCGGAGGTCGCGCACCGCATCAGGGGCCCGCTGACGACGATCACCGTCAACGCCGAGGTGGCCGCGCACCGTCATGGCGACGACAAGAAGACGCTCAAGGAACTGGAGCAGATCATCGAGGAAGTTTCGCACTGCAAGGAAATTCTGAAGAATTTGCTCGACCTCGGGCGCATCGAGGAGATGGACACGCAGTCCCTCGATCTCCGCGTGCCCCTCAAGCGGGCGCTGACGCTCATCAAGCCCCAGGTCGCCGAGCGCAAGCTGCATCTGAAGTCCCCGGTCCTCGGGGGGCCGATGAAGACGCAAGGCGATGTGTCCCTCATTCAGGAGGCGCTGTACGCCCTCCTGCAGAACGCGGTCGAGGCGGCGAGCCGCGGCGGATGCATCAGCGTGTCGGCCGAGACTTTCGACGGTTGGCACCGGTTGAGCGTGAGCGACGACGGCGCGGGCGTGGCCCGCGCTGATCTGGAGAAAATCTTTCAACCCTTCTTCACGACGAAGAAGGAGGGCTCGGGCCTCGGCCTGTCGTCCGCCCTGCGCATCGCGCAGAAACACGGCGGCACGGTCGAGGTGGGCAGCGCGGGCGTGGGGCGCGGCGCGAAGTTCGCGTTGGTCCTGCCGGCCTCGCGCTAGGCGCGATCCCTACAAGCCCGTCACCGAGCGGCGCCAACTCGAAGGGTAGTCGCTGAAGGGCCGGTCGGAGGCGCCTTTGCCCCACGCCTCGAGGTTCTCGATGGGGATGCGCATCGTCTGCGCCAGGTGAGCGAGCCCACCGCCGGTCTTCCAGGCCTTGAAGATTTCGGCGTCGCTGAGCATCCGGCCCACCGGGAGCTGGGCGTGGACGACCTTAAGTTGAGGCGAATGCACGATCTTCGTCGGGCTGACGTTGAGAGTGTCGCCCGGCGGCAGGGAGATTTTAAAGAGTTTGATCAGGGCGCCGTCGAAAGCGTTGAAGTTGCTGAGGCTGATGGGGCTGAGCTCGCCCAGGCCCGAGCGCCCGATGGCCTCGAAGGCCCGGCGGACGAACTGAGAGCAGTTGACGCTGTTCGGGTTCATCGCCCAGGAATAGTTGAAAGGAACTCTGCGCGCGACCATGTCCTTCATGGCGTCGACGAGGCCTTCCCGCTCACCGCGCGTCAACGGCTCGGCGTGGCGCAGTAAAGTGAATTGGGGGTAGGGCAGGCCGTCGACTTGGGCGCGGTTGAGGAAATAGGCCAAGGGCGTCTTCTGCGCGTACGGGGGCATCGAGTGGTAGACCTCCAGACCCTCCTCAGTATTGGTCACGATGCCCACATGCCCGTAACGACTGGCGGTGGCGGCTTCGAACAGAAGCGTGGTCGGGTCGTGGCGCATCTCGGAGATCGCGATGACATCGCCGGTGGCGAAGGAAAGGGCGGGTATCCGTACGATGCCGGTCCGGGCGCGGACTACGGGGGCTGCGATCGCCGCCTGGACCGGTCCGGTCAAGGCCGACAGCATGGCCGCAGACAGGACCAGCGAGCGAAAACTCGATTTCACGATCGCCATGCCCTCAGCGTAGCCCGGGCGCCGCCCCGCTGCCAGGGGCGTTGGGCCCACCCTCGAGGACCCTAAAGGCCTAACCTGAAGGCGCGGGCCTTCATTGTTAGCGGTCGAAGTTGAAGCCGTCGGGCGCGGCGTGCGCTCCCAAGTGATCGCCGGCCTCCGGCGCCCAGGCCTGGCCGCGGATGCGTTCAAAATACGCCGCGAAGGCCGCGACGTCGTCGGGCGCGTCGAGGAACATCGCGTTCTCGTAGTTGTTCTTCTCGCCGTTGCGCGTCCAGTTAAATGAGCCCGCTTCCACGAGGGCGCCGTCGAACACCGCGAACTTATTGTGCATGACGCCCGCATCCCCGTCCTTGCCGCGGGAGAGCAGGACGTCGAAGCCGTGTTCCGCGAACCAGTGCATCTCCGGGAGGAACTTGTACTGGTCGGCGTCGAAAATTATGCGGATCTTCACTAGTCCCTTCGCGCGCAGCAGGGCGTCGCGCAGAGCTATGGAGGTGAACGAGAAATTGGCCAGGTCGATCGACGTCATCGAGGCGTCGATCGCGCGCACGAGATGCGCGGTCACTCCTCCTGGAGAGAAGGCCTGGGCCGGGAATGCCGAGCCGTTGAACCGGACCGGGCGCTCGGAATCTTGAGGCGCGGGCGACAGGGCGAGGAGGGGTTGACCCTGCGCGACCGGCGTCGTGGGTGCGGGGGCCTTGCTTGGAATATTCAAGGAGATGGACCACATCCAGTTCCAGTACGCCTGATAGGCCTTGATGCGCGCCTGCTCGGCATGGAACGTCGCGTTTTCCCAGTGCCAGGTGTCGGCGGCATGGGTCCAGTTGTACGATCCGGTTTCCAGAACTTGACCGTCGAAGATCGCGATCTTGTTGTGCATGACGCCGAACTGGCCGTCGCCGCGCAGAATCTTGATCTCGAAGCCCTGGTCCAGCAGCAGCTGCACTTCGGGGCTGCGCTTGCCGTCCCTCTTCTCCGGAAACACATGCGTCTGGTTCATGACGATGCGGACCGCCACGCGGCGAGTCTTGGCGCGCACAAGCGCGGCGGCGATCTCGCGCAGGGCGAGGCCGTGGATCGCGATGTCGATGGAGACGTTCGTGGCGTCGATCGCGCGGATCAGGTGGCCCGAGATCGTCGTCCGGTCGGAGAACATGCGGGACGGAAGCACCGCGTCGTTGAGCGTCACGGTTTCGCCCCGTGGCGCGCGCGCGGGGCTCGCCGGGGCCGGCGCGTCCGCCAGCGCGGTCGCGCCGTCGAAGAAGGAACGGCCTTGCTCGATGTCGACCGGGGAAACGGCGGAGAGGGCGGACGCCGCGGACGGCAAAAGGATCGGGGACGCAGACGGGACGGATAACGCAGGAGAGAACGGCAAAGCGGGAGCGGTGAACGCGCAAGACGGCGTCAACGCAATGGGGAGGGCCCCGATGGGCGCCGCCGGCAACGAGGTCCGCATCTGCGCCGAGGACGCGGACGCCAGCGACACGGAGACAAGGCACGTCGCCAAACGGCGCATCGCGTTCGCCATGGCCCAGTCTAATCCACTTGCGCCGCCGCGAGCGGCCCGGAAGGCCCATGCGCCGTCCGGCATAAGGCCCAGAAGTTTGTCTGAGTCATGCCCGCGCTGACGTCAAGAAGCATGGGCGCGGCTGTGATTTTGTATGATCTGCGAGTCGGCGGGGTAGCTCAGTGGTAGAGCACCGGTCTGAAAAACCGGGTGTCGACAGTTCGATCCTGTCCCCCGCCACCGTTTTAGCGAGGCGCGTATCGCCCGGGTGCGTTGGGAGCGAATTTAGCGGGCGAACTTGCCGGCGTCGATCATGCCCGCACCCTGCATCTGGGCGGAGAGGATCGGCAGCGGCCTCGCGGCCTTCTTGAGCTGGGCGAACACGCCGTCCGGGCCGTTGCGGCCGACGTAGCCCTGGGAGACCACAAGCGCCGCGAGGCCGGCCACGTGCGGGGCCGCCATCGAGGTGCCCGAGTAGGAGATGAAGCCTCCGCCCATTTTGGCGGACAGCACATCCAGCCCCGGGGCGATGAAGTCGACCTCGGGTCCGCGGCTGGAGAAATCCGCGAGATTGTCGGCCGAATCGGAGGCCGTCACCGCGATCGTATCCTCATAAGCGCCCGGGAAGCTGACCGTGCCGCTGGAGTTCCCGGCGGCCGCCACGATAACGACGCCCGCGCCGCGGGCGAAGCTCACGGCGCGTTTCAGCGCTTCGCTGTCCACCGATGTGCCGAGCGATATGTTGGCGACGTCCATGCGCTTCATCGCGGCCCAGACGATGCCGTCGATGACGTCGGACAGGCTTCCCCAGCCGTCGGCGTCGAGAACCTTCACGGCGTACAGGCGGGCTCTGGGCGCCACGCCGACGATGCCCTTGCCGTCGCGATGGCCGGCAATAGTGCCGGAGACGTGCGTGCCGTGGCCGTTGTCGTCCTGATAGTCCGCCGGGTTCTCGGTCTTTGTGATCGCTGAGTAGCCGCCGTCCACGCTGCCCGAGAGATCGGGATGGGAGGCGTCGATGCCGGTGTCGATGACCGCGACCTTCACGCCCATACCTTCGGTGATAGGCCAGGCGGCGGGGGCGTGGACGCGGTTGATGCCCCACGTCTCTTCCCTGCGTTGCGCGGCGCGCTCCGAGGCCATCGGGTTCTGCACGAAAGCGGAAACCTTCGGCATGTTCAGCCCCGACATCACGCTGGACAATGACGGGAGAAGCGTGGTCTGAAAGGAGATTTGCGCGGACTCGATCCACTCGTCGCGGCGATCAGTCTCGATTGAAACGATGCGGCTCGAGCACTCACGAAGGGTGGCGCAGAGCTCCTTGCCCTTGCCGGTCATGAGCGTCTGACCGGCGGGGACGTCCACGAGGGCGATCGAGACTTCCTGGTCAGTGTCGCCGTTGGTCGCGATGTGCGAGACGGCCTTGAGGCCCATGGCGCCGAGCGCGGCGTCGCGGGTGGACTGCCTGACCTTCGCGTCGAATGTCACGATGTAGCGCGTGCTTCCCGGCTTCAACGCGGGTGTCGCCGAGGCGGCGGACGCGAGAGCCGCGATCATGAGTCCGTTCAGTAGTTCCTTCACTTTATTCCCCCCTGCGTCCCATTTTCGGGACCCTGAGCAGGTCTTCGGTCTTTGCGTAGTATGTCCGGGAGGCCTAATTCGACATGGGTCGCAAGGCCTATATGCATATAGGCCCAAAGGCCTACACTCCAGGTCACGGTAAAAAGCCGTTGACTAAAATGGACGCCGGAGTTATACTGCGAACGAGGACGACATGAAGAAAACACTGGCGAAGTCGGTCCGGCACCACAAGTCTTCATCCCGGAAGTCGAAGGGCGGGAAGGCGCTTGAGTTCGAGCAGGGTTGGAACGAACTCGAGGCGCAACATGACCGCCTGAAGTCCGATTGGATGAGCCTGTCGGTTCAACTCGGGATCGGCGGATCCGACAAAGCGGCCTACGACTGAGGTTTAATCCTCATCGGAGCCGGGGCGGCGCTTGAGGCGCACGGTGCGTTTTTGCACTCGGTGGCCGTAGCGCGCGACCAAAGACTCCGCCGAGGCCAGAAGATCGCCCGTCCAGCGGCGGGACTTCAAGCCTTCGAGCAGCGCGTGCCCGTCAAGCCTCGCTATCTCCGTCCATAGCCGCGTTAATCGAGCTTCAGCCTCGAGCTCCTCTTTCTTCCCGACCTCGCCGGATTTTGTGGGCAGGTGGATCTCTTCCTTGATCGTCACCGACGCTTGCGCATGCTCTCCCGCGACGACGGATATTCTCTTCGTTTCAGCCCACCGTGCGATGTCGGCCTCCACCTTATCGCGTTCGGCATCCGCCGCCTTGAGCGCGTCCTTGAGACGCTTGCGGCGGTCCTCGATCTCAACGTAGCTCGCCACGAGCTTAACGCCGCTATCTTTCGCTCGTTCAGCCGGCGGGATAGCCGCGACACGGACCTCATCTGCGAATAGAGGGCATAGATCGCGGTACTCGCACCAGTCGCACAGCGGGCTCTGCTTCGGCACGAAGGCGTGGTCGCGCTTGATCTCGGAGATCAGCGCCCCCGCGTCGCTCAGGAGCCGCGCGCGCGCGGCATCGTCACGGACCGAGACCAAGGTCTTACCGTGGCGCACGTAGTGCCACTTAAGGCGGACTTCCCTTGTATCAGGCCACTCCCGGCGCACCGCGAGCTCATAAAGAGCGAGTTGCCAATCTTCGTCGACGTGTTCCTGATTCGGCAGGGACTTGGCCGTCTTGTAATCCACAATCTCGAACGCCCCGTCCGGCGCCAGCGCCAGGCGGTCCACGAAGCCCTCGATGCGGTACTCATGGCCTTCCACCGTGATCGGGAAGCCGACGCGCTTCTCGATGGCCACCGTGCGATCAGAGGAGAACGGGTGCTGCGCGCCATGGTACTGAGCGACGCAGCCCCGCCCGACATTTTCCCAATCATCCTTGGTGAAACGAATGTCCTTCTCGACGATCGTTGCGTCCCAGCCCGCCGCGAATTCGCGTTCGTAAATTTCCAGAAGTTCAGGAAGCGTCGGGATCTTTCCTCCCGTCACGAGCGCATATAATTGCTCGAACGTCGAATGCACCGCAACACCGACCACGGTCTCGGGCGTCTTGCGCTGGCGCGTGATCTTGTCGACGTAGCGGTACTGGTAGCGTCTTGGACAATTCTGATAGACCGAGAGCTTCGACGGCGAGAACTTGGAGGAGCGGTCCTCTTCAAAATGCGGCTGTTCCATCGTTTGAATCATCTCCAATATTTAAATCATCTCCAACAGCGCGAAGCGCAGGTACTCAGTCTCGGGCATCGCCAGCAGGATCGGATGGTCCGCCGCCTGTCCGCGCAGGGTCACGAAGCGTATCGGCCGCTCGGCCTTCACCTGCGCGTTGCGAAGCATCAGCACGAAGTCCTCGCGCGAGACATGATGAGAGCACGTCGCTGTCGCGAGCAGGCCGCCTTTGGGCAAGGCGCGCATCGCCTGGGCATTGAGCTTGGTGTACAGACGCAGGGCCTGCGGCAAGTTCTTCTTCGCGGGCACGAGGCTCGGAGGATCTAGGATGATCATGTCCGGTTTAAACGGCTGCTGGCCGCGCGAGAACGACTCGAGCACGACCTCCGCGTCGTTCTCGTCGGCCGACACGATTCCGTCCACGCCGTTGAACTTCGCGTTCTCGCGCGCGAGCTGGATCGCGGGGCCCGAGCTGTCGAGCGCCAGCACCGACTTCGCCCCCGCCTTGGCCGCGGCAATCGCAAATCCGCCGGTGTAGCAGTACAGATCAAGGACGCAGCGTCCCTCAAAGTACGGGCGCAGGAAGGCTCGGTTCTCGCGTTGGTCGAAGTAATGGCCGGTCTTCTGGCCTTCGCCGAGGGGTGCGGCGAAACGCAACCCGTTCTCCGTGATCGGCACGCGTTCCGGGACGGCGCCCATCAAGGTCCGGCATTCGAGCGGCAGGCCCTCGAGCGCGCGCACCTTGTGGTCGTTCTTGAGGAAGATGCCCTTGGGCCTCACGAGTTCCTCAAGAGCGGCCTGGACCCACGGCATGCGGCGCTCGATGCCGGCGGACATGATCTGAAGCACGAGGTAATGGCCGTAGCGGTCCACGACCAAACCTGGGAGCCCATCCGACTCGCCGTAGCAGAGGCGGTAGGATGTTTCACCAGGCAACGCTTTTCCCCTATACGCCATCGCTTCGGTGAGGCGATGCAGGAAGAATTCCGCGCCGATCGTCTCCTTAGGATCGCGGGTCAGCATGCGGCCGCCGATGAGGCTGTTCGGATTGTAGAAGGCCATGCCCAGCGAGGCGCCGGCCGCCGTCACGACGACGCCGAGATCCCCCGGCAGCGGCGGATGGTCCGACAAAACTTCCTTGATTTCGTTTGAAAAAATCCAGAGGTGGCCGGCTTTGACGCGCTTGTCGCGGTCCGGGTTGAGGATGATGCGCAGCGGCTTCTCGGCGACTTCGGTCATGGGAGTTCTCCATGCGAAAGGGTTCGGCTGCAAGTTTTAAAGACAGCCCCCGCGCTTCAGGATTTCATGCGCGCAAGCGCCATAAGGCTCGAGGGAGAAACATGCGTCCAGCTCCTTGTGCGACAGCCGTTTCGATATGTCTGGATCGGCGGCCAGGTGCTCGCGCAGGGGGCGGGCGTCCTTCCAGGTCTTCATCGCGTTACGCTGGACGAGGTCGTAGGCCTCGAGGCGGCCGAGGCCGGCGTCGATCAGGCGCAGCAGGACCTTCTGCGAGAAGACGAGGCCGTGCATGCGTTCCAGGTTTGCTTTCATGCGCTCGGGGAACACCTGGAGGGCGTCGAGCACCTGCTCCAATCTATGGAGCATGAAATCCAGCGCGATGTGGGCGTCAGGGATGATGATGCGCTCGTTTGAAGAGTGCGAGATGTCCCGCTCGTGCCACAGCGCGCAGTTCTCCGTCACCGCCGACTCATAGGTGCGGATCAGACGCGCAAGGCCGCAGAGGTTCTCGCACAATACGGGGTTTCGCTTATGAGGCATCGCCGATGATCCCTTCTGTTCGTCCGAGAACGGCTCCTCGAGTTCGAGTATCTCCGTTTTCTGAAGATGCCGGATCTCAAGGGCGATGCGCTCGACGAAGCACGCCGTCAGCACGAGCGGATGGAAATACTCGGCGTAGCGGTCGCGCGGCACGACCTGCGTGGAGACCGGCTCAGGTCGCAGGGCAAGAGCATCGAGAACCTTCGCCTCGATTTCGGGCGGGAGTTGGGAGAACGCTCCGACCGCCCCGGAGATCTTGCCGTAGGCGATAAGCTCGCGGGCGGCGCGCAGGCGACGCAGGCAGCGTAGCCCCTCGGCGTGCCAGCCGGCGACCTTGATGCCAAAGGTGATGGGCTCGGCATGCACTCCGTGCGTGCGGCCGACCATCCAGGTTCGCTCGTGCTTGCGTGCGAGAGCCTTGAGGCGCTTGAGCACAGCCTCGACATCCACGATGAGCAGGTCGGCGGAGTCGCGCAGCTGCAGCGCCATCGACGTGTCGAGGACGTCGGAGGAGGTCATCCCGTAGTGCAGGTAGCGATCCACCTTGGGCGCCTTCGCCTTCAATTCGCCGGTGACGGCCGAGAGCATGCCGATGACCTCATGACCGGCGCTCGACTCCTTGCGGCGCGAGGCGTCCAGCAGGGACTTCTCGAGAAGACGGCGCAGGGCCTTGAGCTCGGAGGCGGGCACGCCCTTCTCGTCGGCGATCGCCTTGAGCAGCTCCTCCTCGACGCGCAGCATCATGCGCAGGCGGTTGTCGTCTGACCATATGCCGCTCATCGCGGGCCGGGTGTAGCGCGCGATCATATCACTCTCCGTCCGAGCCCAGCTCGATCTCGCGCTTGGCCGTCGACAGCGGCACTCCGGACGCGCACTGCGGGCAGGTCTCGGGCGACGCGGCTTCGAGCGGGTAGCCGATCAGGCTGCGCACGGGCACGCCAAGGCACAGCGGAGCTTTCGATCGGTCCACCATGGCGGCAACGCCAACGACGCGCGCGCCGTAAGCCTGGGCGAGTGCGACCACCTCGCCGTTGGAGCGGCCCGTCGTGAGCACGTCCACGACGATCAGCGCGCGCTCCCCTCGCTCCAGACGGAAGTCGCGCCGGAACGCCATCGAGCCTCCAACGCGCTCCGTGAAGATCGCGCGACTCTTCTTTGTGCGCGCGACCTCCTGGCCGAGGACGACGGAGCTCATCCCGGTCGAGATCACGACATCGACGGGGGACGCGAACTTGCACGCGATCGCCTTCGCGATCTTCTGCGCGACGTGCGGATACTGAAGAACCAGGGCCGGCTGCAGGTAGACTGGCGTGTGCAGGCCCGAGGCGAGCCGGAAATGACCGCTCGCCACCGCGCCGTGCTCCTGCAGCAGTCCCAGCACGTCCATCTTGTTCGTTCGGCTCATATCGTTCTCCTGTTTGGACTTGGGATCATGACATCATTATAAGGTCTGGAGCTTCGCGATCGCCTCGAAGCGTTTCTTGCCGCCGGCGCGGCCTTCCTCGAGTTTGCGCTCTATTTCATCCACCGGAATCTTTTTAAGTCGGGGCTCGAGTTCGGGTTTATTGAGGTCGCCTTTCACGCGGAAGCCGATCGACGGGCGACCGGCCTCGTCCACCCACCATTCGGGCAGAACGCCGTCGTACTTCGTGAGGCGCGTGAGTACGGTCATGTCCACCTGCTCGCGAGCGAAATCAGCTGTGCCCTCTGCGAAGGCCGCGAGCTGAGGCGAGTCCATATGAAAGTAGCGCGTCGTGGCGACGCCTTTGTCCAAGCCGTATTCGCTTTCGATGCGGGCGAAGTCGAGCGTCATCGGGTAGGCGGTCGCCGTGCTGAACACGGAGAACTTGTTCATCTTGTGCATATAAATAAAGGGGAGGAAGATCATGCGCAGCAGCTTGTGAGAGTTCTGCACGGCCGGGATGTCGGCCACGCGTCCGGGGCCGAAGCGCACGCGCGCCTCGCCTGCGACCTTGTCAAGCGCCGGCGTCACGCCGCGAATGGACCAGAGCAGATCGAGGTCCTTGCACCAGAAGTTCGCCTGCTTGACCTCGTTTACGCGCAGGTGGCCCGCGGTGTCGGGGAAGCCCCGCGGGATGACGTACTTGAAGGTGCTGACCCAGGGCCGGCTCGTGTGCTTCTCGGCCGACGCCGTGCGCGTCGAAACGGACGCCGCGATACTGGCTACCAGGCGCTGGGCGTCCTCCCATACGACCTTGTCGAGGTGGCCGGAGATCAGGACCTCCTTCGGGGCGGACAGACGGTCCACCCGCCCCCGCAGGCGCAGGTGAGATTCTCCCCAGTGCAGCGCCAGGTTCTCCACGGTCAAGGTCTGCTTGGCCAGCGACAGAGCGACCGACAGTTCGTCGAAGGTGTCGTTGAACGCGATGACCTTGCCCTTGGTGATCGTCGCCTTGACCGAGGCGAATTCATCGGCGACGAGCGCGTCCAGATCGACGCCCTCGACGCGGCGGTCGCCCCAATTCGCCTCGAAGTCGCGCAGGATAAGTACGGCGTCCTTGATCTGCGGAGCGCCGAGCCTGCCCGACACGGTCGCGCTCAGGGTGGCCGTGCCGTGCGGCGCGCGGGCGGTCCAGGACGGGTGCCAGTCCGCGGATTTCTCGAGGATGGCATCCTTCGTCGCGATATGGGCGTTCAGGGAGGCGGTGTCCGTGCTCATGTCAAGGACGCCTGCGCCTGTCGCCGTGCCCGCGGGAGTCTCGATGGAGAGATGCTCGACTTCCCATATGGGAATCGAGGACCAGTTCACGCGAGCGGTCCACTTCGTCGCGGGCAAAGCGAACCTGACCTCGCGGCCCGTCCAACGCGACCAGCGCTCGGGTCCAAGGGCGGGCACGGACGCCTCAGCCTCGAATAGGGGGTGAAGAAAACCTGTCACCGAGCCCTTGCCCGTGATCTTGACGCCGTCCGACTCGGCACTGAAGCGGTCGGCGCGCGCGGTGGCGCTCGACCAGCGCAGGCCGGCGAGATCCATGCTGCCCTTGGCCGAGACGCTTGTCGTCAAGGTTCGAGTGCCGAACGTGACGACGTTCACGAACGACAGCGCCAGCGGGAAGGGCCGATCCTGGTCGAAGCCGTCGGCGCGCAGCGCCAGCTTCTCGAACGAGATCTTCCGGCCGCGCTTGAGATCGTCGATCTTAAGGACGCCGTCGTTGACGATCGCCTCGGCCGAGGTCAGAGCCAACGGCAGGGCGCTGCCATTCGCGGTCTTCGTGGCCATGAACAGGTCGGCGATGTCCCATGAGCCGTCCGGCCCGCGCGTGAGGAATATCTGGGGCGACTCTAGGCGCACGGTATCGAACTCGAGCCGGCGGCGCAGCAGCGGACGCAGCTTGACGGTGACGAGCGCCGTGCCGCAGACGAGCAGGTCGCCCTCGGCGCCGTTGGCGCGGCGCACGCGCAGGCCCCTGAACTTCAAGCCTCCCGGGGTGATAACCATGCGCTCGATGGAGACATCGCGGTGCAGCAGGGCCTGGAGCTGGGAGATCGCGATAACTCGCGCCTCTTCCGGTCCGAACTTGTGATGGGCGTAGACCGCGAGACCGGCAACGATCAGCACGAGTATGATGAGGGAGAGCCCGAAACCGTGAAGCACGGTCTGGAAGGCGCCAAGAAGGAGGCGAAGCGCCCGTTTAAAGGCGTCCATGGACCCGCATGAGGGGCCGATTTTACCTTATTAGCCTTTCGTAGAGAGCGAGGAGGGCGCCAGCGCCCCGGTTCCACGCACAGGGCAAGGCGGCGGCCGGCCCGAGCGCGCCCACGCGCGCGCGCCGCTGAGGATCGGCGAGGGCGAGCATCGCGCCTTCGAGCGCCGCCCCTGATGGGTCGGCGAGCACGAAGTCGCGAGGCTCCCCTTTGAGCAACTCGGCGGCGCCGACCGAGGCCCCGGTGATTACGGGCAGCCCGCAGGCGAGGGCCTCGAGCACGCTCATGCCGAATTCCTCCCACCGCGCGGGATGGACATAGACGTCGAGAGCGTGGTAGAAGCGCCAGACGTCGGCGATCGGGTCCCGGAAGATGACGCGGTCCGCGATACCGAGATCTCGCGCAAGCGCCAGATACGGACCCGGACGGGACTCCTTGCCGACGACGACGGCTCGCGCCTCGGGAAGTTTCCGCGCGACGGCGGCGAAGGCGCGCAGGAACGTATTGAGCCCGCGCTTCTCGAAATCGCCGGAGGTAACGAGCCCGAAGAGAAGTTCATCCGGTTTGATTGCGAGTTTCGCGCGCATCGGCGCGCCGAAATTTTCGCGACCGCCGGCGTTGAAGCGGCACGAATCGAAGCCGGGATAGATCACCGAGATGCGCTCGGCCGGTACTCCAAAGCGGCGAATTACGTCGTCCTTCATTAATTTTGAATTCGCGACAAGGATGCGGAAGCGTTGCTGCGACAGCTGCAACGCGTGCAGGCGTCCGACCGCGTCCGACTTCGGCAGCGGGGACCCGTGAACGGCCTCATGCGCGCAATGAACGCAGTTGTGCAGGCTCAACACGTCCTGGTCAAGCAGGTCTCCGTGGCCATGCACAAGATCGAAGCCCTTCGTCATGTTCCCAGCCGCGGCGGCGAACGCGCGCCGCTTCATCCAGGAGCCCCACGGCCACGCCGGCACGCGGTGCGCGACCGCGCCCGCGTCAATAAGCGCCTTCTTGTCGAGCTTCTCCGCGAAAACATGAACTTCCCAATTCGAAACGGCGTGACGGCGCGCATGCTCGATGATCATGCGCGCCGCGCCCGACAGGCCCTCAACGCGACGCGCCGCGACCGCGACGCGCTTCTTCATCTCGCCCCCACGATTCGAAGGGCCGTCGCGGATGCGACCGGTATCCAGAGGTTGTCGTTGAACAGGGGCGTCGACGGCGGAAGCTCGGCGAGAGAGCCCGCCAGCGCCGCCGCGAGCGCCGCGCCGGGACGCGCGCCGCAGGCGTGCGCCGCCGCAAAGCCGACCGCGAAGCCCGCCAAGCTTCCCTCGAGAGACTTCAGGCCGCCGAACATCTTCGTGCGGCCGAACGCCTTGCCGACGAGAGCGCTCGCCGCGTCGCCGAGCGCCAGCTGCATGATCGAAGCGCCCACGATCATCGGATCGCCGCGCGCGATCAACATCGCCGCGAGGCTTCCGGCGGTTGTGTGGAAAATGCCGCTGAAGTGTTTCCGCTCGGTTTCCCTGATCATGCCTTCAAAAAATACGGCCAAGGCGCTCTCGATTCCCGGCGCCTTGAGCCGCGCGGTCTCGATGACGAATACGATGGAAAGCCAAGCGGCCAGCGTCCAGCCGACGCGCGGCCAGCCGAGGAGATAAAACGCGCCAAGATAGACAAGCGACAGCATATGGAAAACCTTGCGTCCGAACTCCCGCTTGAGATCGCTTACCATGCGAGCGCCCTCTTCTTCGCCGCCGACAGCGCGGGCTTGGCTCCCAGCCAGGCCATGCTCCCAAAACGCTTCACATGCCCGCCCGCCTCGCGCAGGTTTGCGAGCAGTGACACCGATTCCGGGAATAGCCCTTTGAGCAGAAGCATGATCATCAATGCATTGGCGATCGCGATCAGAACCACCGAGAACAGCGCGCCGCCCGCCGCATCGAGGTCAGGCTGGCGCGTCTGCGTCAGAGAATCCCACGTAAACAGCAGATGCGCGCCCAAAGAACCTCCGAGCAGGAACAGGAACAGGGCTTCGCCGCCGGAGTCGGGCCTCACCCACAGGAGTATGCGGTACCCTACCGCGACGGCCGCGGCGTGAAATGGAACGCAGTACGGCGCGAGCGCGACGAATACGTTCGTGTGAGACAGATCCACGTGCCCCTCCTTCTCGCCGACCGCGATCGCGTACACGCTGCCGCCGGTCGCCCAGGCCGCCAGTGCGTGAGTGAACTCGTGGCCCAGCACGTAGCTCCAGCGCGCGCCGCGCGCGGCCCATGCCACGGGCCCGATTGGATCGAAGATGAGCCAGCGGTGGATCGCCCACAGCGCGAACGCGATGCCAAGTCCGGCCGCGAACGGCGCGGCGGTCGAGGAATGGACCGCGACTCCGGCGAGCGTTTTCGCCGACACCCACAGCAGGGAACTCGCCAAAGGAAGAAGCAGAAGCCCGATGAGCAGGCGGACCACCGGCTACTCCAGCATGTAGTCTTGGTAGGGTATCTTCCGGGCGTCGAGCTCTTTCTTCCAGAGGGCGCGTGTCTCCGTCATCTTGGCGCGCGCCAGGACGCTCCAGCGGTTCTCGGGCGGGCTGAACAGCTCGGCGGCGGTCTGATACCAGACATAAGCGTACTTGAGCGAGCTTTCAGCCTCGGCCTGATCGCGCTCGAAGCGCGCCAAGCCGACTTGTCGCTCGTACGCCGCGCGGTCGAGCTTGCCCTTCGCCAACTCGCGGGACAGCTCTCCCTCGCGCACCGCGAGCTCGGCGTCGAAATACGCCTTTTTGAGCTCGGGTCTGCGGCTCCATTGCGTCCACTTCTCGCCTTCGAGGTACGCCGAGCGCGTCCGTAGGAGCAGATCAACGCGCGCCATCCCGTAGACGGCCGCGATCAGCGCCGCCGCGCCCAGCAACGCGCGGCCCGCGGCCCTCTTCATACCGCGCCGCCAGGCTCGGCGTCCAGTATTCGATGAAGCGCGGCGGCGAGCACGTTGGGCTTGAAAGGCTTCTCGAGGAAATCCACGACGTTCGACTCTTGGCGAATCATCTCGGCTGTCGAACGGTCGATGTAGCGTCCTGTGACGACAACGATTGGAATGCGCGTGAGCTCACCCAACTGAAGTTGGCGCAAAACCTCGAAGCCGCCGTAGTGGGGCATCATCAGATCAAGAAGGATCAGATCGGGCTTGAGACGCCCGGCCTTCTGATAGCCGTCCTCTCCGTCCCTGGCGCACTCGACGCGATAGCCCTCCTCTTGGACCAGGAAGGTCATGAACTCACGCACCTTATCATCGTCATCGATGACCAGGATGAGCTTCGCATTTTCAGAGGGTTCCACCGCTGCGCATTCTACCGTATTTTTGCCACGGGTCGGCAAGAGTCCGATTCGCGCGGCGGCCTTTCAGCGCGGGGCCGTCTTCAAGGTTTTGTGCAGGACTCTGATGAAGGCGGCCATCTTGACCGGCTTGGCGATGAACTCGACGACGTTCGCCTCCGCGCGGATCATCTTGATCGTCGAATCGTCGAGCGCGCAGCCGGTGACGACGAAGATCGGGATGCGGCCGCACAATGAGCCCTGGAGCGTGCGCAGAAATTCGTAGCCTCCCTGGCCGGGCATCATAAGGTCGGTGATGATGAGGTCAGGCGTTTGCGATTCGAGCTGCACGCCCGCGCTAATCCCGTCCACCGCGGTGAGCACGCGAAAGCCCTGAAGGCTCGCGGCCATCTCGAGGAAGCTGAGCACCGTTGGGTCGTCGTCGACCACGAGGAGGAGCTTCTCACCCGGGGCCGCGAGCTTCAGGTCAGCAACGTCCGCGGGCGGCGCCGACGGGCCGGAGGGGAGCATCGCCGCCTGCTGTTGCGCCTGCTGCTCCGTTCGCGGCGGCGCGGGCGTCAGGAAAATTCCGCTCGAGCTCGGATACGGCCCGCACGCCAGATCGGGGAAGGCGCGAGCGGGCTTCCACGCATCCTGCGTAGTCGCCCCGAGCGGGAAGACCAAGGTGTCCATCTTGAATTCCGGGCGCAAGAACAGTTGGGCAACCTCGAAGGGACCGAGTGTCTCTCCCTCTTCATGGAGATAGTATCGCATCGGACGTAGGATACTCCCGCTTAGAGCGTGCGGCGCATGCGTATGGTGGGGCGAGTCTGCTGCGACTTCTTTTTGTCCTCGCGCGCCATGGCGGCGAGGAGCTTGCGCAAGTCCTTCTCAAGATTGTTGTACGTGTGAAATTCGACGCCGGAGAGGTTTCGTTTGCCCTCTTTGGAACGGCGGATGATGTACCCGTCCAAGGTGAATTTTTTTGCGCCGGACTTAAATTCGATGCGGGCCTCGGTTTCTAGCCGGGCAGCGGTCACGAGGCGGGCGCCGCCAAAACCAAGATCACACAGATGCCCCTTGACCCTGGCCATTGAAGGCACGGATATGATGCTGACCGGAATCCGGCACGGGTGCCTGCTGTTAAGTCGTTTCAATGCCATTAGGAACTCATTGCACGAGGCTAGTATAGTGTCGACGTTCCGAAATGTCAACATGTTTCCGTATGTTGTCCACTCGTGTCCGGTTAAAAGCAAGGAATCCTTCGTCATTGGTAGACTGGTTGTGTTGAGCAATCCAAACCTACCGACGGAGGACTCTTCGCGTGCATTCTAACACAATCATGAGCCAACTGCTGACACTTTTGCCCCGACATCAGTTCGACCAAGCCGTTTCGGACTTCGGCGGGGACCACTACATCAAGAAATTCTCGACCTAGAACCAACTCACGACCCTCATGTACGCCCAGGCCAGCGGCAAGAATAGCCTGCGCGACATCCAGACGGCCCTGGGGACCCAGCAGCCCGAGCTCTACCACCTCGGACTGCCTGCCGTGAAGCGCTCGACCCTGGCCGACGCCAACGCCAAGCGCGACCTCCGCATCATGGAGCAGCTCTTCCAGCGGCTCTACCAGGCGTCCAACGCCGCCGGGGCGGGGCGGCACGGATTGGGCCTGGGCCTCTTCATCTGCAAGGAGCTGGTCACCCAGCAGGGCGGCCGCATCTGGGTGGAAGCCAACCTGGGAGGAGGCAGCCGGTTCGTCTTCACCTTGCCTCAGAAAAAGCTCGAACCGGCCGTGGCGGCGTAAGCGACCCGCGCGGCCTTACGCCTTAATGAGCTTTACCTCGAGCAGGCGTCCAGCCGCGTTGCGGATGCTGACCTGGGCGGCGTTGGAGTTTCCGTCGCAGCAGACCATTATTCTCATCGTCTCTCCGGTTATTTCGGGGCCGCCGTCTTGTCGGCGACCGCCTTCGCCAGGAGCTCGATGCCCTTGCGCGACTCGGCGGTCGAGCGCGTCAACGACTCGCGGGCCTGCTCGGGGTTGTGAAAGCCGTCGGAGTTCTCGGCGGTCCACCACTCCCACAGGACGTGCGCCTTCTGGTGCTGCTCCTGGGCCGCCTTGACGACCGATTCGTCCACGCCCGTTTTCTTGGCCGACACGATGCTGTCGATGAGGACGGAGAGCTGGAACTCGGCTTTCCGCATCTTTCCTCTGATGTGGTTCTTGACGGAGTCGATGGTATAGGCGGCCTCCTCGGCGTTCCACTCCTTATGACAGCGCAGGCAGGTTTCCTTGATGTAGTTTTTTGGGCTCGTCTGCCAATGCGAGGTGAAGGCCTTGCCGTCCTTGCCCGTCATCTTGGGCATGTGGCAGTCCTTGCAGGAAACGCCCGCCTTATCGTGCTTGGAGTTCCAGTACACCTCGGCCTCGGGATGCTGGGCCTTGAAAAGCAGGCCGCCCGTCAGCGTGTGCTTGAAGTCCCGGAAGCCGAGGGCGTCGTAGTGCTCGTTGATCTGGAACACGTCCTTCAGCGGGAAGTGGTTGGTGCGCGGGTCGTCGAAGCCGATCTTGGCGCCCGTCTTGGGGTCGGTGCCGGGATTGCAGTTATACTCGACATGGCACTGGGCGCACTGAAGCTTGGAGTCGTTCTTCGCCAGAATGCCGATCTTTCGGAAGCCGCGGAAGTCGACGACCTCCACCCCCGTGCGCTTGGGGTCCTTGTGCCACAAGGTGTCAGCCTCGGGCCGCGTCAGCGCCTGGAGGAGGCCGTCGCGCACGATGCGGGGCTTGGTTCCGTGCGGGTCGTGGCAGTGGACGCAACCCATCACGTTGTGGATCTCCTTGGCGTACTGCGCCGGGTTCGACCCCCGGCTCCACGAGGTTCTCTCGTCCTTGTCGCCCAGGTACTTCCACTTGAGGATGGTATCGGAGGTCTTGCACTTCATGCAGGTCGGGTTGGCGGCCGCGGCGCTCTCGGTGATGAAAGGTTTGTGATCCTTGTCGTCGGGATAGCGATCCTCGAGCAGATCCCATGTCTTGACAGGGCCCTTGGCGGCCGCATATTTCCAGCCCTCCTTGGGCTGGAAGCGTCCTCCGTAGGAGCGATCGGCGAGGAGGTGGTCTACGACCATGTAGGCGTGGCTGCGCGGGGCGTTGTGCTCCTTAGTGAAGCCGTGGCCGGCCATGAGCTTGTCCCAGAACGGGTTGGGTGAACGCTCGGTGAGCTGGGACTTCTCCAGGCGGGCGGGCTTCTTGAGGTTCGTCTTGAAGAAGGTTTCAAACTGGTTCTTGTGGCACTTGCCGCAAAGTGCCGGGTCAAGATTCGTCCCCGGCGTGGCTATCGGCGACTCCAGGTGCGCGTCGAGCTTGGAGTGGCACTGGTTGCAGGAGAGCTTCCCCTTGTGCTTCCCGCCGCTCCACAGGTCGGACACCTCGCTGTGGCATTCAAAGCATTTTTGCGGGTTGAATGGGGCCTGCGCCGCATGGACGCAGAGAGGCTCGACCGTAAAGAGAGCGGCCATGGCGAGCAGCATCCAGAGACGCTTGAAGGAGGCATCGTTATTCATGAATTTCCTCGGGTTTAAAAAGTTGAACGCCGCCTGAAAGAAGTCCCAATCGCGATCGGCTCGCCAGGAGATCGTATATTATTATCACTGGTGTCCGCATGTTTCCCGTATTTGTCCTACAAGAATTTACGCGCCGGGACGGCTTTCTCCGTCTCTTTGCGGGACGCGCGGTGAGGCGGGGTCGCGAATTCGCAAGTCACTGAGAGCAAGTGAGTGAACCCCAGGCTCCCGATTGGAGCGATCGCGTAATCCATCTGCATCGGGCCGGACCAGGGCGCGGGGATATTCAGGCCGATCCCCGCGCTCCAGCGATTCTCTTTTTTGGTCCGCTCATAGCCCGCGCGATAGGTGAGCGCCCGGCCCATCTTCCACTCAAGCCCGAAGCGGGCGAAGACGGTTTTTTCGGAGTCGGCCGCGGCCTCGAGGCTGAGCGACGGAGGGGAGGGCAGAAGCCGGGGGAGTACGCGCGGCCAGGCCACCCCGAACCGATAGACGAGGGGCAAGGAATCGAGTTCTTTCTTGTATTTCAGGCCGGATCCCATGTTTTGGACCGACAGCCCGATGCGCGTTCCCGAGCTCGGCATCACGGCCAGGTAGCCCGCGTCGACGCAAAGCGTATGGGCGGTGTACTGCTCGGTCAACGTCGAGCGCAGCAGGCGCGCCGTCACGCCGACATGATGGTCGGGGCCGTTGGGAAACAAGTCAAGATTGAAATACGGACCTTCTTGGCGGGGGATGCTGTAGGCGGCTGCGAGGCTGACCAGGAGGTCCGAGCCGGCCGAGATTCTGCGCTCATCGCGAAAGGAGCCGTCGGGGTTAGTGCTTAAGACGTCGACTTGGCCGAGGCGGGACCACAGCAACGAGGTCCCAAGGACGGCGGTGGATATCGTGGGCAGCGGGACAAGTACGGCGACGACATCCGCCGCGGCGCCCGCGAGCCCTTCGCGGTGGAACGTGCCGGCCTGCGGTCGTTGGGCCAGAGCCAGCCCCGCCGGATTGCCATGGATCGAAGTCAAGCCCTCTCCCAGCGCCGTCGAGGCGTCAGCCAACGCCGCGAAACGCGCGCTGACCGGCGCGCGCAGGATGTCCGCGCCGGCGCCTCCCGCCGCGCGGGCGGCCGGCACGGCGGCCACAAGCAGGACGAGAGCGGCGAACGGCGCCGGTCGCCTCATTTGACCACGATGACCCTCTTGACCATCGTAAAGCCGGGGCCCTGGATGCGGACCAGGTAGACGCCGCTGGCGACGACGCGCCCGTCGTCGTTCTTGCCGTCCCAGTCCCAGTTTTTGACGCCGAGTCCGACGTCCTCGTCGACTAGGTGGCGCACCAAAGTCCCGTCGCCACGGTACACAAGGACGAGAACGCGACCGGCCCGCTCTAATGTCGCGCGCACCGTCGCGCGGCCGGCCTCGTTGGGGTCGAAGACCGCGTTCCATACCGCCGCGCGCCCTCCGGGCGGGAGAACCGAGAACTCAACGAAGCTCCAGGTCTTGGCGTCTTGCGTCGCGGTGCTGCCCGTGACGCTGAAGACGAAGCGCAGGCGGACCTCGGAGGTCAGGGGATATGTCAGAGAAAGGCTTCCGATCTGAAGATCGCCCGAGATATGAGTGCTGTCGGTCAGGCTGTACGCAACGGTGTTGCCGCTGCCCAGCTCGCGTCCGAGCTGGTCGGCGAGGCTCACGCGCACTTGCGAGGCCGTGATGGCAGTCGAGATTACCGCTTGAAAAGTGATGTGGGCCCCGTTTCTCACCGAGAGCTCGTCCGGGTTCAGCGTCAGGCTGGTCACTTGAAAAGCCAGTGGAAGCGCGGCGTTGAGATTGAGACGTCCGGAACCCAGCAAACCGACGTAGCCGGCGTTCTGGGCGTCGATATTGTGCGTGGTCGCGAGCAGTTGAGCGCGGACCTGGGCCGCGGTCCAGGTCGGTCTGTTGACGAAGATCAGTCCGGCCGCTCCCGCGATCACGGGGCTGGCCATCGAGGTCCCGCTGAGCGTCGAGTAGGCGCCGGCGAGATAGGTCGAGTAGATTTCCTCACCGGGAGCGGAGATGTCGACCCAGCTTCCGTAGCTGGAGAACGAGGCCTTTTGGTCGCTCGAGTTCGTCGCGGCGACGGCGATGACGTTGTCGAAGGCGGCGGGATAGTTCTGGGTGGAGGAATTGCTGTTGCCGGCCGCGGCCACGAGCAGTACGCCGAGGGCATCGGCGTAGTTGATGGCGTCCTGTTGCAGGGCCGAGACTCCCGTGCCTCCGAAGGACATATTGACGACGCGCGCCGCGTTGTCCGCGGCGAAGTGCAGTCCGTTGGCGATGGCGGAGGAGGGGCAGGCGGCATCGCAAACCCGTATCGGGAGAATCTGGGCCCTCCACATGACGCCCGCCACGCCGATTCCGTTGTTGCCCGCGGCCGCGATAATTCCGGCCACGTGGGTGCCATGGCCGATGGAGTCGGCGGGCACGGCGTCGTCGTCATAGTAGTCGTAGCCTGTCGCGAGATTGGCGACGAGGTCCGGATGGGTCAGGTCCACGCCGGTGTCGAGGACGGC
Source organism: Elusimicrobiota bacterium (assembly GCA_038059415.1). GTDB lineage: Bacteria > Elusimicrobiota > Elusimicrobia > UBA1565 > UBA9628 > GWA2-66-18. Next base: position 635 of record JBBTJN010000113.1, on the reverse strand, counting down.
CACGATGGCGCCGGGACTGCCGGTCGCCTTGTCCCAGGCCATGACGCTCTGGATGTCGTCGCCGACGACTCCCCCGTTCTGGCCGGTGTTGCGGTGATGCCATTGGGTGGCGAAACTGGGATCGTCGGGAACGACCAGCAACGGCACGAGCCTGTTGGGCTCGGCGGCCTCAACGAGCGGGTCCTGAGCGAGCGCCCGAGCGAGAGCGTCGACGTCGGCGTCGGTGGACACGTCGATGATCTGCCAACGATAGAGCTCGGGTACGGGCACCGAGCGCCCCAGCAGCGGCGCGTACGACAGCGCCTTCGATCCGAGGGTATCGGCGAAGACGCGTCGCGCCCCCAGGGCGCCGTGGCGGGAGAGGAGAGCTTGATGCGGCTTGGGAAGCGCGGAGAGTTTGCCCGCGGAGAGAACGGCGGGCAGGCCGTCGGGCAGGGATCGGAATTTAACGAGAACTTGACCCGGCAAGTGGTCGGCGGCGGGCAGTCCCGAGGCGCTCAGCGCCAGAAGCAAGGTCAGAGGCGTCAACACGAGGGACAACGTAGCAAATCCCGGCGAGCCATGATGCGCGCCAGATCAGGCCCAAAAGATCACGTAAGATTTCGTTGAGTCGCGTCGGCCCAAGAAAGATCCTG
>JBBTJN010000112.1:0-28988 GCA_038059415.1 Elusimicrobiota bacterium | reverse complement strand
ACGGAAGGGTGACCGAGCGGTTGAAGGTAGCAGTCTCGAAAACTGCCAAGGGGGCAACTCCTTCGAGGGTTCGAATCCCTCCCCTTCCGCCATTTTTCAACTATGTCCTGGTTTTCTAAACTAAAAAATCCGTTCAAGAAAGAAGAGGCACCCGCGACGGGCGCACCGTCAGTTCCTGGCATGCCCGCCGGGATGCCCCCCATTCCCCCCGAGATCGCCAACGATCCCAAAATGAAGGGCATGATGGGCACCTTCTTCCGCAAGTGGAAAGACCCTGCGTTCCTCAAGCAACTGCGCGTCCTCGCCGGCCACATGCAGAAGGAAGGCGTCGACATCAAGGACATGAAGGCCGTCCAGGCGTGGCTCGAGAAGAACAAGGAGCGCGTGGAGAAGGGCGACTTCGAGGAAGAGGCGCAAAAGCCCGGCGTGACCGTCGTCAAGACCGGGCCCGAGATCGGCCGCAACGACCCCTGCCATTGCGGCTCGGGAAAAAAGTTCAAGAAGTGCCACGGAGCCTAGCGCTCCTCCACCTACAGCACGGCACCGCCGGAGAGTGTGAAAGCCCAGGAGCTCCAAGGCGTACGGCCCGCTCAACCGTGGACAAAAGTCCCGTTAGGAGTCGAGGACTTGAAGCTGAATGCGCCGGTTGAGGGCTTCGGCGCGCTCTTTAATGACGTCGAGTTCGGTCTCTAGGGTGTGGTTAAGCCAGCGGCGGAGCAAGGGGCGCAGCGGTTTGAGGAAGAGGGGCAGGTCGTATTCTTCGTCGTGCTCAAGTATCGTGCCGCCGTTGACCGGGCGAATTAGCATACGGCACTTCATCCGCTTGAGCGGGCCGGAGAGCATCACGCCGTGGTACCCGCCATCCGGCGCGAACTCGAAGCTGAAGGTACCGCGCCACGGCATCCCAAAGAAGCGTCCGCTCGCTTCGACCGATTCGCCGGCGGCAGAGACCGAGATGGCGTCGACTTTGGGCTCGTAGTGCACGATCTCGCCCAGGTCGCGCAGGTAGCTGCGGACCGACTCGTAAGGTGCGCTGATCAGAATTCGGCGGTTGACGTTGATCATTTTTGACGAATACGCAAGGAGGCGATTGGAGCGGGCGAGGGGAATCGAACCCCCGTCTGATCCTTGGCAAGGACCCGTTCTACCATTGAACCACGCCCGCAGCGCCCGACCATCTTAGCAAGAATTGATTGCATCGGCAAGGCTGGCAAAGACTCTCTCCCCGACGGCCGCAGTGCACGATCGCCTCCGCCATCACGACGCCCTGAGTCCTTAGACCGACTTGGGAGCTTCCGGCGGCGGGAAATGCTGTTGGAGGGAGGCGGCCTCGTCCTCAACCATGCGCCGGTTCTCCTCGTCGCGGGCCTCGAGGATCTCAGCGAGCTTCTCGACGAGCACGGCGACCACCTTCGGGTCGAACTGCTCTCCGGATTTCTCCTGAATGTACTTGATGGCATCCTCGACGGTCCATTCGCCCTTGTACACGCGCTTCGACGACAGCGCGTCGAAAACGTCGGCCACCGTGACAATGCGTGTCTCAATGGGAATTTCTTCGCCTTTGAGTTGGTACGGATAGCCGCTGCCGTCCCACCACTCATGGTGGCCGACGGCGATCCTGGAGGCCAGGCGCAGGAGGCGGCTCTCGGCGTTGACCAACATCTTCGCGCCGTAGATGGTGTGCTTCTTCATCTCCCCGAACTCTTCAGGCGTAAGCTTCGTCGGCTTGCGCAGGATCGAGTCGGGAATAGCGACCTTGCCGATATCGTGCAGGGGCGCCGCGTATCGGATGTCCTCGGCCTCGAGAAACGAGAGGCCCATGCCCTCCGCGAGAATGCCGGAGTAACGGCTCATGCGGCGCAGATGGCGCCCGGTGTCCGCCTGGTCGCGGTACTCGGCCACGAGCGCCATGCGATAGATCGTCTCGAGATGCGAGCGGCGCAGGTCGTCGTAGAGCGTCGCGTTTTCGATGAAGGTCGCCGCCATCGTGGCGAGAATGCGCAGCAGGCCCTCGTCTTCCTCCGTGAAGGAGCCCTTCTTAGCCTTGTTGAGCACCTCGAAGACCCCGAGGGCCTTGCCATCGCGTCCGCGCAGGGGCACGGCAAGCACGCTGCGCGTCTGGTAGCCGGTGATGCGGTCGAGGTCCTGCGCGAAGCGGGTATCCTTGTAGGCGTCTCGAATGTTGACCGCCGAGCCGGTGCGCGCGACGAAGCCCGCAATGCCCTGGCCGATCGGTATGCGCAGGATCTTCTCCTCCATGCCGAGCGCAATTTTTGTCCACAGCTCGCCCTTGTATAAGTCTACGAGGAACACCGAACAGCGGTCGGCGGCGAGGATGTTGCGCACCTCCTCGGCGATGATGCCGAGCAAAGTGTCGAGGCTCGTTTCCGCGGCGACCATGCGCCCGAAGCGGGCGAGGAGGGACTGACGCTGCTCCAGCTCTTGTCTACGTCCCATGGTTTTTGCCTAGGGCCCCGGCGACGAATTCGGAAAGATGGAGCGCCTTGGCGTCAGGATAGTATTTCCTCAACCCATGGGCAAGCTGGATAAGACATGACGTGGAGCTCGTGAGCACCAGGCCGGCCTGAACGGACGCCACGTTGCCGATCTTCCTCTTCAGCAGGTCATCCGACAGGTCCTCCTGGACGAAGGCGAAGGCCCCGGCTCCGCCGCAGCAGGCGTCAGCACCCGCCATCTCGCAGTAAGATCCGCCCGCCGCCATTTTTGCGGCGCGGCGCGGCTCGTTGTTGAGGCCCTGTCCGTTGAGCGCCCGGCAGGAATCGTGGTACGTCGTCTCGACGCCCTCAGCGACATTCGGCGAAAGTTTGTCCGCGCACTCGCCGTATATTTCTATCGCGTCGCGCACTCGCGCCGCGAAAGCGGTCGCGCGCGCGCGCCACGCGGCGTCCTCGGATTTAAGAAAGAGTTGGGGGTAGCTCTTGAGGAATGACACGCAAGAGGAGCAATCCCCAATGATGGCCTCCGAGCCGTTCTTTTCCGCATGCTCGATATTCTTCTTCGCCAGCTCACGGGCGTCGGAAAGTTCTCCATAGTTGTAGGCCAGAAGTCCGCAGCATGGATTGTTCAGATACGCCCCCGGCCCTTTGAGCACGTCCAAAGAAAAAATCGTCGCCGTGCCGACCCGGGGATAAAGATACCGCGGCCCGCAGGACGCGAAATAGCGATACGCCGGAGCCTCCGGATTTTCCCTCTCCTTCGTCAGGTCGTCAAGGTTCCAAAGCGGCATCTCGTCGGTGTGCTCATCCATCGCGGCCAGCACGGGAAGCCCCGCCGCGCGCAGGAACGGCCTTCCGAGCTTGGACAGCCCGATTTTCTTGAAGAAGAAACCGATCTTCAGTAGAAAGGCGAATAATTTCGGGCTCACGATCATGACTCGACAAACTTTTCGCGCCAACCAATGCGTTTCACTACGGAGCATGCGCCGCCCCTCCAGCACGATATCAGCGACTGGAACCTTCGCGTAGCAGGCGGTGGTGCAGGCCCCGCACACCAGGCAGGTGGATAATGCCTCAAACGCGGAGGACTTATCGTCGAGCTTGCCCTCGATCATCAGGCGCACGATCTGGTTGCGCCCGCGCGGCGACTTCGACTCATCGCCGGTGGCGACATAGGTCGGGCAGGCCTGCTCGCAGTAACCGCAACGTGAGCACTGACTCACCGCGTCGTATAGAGACCGCTCGCCAAGATCGGTGATCAGACGTCCTAGGGATTCGGCCATCCTCTTATTATACCGCGCTAACACCTAGGGACTTCGCTCGGTACTACACCAGCCAAGGGTTGAGGCGTCCCTCGACATCGAAAGCCTTGCGCACGGCAAGCGCCCGCGGCGAGAACCTCGGAGGCCTCCGCTCGGGTAAGGCCGTGGGGACCGCGATCGGCCGGGCATGGAGCTTCATCGTCACCTCGAGGATGACGCCGTAAGTCCCCCACGAGCCGAGCAGAAGGCGCGCGAGATCATAGCCCGCCACGTTCTTGACGACCTTCCCCCCGAGTTCGACGACGTCGCCGTTGGAGAGGAGCACGCGCATTCCCAGAACATCCTCGCGCAGGCCGGCCCACGGTCTGGTCGCAAGCAGGCCGCCGACCGTGCCGCCCGCCTTGGGAAGGCGCAAGAACACGCCCTGGCTTTCCAACTCGCGATGCAGGGCGTGCGTCGAGACGCCGGTCTCAACGGTGAGCGTGTAGTTGCGCTTGTCGAGGTCGACGATACGGCCGAGGCCGGCGCTCAGAAGCTCAACGGCGCCGTCGGGGGTGGCGTCCTTCCAGCACGTGGACGCTCCGCGAACGCGGAAAGCTCGGCCGGCGGGCGCCGTGCGGACCTTATCGACGAGCAGCTTCGCGTATTCGGAAAGCGCTCCGACCGGCGGACGAATGAAACCCAGGCCCGGCTTCGATCCCGGAATCGGGAATAATTTGTCGGGGTTCGCCAGATTGAAAGGATCGACCGCATCCTTGACCCGATGGAAAAGCTTCAGGGTTTCATCGGTAAAGAGCCACGCCATCGCGTCGCGCTTGTCGAGGCCGATGCCGTGCTCGCCCGACAGCGAGCCGCCGAGTTCCACGCAGGCCTGAAGCATCTCGTGGCCCGCGGCCTTGACGCGCGCGGTCTCGCAGGCGTCGCGCTCGTCGTAGGCGATGTTCGGATGGATGTTGCCGTCGCCCGCGTGAAAGAGCAGATAGGCCTTCACCTGATGCTTGGCCGAGATCTCCTGGATACGGCGCACGATGTCGGGCAGCTTGTCGCGCGGCACGACGCCGTCCTCGACGAGCACGTTGGGCGCCAGACGCGCGAGCGCGGCGTAGGCGCCGCGGCGGCCTTCCCACAGGCGTTCGCGCTCGACGCGATCCGTCGCGGCGCGCACCGTAGTCGAGCCCGACTCCTGGCAAAGACGTTCGACATCGACGGCCTCGCGCGCGCAGTCGGCGCGCGAACCGTCGAGCTCGATGAGCAGGATCGCGGGGTCCTTCGGATAGCCGAGCGGCCGACCGACCTCGACGGACTCGACGGTCGGGCGATCCATCGCCTCGAGACAGCGGGGCACCACACCGGAGGCGATGATTGAAGAGACGCTGGAAACGGCCGCCTCAATAGATGGGAAGCCCGCCAAGATCGTGCGGGTATCATCCGGAATTGGCGTGAGCTTGACCCACAACTTGACGAGGACGCCGAGCGTGCCTTCGGCGCCGATAAGCAGGCTCAGGAGCTCGGGGCCGTCGTCATCCAAGGAAAAACGCTCAAGCGCGCCGTCCGGCATCACGGCCTCGACGGCCAGAACATGGTTCGTCGTCACGCCGTACTTGAGGCAGCGCGGTCCCCCCGCATTCTCGGCCGCGTTGCCACCGAGCGTTGAGACCCTAAAACTCGCGGGGTCGGGCGCGTAGAAAAGCCCGACCTTTTCCGCTTCTTTCTGGAGATCAAGATTGACCACGCCGGGTTCGACGCAGGCAATGCGGGCCTGCGCGTCGACGGACAGGATGCAGTTGAGCCGCGCAAGCGAGATCACGAGGCCGCCTTTGACCGGGACGCAGCCGCCGGACAGGTTGGTCCCGGCGCCGCGCGCGATGAAAGGAACCTTGTTGACTCCACACCAGGCCACCGCGCGGCGGACGTCCGACACGGTGCGCGCGATGAGGACGGCGTCGGGGCGCGCCCGAGCGAGAGCACCGTCATAGGAATAGACCGAGAGCTCGGTCGGCGAGAACCGCAGGGAGCCGGGCGCCACCTGCGCCTGGAGCTCGGCGAGACGCATCAGACCGACGGCGGCGCGGGCGGCAGCGCTTTCGGGATCGGCAGCTTGAAGAAAAAGAACGAGCCCTCGCCGAGCTCGGACTCGATGCCCATGTCGCCGCCGTGCATCTGCACGATTTCGCGCGAAATCTTCAGGCCGAGGCCGAAGCCGGCCTTGCGCATCGTCTGCGCCTCCTTCGTCTGGAAGAAGCGCTCCCAGACACGGGGCAGGTCCTCCTTTGAGATGCCGATGCCGGTGTCGCGAACGCCGACGATGACCCACTCAGGCTGGACCGAGACCTCGATCATAACCTTGCCGCCTTGCTTCGTGTACTGCACGGCGTTCGTGCATAGATTCTGAATGACCTGGCCGATACGGTTCGGGTCTCCCTGCAAAACGGGAATCACGGACGGCAGCGATGTGGAGAACTGAATCTGTTTGCGCGCGGCGACGACGTCCACCCGCGACTTCACCTCGGCAACGACCGCGGCGAGGTCCATCGCGCCGATCTCGATGCGCAGCTTGCCGGACTCGATGGCGGCCAGGTCCACGAGGTCGGAGACGAGCAGGTTCAGGGTCTTCGCCGCGTTGTGGATATGCAAGGCGCACTTGAGCTCGTCGGGCTTGTCCTTGAGGCGCATGCCGAGCACCTCGCTGTAGCCGAGGATGGCGGTCAGCGGGTTCTTGACGTCGTGCGCGACGGTCGCGAAAAACTTGGTCTGGAAGCCGTTGACCGCGGCGAGCTTCTGCGCGGACACCTCGGCCGCCTTGCGCAGACGCAGGTTCTCGAGGAGAAGGAAGCGACGTTCGAGCGCGCGCTCGATCGAGAGCATCAGGCGCGAGGTGTCGATCGGCTTCAGAATAGCGTCGTCAAGACCGAGTTCGACGGCACGGCTCACTCCCTTGAGCGCGTCTTGGGCCGGGAACTGGTCGATCAGGAGCACTATGCGCAGGTCCTTGTCCTTCTCGCGCATCGCAAGCGCCAGCTTGGCGCCCGCGAGCTTGGTCGTCTCGAGCGCGCTGCCGCCGACGGCCGCGAGCGCGAAGGGCTTCTTCTGCATGAGTCTCAGGCCTTCTTCGCCGTCGATCGTCGTCGCGACCTCATAGCCCTGGGACAGGAGGGCCTCGGACAGACGCGCGAGCGTCGCCACTTCGTTATCGATGATGAGGATGCGTTCCATCTCGCGAGGGCTCGAGCGCACGGCCTCGAGGCCGCCGGTCAGAATCTCAGCGACGCGCCCCGCTGCCTCGCGCGGCAGAACCGCGGGGATGCCGTCCTTGACGGCGGCCGTCGCGGCGCGGATCGGATCGATGGTCGTCACCGCGTAGGCGACGGCGTTGGGAATCATCTGGCGCAGCCGGGCATCGAGCGCCGCGGCGTCGGCCCACGTCTGGCTGAAGCACACCACGGCCACCTCGCCGAGCATCGCCTGCGTCGCCTCCACTTCCTCGTCCGTGCCGGCAAGCCGCGCCCAGAAGCCGACCTTCTCGCTAACCGCAGCGCGCCGCTCCTCGGCCATACGATTCTGGTCGACCAACAGCTCGACGAGGCCGATCGACGTTTCCAACTGGATGAAAACGACGCCGGACTGCCGCAGAGCGTTCTGAACCGCCTGCGCGATGTACAGGCTCTGCTCGACGAAGAGCACGACGGGGACCTCGACGACGCGAACCTGGTCGAGAAAGCCCTTGGGCGGGGGCCAAACCAGGCGGCGCAACGGCGCCGGCTGAGCGGGCGAGAGCTGGGCCGGGGGCTCGAGAAAGAACAGCGCGAAGTCCCCCCTATCCCTCTGTAGAAGGGCGAGCGACTTGCGGTCCGCAGGCGGCACGCGGGCCGCGTCGAGTACGACGGCCGAAAACGCCTCGCTCGCCAGACGCAACGCGGCCGCGCGGACGTCGCCCGCGGTGAGCAGTTCGAATTCGCAGCCGACCATGGCTGGCCTCATCTCGTTGACAAGCGCGGGATCGTCGCCGATGAGCAGCACGCGGCCTTTGGAGTTCAAGTTCAAGCCAGAACCTCGGGCGCCAGCTTCGCGGTGAAATGGGCCAGGCGTGGAGACGCCGACACCAGGCGCAGAGGGCGAATCGTCTTCGCGCGTTTGGCCACGTCGGCGACGACCTCGATGAGGAAGTCCACATGGCTCTGCGTGTACACGCGGCGCGGAATCGCAAGGCGCACGAGCTCCATGCGCGCGGGCACAAAGGCCCCGTTCTCGCGGCGGCCGAACATCAGCGAGCCGATCTCGACGGAGCGCACGCCCGCGGCCAGGTACAGCTCGCAAGCGAGCGCCTGCGCCGGGTAGCCGGAGGGCGGGATGTGCGCCAGCAGCCGCGTGGCATCGAGATAAACCGCGTGGCCGCCCGGCGGCTCGACGATCGGCACGCCCGCCCTGCGCAGGCCGTCGCCCAAATATTCGACCGAGCGAATGCGGTACTCGAGATAGTGCTCATCGAGCACCTCACGCAGACCGACCGCCATCGCCTCGAGGTCTCGCCCCGCCAGGCCGCCGTAGGTCGTGAAGCCCTCGCCGAGAATAAGCGCTTCGCGCGCCTCGTTCATCCACTTCTCGTCGTTGAGCGCGAGGAAGCCGCCGATATTGACGAACGCGTCCTTCTTGGCGCTCATCCAGCAGCCGTCCGCATAGGAAAATATTTCGCGGACGATCTCGCGCACCGGACGTGTCGCGTAGCCGGCCTCGCGGCGCTTGATGAACCAGGCGTTCTCGGCGAAGCGGGCGATGTCGAGAAAGAGCGGCACGCGGTAATGCTTCGCGATCTCGGCGGTCGCGCGCAGGTTCGCCATCGAGACGGGCTGGCCGCCGAGGGAGTTGTTCGTCAGCGTCATCACGATCATCGTGACGCGTTCGCGGCCGAACTCCTTGAGCTTCCCCTCGAGCGCGTGCAAGTCGATGTCGCCCTTGAAGTCGCCGGGCCTGGCGAAATCGAGCGCCTCAGGCACGGGCAGATCGATCGCCTCGGCGCCGGAGGCCTCGACGTTGGCGCGCGTCGTGTCAAAATGGGAGTTCGAGAGCACGACTTTGCCCTTCCCGCCCGCGACGGAGAATAAGACCCTTTCGGCGGCGCGTCCCTGGTGAACGGGCATGATATGGCGAAGGCCGGTCAGATCGCGCACCGTCCTCTCGAGCTCGTAAAAGCTGCGCGCACCCGCGTAAGATTCGTCGCCGCGCATGATCGCCGCCCACTGCTCAGCGGACATGGCCGACGTGCCGGAGTCGGTCAGCAGATCGATGAGGACCTTATCGGCCGGGATTGAGAAAAGATTGTAGTCCGCGTCACGCAGGGCCTTCTCGCGCTCGCCACGAGTCGTAAACCCGAGGGGCTCCACGCTCTTGATCTTGAACGGTTCGATGATCGTCTTCCAGGCTTCTTCCATCAATTGGTCTCCGAGCCCAGGTGATACTCGCAGTCCTTGCAGCGGCACAGCTTGCGCAGCATCTCGAAGGTGTAGATGCCGGTACCGTGCCCGTCGCTGAAAGCGAAGCTCAAGGCGTAGTTGCCGACGACGTCGGCGCGGGAGGCTCCGAGCGTCTCGGGGACCGCCCCTGGGTCGAGCAAGGACTCGCCCGTCCACTCGTCCTTGCACGTGGCGCAGGGACAGTGGCGTCGCAGCACGGTGAAGGGCAGTTCGGTCCGGTGGCCGTCGTCCCAGGTGATGCGCAGACGCGCGTCTTCAACCTTCTCGATGGAACGTGGGGTAAAATTCAGCATAACAGGCATCCTCGGTGATTTATTATATCATCTCCATACCGCTAAAAGGAGAGCCCATGTTCTTAGATGCCGCCAGGAGTTCCTCAGCCACATCCGTGCCGAGCCTTCCCAGGCTCGGCCGCGCCATCGTTGCCGCCATGCTGAGCGCAGCCCTCGTTCCCGCCGCCCGCGCGAGCGTCCCCGGCGACTTCGACATCGTGAGCGTCAACGGCACGACCATCCGGCAATCCGAGGTGCTCGAGCGCCTCTGGAAGCGCTACGGCTCGCAGACGCTCGACGATATGGTCGACGAACTACTGATACGCCAGGCCGCGGTCGCTAAAAAAATCACCGCCTCGAACGCCGACATCGACCGCCGCTTCGCGCGGCTCCAGTCCCAGTTCGGCAGCCGCGAACTGCTCGTCAGCCAACTCGAGCAGGCCGGCACCTCCGTCGCCAAGGTCAGGGAAGACCTCTCCGATGAGATCGTGCGCGAGCGTCTCATCGTGGAAGCCAAAGGGATCAAGATCGACGACGCCGAGTTGAAGAAGGCCTTCGACACGAACAAGGACAAGCTCGGCAAGCCCGAGGCCGTGCACCTGCGCCACATCCTGGCGAAAACCGAGGCCGAGGCCAACGAGCTCGTCGCCAAGGTCAAGGCCGGCGCCGACTTCCAGACTTTGGCCCGGGAGAAGTCCTTGGCCGCCAGCGGCAAGGCGGCGGGCGGCGACTACGGGTTCGTCTCGCGCGGCATGCTGCCGCCTGAGATCGACGAGGTCGCCTTCTCGCTCAAAGCCGGCGAGGTCAAGATCATCACCGGCCCGCGAGGCTCGCACATCCTCCAGGTCGTCGAGAAGCGCGCCCCCCAGAGCGCCTCCTTCGACGGGGTGAAGAACGACCTTCGCGAGATGCTTCTCGCCGAGAAAATGAAGGAAGCCTCCGCGCCGTTCCTCCTCGAGTTGCGCCGCAAGGCCGACATCAAGACTCCCATACAGACCCGCCCCGCAGCCAAGCCGAACACGAAGTAGAAATAGGATTTCGAGTAGGCCCTCCGGCCCGAGTTGTTTCGGGTCCTTTGCCTCTCCGCCATTGGGCCCTACAACCCCTCCGGCCATTAGGGACTCAAAAGCTATACTGCAGCCGATGCGTCGAATGTGGCGGCTCGCGCTTGCCCTCATCCTCGCCGGACCCGGGCCCGTTTTCGCCCAGGTCGTGGCCCCGATCCGAGTGCGCCTCGTCGCTCCGCTCTCGCCGGTCGCCGGCTCGCTCGGCGCGGCGGGCGCATTCACGCCGCAACTCACGACTCCGACCCCGGGCCTTCCCGCCACCTCCGCATCGGTGCCGTCCCTCGCTCCGACCGCGACGCCGTTTCGCGCGCCTGTCGCCGCGCTCACCGCCCAGCCGGTTGCGAAAACCGCTCTCGAAGGCCTAAAAACAGAACTCGAGACCCCTAAGCCCGACGGCAGTGACCCCAGCGGCAGCCGCGCGTACGCGGGGCTCTCGTTTGAGGTGAAGCTCGGCATCCCGGCGCCCAAGTCCGCAGGGTTCCTCGCCTCCGTCGAAAGCACGTTCCACCCGCTCGCCAAGGCCGATGCGTCAGCGCGGCCCGACGCCGCCGACGGCGACGTCAAACCCGCGCCGCCCAACAGAAAGGACACGGACGGCGGCGGCGCGAACTACGGCCACCGGCTCATCACGTTTCTCGGCGAAACCTTTCGCTCGCTTCTTTTCCGTCCCAACGTTCCGGTCGAAAAAGAAATCATCCGCGCCCTCGACGCCACGCGGAAGGGCGATACGGTCTCCATCGCCATCTACGAATTCAAGCAGTCCAAGGTTCTCGACGCCCTACGCAAGGCCCGCGCCAGAGAAGTCGACGTCCGCATCCTTCTCGATTACGGAAACGTTTTTCCCCCCGCGAAAAAATCAGGCGACGACTACACGCCCACCCGCAGCAAGGAAATCTGGGCCCTGGCCCGGGAAGGCTTCGACATCAAGGTCGTCCGGGGCTTGGGCCTTTACGGCATCATGCACAACAAGATCGCCGTCATCGAACGCGGCCAGGCCGAGGCCATGGTTATATTCGGTTCCTACAACTGGTCGTGGACGGCCGAAAACGACCACTACGAGAACGCGAACTTCACTCTCAACAAGAAGCGCGTTGATTTCCTCAAGGCAACCTGGAATTGGCTCGACTCGCTGAGCCAGCCCGTCGTCTACAACCGCACCAACGGCACGATCTGGCTTAAAAATCCCGACCATCAGTGGCCGAAGACGGTGCCGGCGCCACCGCAGTATCCCGGTCTCGATGTGGAATTCAGCGGCATCATGCTGCCCGCCGTCGTGGCCTCCCCCGCCCCTCTTGGTTCGCCGAGCATCGAGACGCGCATCGTCGAAGCGATCGACGCTTCGCATGAGACGATCGAGATGTCGATCTTCACGCTGCGCTCCACGCTGATCGCCGAAGCCTTGGCGCGAGCCGCGGCCCGACGCGTTCAGGTGCGGGTCATCATCGACAAGAGCCAGGCATCCAACGATATTATCCGCATCTACGCCGAGTATTTGGCCTTCAATAAGATCCCCGTGCGCCTGCTCAGTGGACCCGATCCGACGGCCGAGTTCCAACTCGCGCAGAAGGATCACCATAAATTCTCCCGTTTCGACGGCAAGCTCATCGAAACGGGCTCGCCCAACTACACGAAGAACGCTGCCGTCAATAACTTCGAAAACGGCCACTTCATCAACGATCTCGAGGAAAAAGAGAACATCGCGGGCTACGGGAAAATTTTCGAGCACATGTGGCGGCGCGCCGAGCCGTTCGCCGCTCCCGCCGCGGCCCCGATCCTCCCGACCGACGCGGAACTCGTCCGGGAATTAGGCGAAACGCCGCAAAACAACGAACTGCGCCTCGTTTCGGCCATCGACGCATCGCACAGGACCATCAGCATTTCGGTCCTCGCGCTGCGCTCCACACTGATCGCCGAAGCCTTGGCGCGAGCCACGGCCCGACGCGTTCAGGTGCGGGTCATCATCGACGAAGGCCAATACAACAAGGAATTTATCCAGACTTACGCCGACTGGCTGGCCTACCACAAGATCGCCGTCCACACGATCGCTGAATACGAAATGGCCCCCGGCTCTCAGAACATAGAACGATTCGCTATTTTTGACGACAATCTCACCGAAACGCAGCTGGCGAGCTACACCAAGTTCGGCTTGATGGCGGGCCATGGACTCTTTGTTCCCGGTAGGGAAGCGGCCCAGCGCGCAAACGATATCTTCGAACACCTGTGGCAGCGGTCCCAGCCGGTGGCCGCGCCCGCCGCGGCGCCCGCCATTGCGACCAATGCCGAGCTCATCGCAGACATCACCGGCACGGCCGAAGCCTCCGAGGAAACGCCGGGGCCCCTGCCGACGTGGCCTCGGCCGAAGGCTCGCCAGATCTCTTATAACGGCAATACGTATCCCGCCGTCGTCATGCGCCCCGACTTCCCAATCGAGCCCTTGGTCGTGAAGATGCTCCGCGCGGCGCGTAAAAACGTCTCTCTTGCCCTCTACGAATTCGACTTGGAAAGCGTCATGGAAGCCCTGCGCTGGCTTAAGGCCAACAAGCCCGAGGTCAAGATCAACATCATCATCGACCGCTCCCATGTCTACACGGCGGGAAAAGATTCCACGGGCGGCCCGCGCAAGCCGAGCCGACAGATCGTCGCCCTCATCACGGAAGGCTTCAACCCGCTCATCCTGAAGGGGAAAAAGGGCGGCATCATGCACAGCAAGTACCTCATCGTCGACGCGCCCGAAACCGCTCCGAGCGAGCATCCCTCCCGTGAGAAAGACACGGGCATCGTTTTCAGGGGTTCTTATAATCTCACAAGAACCGGCGAACACAACCATTACGAAAACGTCGTGATCTCGACCGAAAAAGAAAGGGTCCTCAATTACTTGGGCGATTTCCAATACAAGCAGGACTTGGCCGAGCCCGTCGACAGGGACAAGCTCGACGAAATTCTAGCCCGCACGACCGTGCCGAGCCGGGCGCACGGCGACGCTGACTTCGAGGGCTTCGATGAGCCGCACTTCTCGGCCCTATCTGCGGAGGAGACGAGCGCGGAGGAATACGTCGAGAAGAATCCGCCGCCGAGCAACCCCGAAACGCCGTTTGACTTAAACCGCGAGAAGTTCCAGCGCGAGTACTTCTCGCCCGGCGGCGGCATCCTCGACGCTTGGATCCGGGCGATCAACGCCGCGGAAAAAACTATAGAAATTGCCATGTTCGGCTTTTACTCTCGCGCTCTCGCCGATGCCGTGGTCAAGGCTTTTGTTGAAAAACGCTGGATTAATCCCGACTTCAGACTCCGACTCGCTCTTGACGCCGGCCAATCGTCCCTGGCCAAGTTCGATAAGACGAACGAGAACCCGAATGGCATTCCCGTCAACCTCTGGTTCAAGAAGCGCGGCGTCGATGTTGTTATTTCCAATGGTCCTCACCCGGGTCGCGATAATATGTTCGAGAAACTGCACAGTAAATACATGATCGTCGACGGAAAGTTCGTCATCACGGGGTCCTGGAACGCCTCCGAAACGGCCGAGAACTTCAGCTTCGAGAACGCCACCATTCTCATGGATCCGCTCGACGTGGCGATGTTCGTCTGGGACTTCGAGCGCATCCGCCTGCGCGGCTGGGTGCCGGGCGAACGTAAACCGAAACCGTCTCCCGTCACGGATGCAATCACGAACCTCGCCGCCGCTTTGGCTTCTCACTAGTAACCCGGACAACCAAGAGTTGTACAATCACCGTCATGGCTAACAATATTTACGTCGGCGGCTTCCCCTATAAGACCTCGAAGGAGGATTTGGCCAAGCTCTTCTCCGCGTGCGGCACCGTCTTGAGCGCCAAGATCATCCTCGACCGCGAGACCGGCCGGCCGAAAGGCTTCGGTTTCATTGAAATGTCCACGGATGCCGAGGCCAAGATCGCCGTCACGAAACTCAACGGCGCCTTCATCGGCGACCGTAAGATTTTCGTCGTCGAAGGCCGCCCGGACAGGAACCGCCCGCAAGGCTACACGCCCAAACCCAGCTTCGCCGCGAAACCCGCCGCCGCCAAGCCCGGTTTCGTCGAGCGTCGCTCCGGCAAGGACCGCCGCGGACAGGCTGCGGCGACCGCAAAGAAGCCTTGGGAGAAGAAACCCTTCGACCGGCAGGCTCCCGCCCGCGGCCAGAAGTGGACTCCCAAAAAGGCCTGAGAGCGCAAGCCATGAACCGACTGCCCCTTCTTTTCGCCGTCCTATTGTCCGCCGTCCCTCTGCGCGCGGACGAGGCCGCCTCCAAACTCTTTTCGGATTACTGGGCGGAGCAGATGCGGCTCTCTCCCCTGGACGCCACGTTCTACGGCGAGCATGGCTATGACGACCTGCTCGACGACAACAGCCTCGCGGGCCGCGCCGCGCGCAAGGCCTCCGATGAGACCCTGCTCAAGCGAGCACGGATGCTCGACCTCAAGACCTTGACCCTCGAAGAACGCCTGTCGGTGTCGGTCATGAAGACCCTGCTCGACGACGAGCTCGAGGGTTTGGCGCTTCCGTTCCAGGAATTCGAGGTGGACCATATGAGCGGCGGCCAGTCATGGATCCCGACCGTGATCCAGACCGCCCAGCCGATGCGGGACGCCGCGGACGCCGCCGCGCTGGAAAAGCGGCTGCAAGCCGTCCCGCTGTATTTCACGCGCCACCGCGAGAACCTCGCCTCCGGCCTCAAGACCGGGCGCGTTGCCGCGCGTGTGCCGACCGAGAAGCTGATCCGCCAGCTCGAGGAAATGCTCGCCGCACCCGTCGAAAAGTCCCCGTACATCGACGCCTGCGACCGCCTGCCGGAGCCGCTTCGCGCCGAATGGAAGCCCCGGCTAATCAAGGTCGTCGAGGCCGAGGTTGCGCCGGCCCTGCGCGGCCTCGTCGCCTTCCTGAGGGATGACTATCTTGCGAAGACGCGCGACGCGAATATAGGACTTTCCGGCGTCGCAGGCGGACGCGCGATGTACCGCCATAACATCCATGCCCACACCACGGTAGACAGGTCCCCCGAGGAACTTCACAAGATCGGTCTCGAGGAGCTCAAGGGCATCCGCGGCGAGATGACGCAGATCGCGCGGCACGTCGGTCACGCGGGCGACCTGGAGAGCTTCCTCGAGTCGGTCCGCAGGGATCCGGCGAACTTCTTCACGACGCGCGAGGACTTGCTCAAGAATGCGGAGTTGCTCGTCGGGAAGGCGACTGTCAAGCTGCCGGAGTGGTTCGGGATCTTGCCGAAGACCGCGCTTGTCGTCAAGCCCGTCGAACAGTTCCAGGAGAAGAACGAAGCCGCAGCCCGCTATTTCCGGCCCCCGACCGACCTGTCGCGCCCCGGAGTCTACTACATCAACACCTACAAGCCGGAGTCGCGCCCGCGCTTCTCAATGACTTCGCTGGCGGTGCACGAAGGCGTGCCGGGCCACCACCTGCAGATCGCGCTCGCGCTCGAGAACAAGGAACTGCCGCTGTTCCGCCGCAACGCAGGCTTCACCTCTTATGTCGAGGGCTGGGCGCTGTACACCGAACGGCTGGGCGACGAGATGGGTCTGTACCAAGACGATCTCTCACGCCTCGGCATGCTCTCCGACCAGTCCCTGCGCGCCGCGCGCCTCGTCGTGGACACCGGAATACACGCGAAGGGTTGGTCGCGAGACAAGGCGATCGAGTTCATGAAGTCCAACACCCCGATGTCCCAGGAGGAGATTGAGGCCGAGGTGGACCGCTACACCGTCTGGCCCGGCCAGGCGCTCGCCTACAAGGTCGGCCAACGCGAGATCATGGCTCTGCGCGAAGAGGTGAAGGCGCGCACCGGCCGCCGCTTCGATATCAAGGCCTTCCACGACGCGATCCTGCGCCACGGCCCGCTGCCCCTTCCCGTACTCCGCGAGTCGGTGCTCCAGGCATTCCCCTCCAAATAGCGGAGGAAGACTTCCGTCAAAGTATTGCGCTGCCGGTTGAATGCGGGGATTCAAATAACGGATAATGAAGCTCCGGATTATCTCACTTTAAACGTCTTCGCGCGAAAGGAGAAAACGATGAAGCCGGCGATCAAAGAACTCATGGACGACCATCAGGTCATCCTGCGTATGCTGAGAGCCCTCAACGGCATGTGTTTGTGCCTGGGCGAGGGCAAGAAGGTGCCCCTGGCCGATCTCGATGCCGCGCTGGATTTCATCAAGACGTTCGCCGACCATTGCCACCACGGAAAGGAAGAGGATTTCCTTTTTCCGGCCATGGGCGAGGTTGGGTTCCCGCGCGAGGGCGGCCCCGTCGGCGTAATGCTCTCAGACCACGAAGAGGGGCGCGCCTACGTGAAGTCCCTCTCCGTGGCGCTGGAGCGAGTGCGGTCGGGAGAGACCGCGGCGCTCAAGGATCTAGCCCGCGCCGCCGCCGGCTATTGCTCGCTCTTGTCGGCGCACATAGGCAAGGAAGACAACATCCTCTATCCGATGGCCATGGACGCCATCCCCGAGGCTCGCTGGAAGATCCTGAAAAACGAGTTCGACCGCATCGAGAGCGAACGCATGGGCCCCAAGCGCCGCGCCGGATATGTGGAGCTCGTCGATCGCCTGATGATCTCATATCCGGCACCGGAACTGGCGCAGCCCTCCGGCGGGATGTGCCACTGAGCCGTCCCACATAGACCGGAGGCAACGAGATGCCCAAGAAGAAGGCCGCTAAAGAAAGCCTCACCTACGAACGCAAGAGCGGCTATGACGGTCTCCCCCCCGCCGACTCCAAGCGGATGGAGGAGATATCCAAGGACTATCTCGGCTTCCTCGGCGAGTGCAAGACGGAGCGCGAGGCCCATGACGAGGCGGTCAAGCGATTGGAGGCCGCTGGCTTTCAGGACCTCGAGTCCTTGCCCGAAGACGCGCGCCTCAGCGCCGGCGACAAGGTCTATCGCGGCGGCTCGGGCAAGACGGTCATCGCCTTCGTCATCGGCAAGAAGCCGCTCGAGGCAGGCCTGCACATCCTCGGAGCCCACATCGACTCGCCGCGCTTGGATGTCAAGCAGAACCCGCTCTACGAGAGCGGAGAAATGGCCCTGCTCGACACGCACTACTACGGCGGCATCAAGAAATATCAGTGGGTCTCGCTGCCTCTGGCCATGCATGGCGTCTTCGTGCGCCCCGACGGAAAGAAGATCTCTCTGACCATCGGCGAAGCGCCCGGCGACCCCGTCTTCACCATCACCGACCTTTTGCCGCACCTGGCCAACGACCAGATGAAGAAAACCATGGGCGAGGGCATCGAAGGCGAGGGCCTCGACGTGCTGGTCGGCTCCATGCCTTCCAAAAAGAAGAAGGCCAAGAACAAGATCAAGCTGCGCGTTCTCGAACTGCTCAAGGAACGCTACGGCGTCTGCGAGGAGGACTTCGTCTCCTCGGAACTCGAGTTCGTCCCCGCCGGTCCGCCTCGCGAGGCGGGGCTGGACCGTTCAATGATTCTCGGCTACGGCCACGACGACCGCTCCTGCGCGTTCAGCTCGCTACGCGCCCTGCTGGACCTGGGCGGAACGCCGGAGCACACGGCCTGCGCCCTTCTCGCCGACAAGGAGGAGATCGGCTCCTACGGAAGCACGGGCATGGAGTCGAGCTTCCTCGAGAACGCGGTCGCGGAGCTCTTCAACGTAACCGAGGGCGGCTACGACGGCCTGAAGCTGCGCCGCGCGCTCGAGCGCTCCTGGGCCCTCTCGGCCGACGTCAACGCGCTGCATGACCCGCTCTACCCCGCCGTCTCGGAGCGCAAGAACGCGGCGAACCTCAACCAGGGCGTCATCATCACCAAGTATACCGGCAGCCGCGGGAAGTCGGGTGCGAGCGACGCGCACGCGGAGTTCGTCGCCCAGGTCCGAAGAATATTCGACGGGGCGGGAGCTGCGTGGCAGGCGGCCGAACTGGGAAAGGTGGACCAAGGCGGCGGCGGCACCATCGCCTTCTTGATGGCGCGCTACGGGATGTCGGTGCTCGACTGCGGCGTCGGCGTGCTCTCGATGCACGCCCCATGGGAACTCATCGGCAAGCTCGACCTGTACATGGCCTATAAAGGCTACCGCGCCTTCCTGCTCGACGGCCGTCGTGCAGTATGATGGCGTTCATGAACGATCCCAAAGTGAACGTGATGGGCGAGGAATACCTCGATCTGCCCGATGACCATCCCGACCTCAAGACGCGCCTGACGTCGGCGCAGCTCGAGATGCGCTGGTACAAGAAGGTCTACCGGGGCGACGACATGCCCCAGTTGACCTTGCGCGCCGTCGTCATGGGTTCCCTCCTCGGCGGGTTCATGGCCCTCTCCAATCTTTATGTCGGCCTCAAGACGGGCTGGGGCTTGGGCGTGGCCATCACGGCCTGCATCCTTTCTTACGCCATCCACAAGACGATGATGGCGGCCTTCCCGCGCTGGTTCCCGACGGAGATGTCCATCCTCGAGAACAACTGCATGCAGTCCACCGCTTCCTCGGCGGGCTACTCCACGGGCGGCACCATGACCTCCGCGATCGCGGCCTACCTGATGGTCACCGGGCACCACATGCCTTGGCCCACTCTGGCCTTCTGGACCCTGTTCCTCTCAGCCCTGGGCGTGTTCATGGCCATTCCCATGAAGCGACAGATGATCAACATTGAGCAACTCAAGTTCCCCAGCGGCATAGCCGCCGCCGAAACCTTAAAGAGCCTCCACTCCAAGGGCAGAGAAGCGGCCATGAAGGCGAAGTCTCTGGGCATCGCCGGAATCGTCGGCGGCGCCCTAGCCTGGCTGCGCGACGCGGGAAAGCCCTTCGCCATCCCGGGTATGCTGGAGTTCCCCGGCTCCATCGGCGGCTATGCCCTCTCCAAGTACACCATCTCCTTCGAGATGAGCACCATCATGCTCGCCGCCGGCGCCATCATGGGCTGGAAGATCGCGTGGTCATTGCTCCTCGGCGCCTGCATTAACTACGGAGTGCTCGCTCCGTGGATGGTGAGCCTAGGCGCCATCGACGGCACTAAGCTCGGCTACCGCGCCATCGTGACCTGGAGCACCTGGACGGGCGCGTCCATGATGGTCACCTCGGGGCTGTTCATGTTCCTGCTCCAGTGGCGCACCATCGTGCGCGCCTTCAGCGGCATGGCATCCCTCTTCTCCGCCAAGCACGCCAAGACAAAGAACACCGCCATCGAGGATGCAATGGAAACCATCGAGGTCCCGACCTCCTGGTTCCTGGCGGGCACCACCCTCGCTGGCCTAGGCTGCGTGGCCGTACTCTATTTCGCCTTCAACACGCGCTGGTGGATGGGGATCATCGCAGTCCTCATGACCTTCTTCCTCTCCGTAGTGGCCTGCCGCGTGACCGGAGAGTCGGACACCACGCCGATCGGCGCCATGGGCAAGATCACCCAACTGGCTTTCGGCTTCCTGGCACCCGCCGACATCGCGACGAATCTAATGACCGCCAGCGTGACGGCTGGCGCGGCCGGCGCATCGGCCGACCTGCTCACCGATCTCAAGAGCG
This sequence comes from Elusimicrobiota bacterium, assembly GCA_038059415.1. Classification (GTDB taxonomy): domain Bacteria; phylum Elusimicrobiota; class Elusimicrobia; order UBA1565; family UBA9628; genus GWA2-66-18. The sequence continues at coordinate 8,967 of JBBTJN010000112.1, read as the reverse complement.
GCTACCTGCTGGGCGCCAACCCGCGCAAGCAGTTCATCGCCCAGTTCCTGGGCATATTCGCGGGCACCCTCATCGTGATCCCTGCCTTCTACCTGCTCGTGCCGACGGCCGCTTCCTTGGGAACAAACCAGTGGCCGGCTCCGTCCGCGCAGGTCTGGGCGGCCGTGGCCAAACTCCTGGCCACGGGCATCCACGCCCTGCATCCGACGGCCCGCAACGGCATGATCGCGGGCGGCCTTCTGGGTATCCTGATTCCGCTCATCGAAAAGAGCTTTCCAAAATACCAGAAGTACGTCCCGTCGGCGACGGGCCTAGGGCTGTCGATGGTCATTCCTTTCTTCAACTCGTTGTCCATGTTCGTCGGCGCGCTGATCGCGATGATCCTGGAAGAGAAAAAACCGGCGTTCGCGCAGCGCTACATCATCACCGTCAGTTCCGGCCTCATCGCCGGCGAGTCTCTCATCGGCGTGGCCATCGCCCTGCTGGCGGCGACGGGTATGCTGTAGCGACCGCCGAGCATGACGCCGATCGCCGCACTCGTCCTGGACTGGATCATCACCGCGCTGTGGCCGCTGATCGGCGCATTCGGCGTGGCGCATTACTCAAGTGCATTGTTCGCGACCGCCGGCTTCGCCGTCGGCCTGCTCGCGATGTCGCCGGGGCTGCTGGCCAAGGGCCGCTGGCGCCGGGTCCTCTCGCCCGAGGCCGCGCCATCTCTGGCGATGATGGGCCTATGCAGCGGGACGGCCACGGTCATCTACATCTCCGCGCTCGCGCACACCACGCCCGCCAACGCCGCGATCGTGGCCCAGGTCGAGGTCCTCTATTCCGCCGCGCTGACCGCATGGTTGCTCGACGAGCGTCCGTCCCTTAAGCTGAGCCTCGCAGCACTTCTGGTCATGAGCGGCACCTTGCTCGTCATGTTTCACGACCTCTCATCGCCGCGCTGGAAAGGCGACCTGATGATCCTCTGCACGCCCTGGCTGTTCCAGCTCTCCCACATCTTCGCCAAGCGCCTGCCCAGCAATCTCGACGCGCTGACCTTATCCGGCGGACGAGTATTCTACGGCATCCTCGCGATTACGCCCATCTGCCTCTGGTCGCTCACTCACGGCGGCCGCTGGTCCTGGTCGCCGGAGGCGCTCGGTTTTCTCGTGTTGCAGGGCCTGCTCATGTCGTCGCTGAACTTCGTGCTCTGGTACATGGCGATCCGCGACATGGAGATCTCCAAAGCCACGACCTTCTTGCTCTCGTATCCGGCGCTGACCCTCGTGTTCTCCTGGGCGCTCGGCCGCGACGTGATCCATGGCGTCCAGATTCTCGGCCTCACCTGCTCGTTTACGGGCGCCGCATGGACCATGCGCCTCACCCAGAAAGCCCTCAAGCACGCCGCCGACGTGCCCGATATTCTCAGTCAGTTAACCACGTAATTCGAGCTCGCGCCGGTGCGAGCCCCTCAACGACGCGCGGCGTGAAGCGCGGCGGCGTTCTTGCGCAGCCAGCGGCGGTGGGAGCGGTGCTCGGGACAGACGCGCTCGACGACTTCCCAGAAGCGGCGGGAGTGGTTCATCTGGGTGCGGTGCGAGAGCTCGTGCACGATCAAGTAGTCGAGGACCGCGTCGGGAGCCAGCGCCAGGCGCCAGGAGAAGTTCAGATTGCCCTCGCGCGTGCAGGAGCCCCAGAGGGTTCGCTGGTCCTTGACGTTGATGCGGTTGAACGTAACGCCGAGAAAAGGAGCCCAGTACTCCGCGCGGGAACGGAATAACGAAACCAAATCGTCCCCGGCGATCGTGGATTTCAACGGAGCGTCAACGGCGACGAACGCGATGACGACGTCATTGGGCGGCGCCGCAGCCTCGGCCTCGGCCTTCGGACGTTGAGTCGCATGAAAGACCTCCGGCCACTCCTTTTTCAACGAGCAAAGAAAGTCGCGGACCTCGCGCAGGATGGAGGGGCTAGTCATCGGTTCCACAGCGAGATTTTATATCATCCCGACACGGCGCCGCCCGATCTTCTGCGGAACAGGCTTCCCTCAATGCGCTCGTTCAAGCCATAAATTCGTAACAAGAATCGGGCAATATTCCCCTGCGCGGCGCCGACGCGTCGAGCTTCCATGGATAATTCCCGCTCCGAGCCGCCTGAACCCCCCAGCCAGCCTCCCGAGGGATTTGACGCCTCGACCGTCAATGATCTCGACACTGCCCGCCTGGCTTTGCGCTGGGCCCTGGAGCGGCTGCATCGGCTCGGCTCCGAACTGACCGAGGCCCGCGAGGAGGCGGCCAAGTCCAACAAGGCTCGTGATGCGGCCGCGCTCGATTCCCGCGAGAAGGACGAGACGGTCAAGCGCTGGCGCGAGACGGTCAAGGCGTGGGAAGCGTCCATCTCGGATCACAAGAAGATGGAGGACCATCTTCGCGAGGAGCTGCGCCGGGAGATTTCTCGAGAGCAGGATGCGCACGTCAAGGAGGAGCGCCTCCAGTTCTCGATGCAGATCGACTCGCTCAAGCGCGAGCTCGCCGCGCGCGAGGCCTCGATCGGCGGCCTGCGGCGCGAAGTCATCGACGCGGTCAAAATCTCCCGCCAGGACGCCGAGCGCGAGCTCCAGTCCGCGCTGGCCCATCAGGAGAAGGCGCTCTCCGACACCAAGTCTTCCCTCCTCGAACGGCTGAAGATCCAGACCGACGCGCTGCGCGCGAAGGAAAAGGACCTCGAAAGCCAGCAACGCCTCCTTGACGAACAGATCAAGACCAAGGAGGACGAGTTCCGCCGCCGCTACGAGAGAGACATCGAAGATCTTCTCAAGCACAACCGTGAAGCTTTATCCCGAGAAGAGCAAGCGCTCGGCGAGAAGTTCGAGCAGAAGATTTCCCAGTTCGAGACGCGCCTGCGCCAGAAGGATCAGATTCTCGAGGACCATCGCCGCCATCTCGACGAGGAGCACGCCAAGCGCCAGGCCGAGCTCGATCGCGCCTATCAACACAAGAACGAGCAGGAGTGGGGCCGCCTACAGGAGCGCCTTGAGGCCGAGCGCCGCTTCCTCGAGGAGCACTACCAGGATAAGGAGGCCGCGCTCGACGCATCCCTCCAGGACCGGAACAGGGCCGTCCTCGCGCACCACGAGAAGCAGGAAGCCCAGCTTGTCGCGAAGTATCAGCAGCTTCAGGATCAGCTCGTTCTGAGGGAAAAGGACGTCTGGAAGCAGCAGCAGAAGCGCATCGAGGACATCCTCTCCAAGAACCGCGCTGAATTGGCGTTGCGACGCTCCGAGATGGAGACCGAGTACGCCGCCCGCGACGCCGCCCTCAACGAACGCCTAAGAGAGATGGAGGGCGTCTACCAGAAGAAGGAGGAGGAGCTGTTCCGACGCCAGCAGGAACTTCAGGATCACTATCGCGCCAAGGAAGAGGATCTCGGCGGCCGCTTCCTGCAGATGCAGACCGAGTGGACCGAGCGCGAGAAGCGGCAGTGGGAGGCCCACCAGGCCAAGCTGCGAGAGAGCTTCGCCCAGAGCCGCCAGCGCCTCGAAGACGATCGCGGCGAGCTCGAGGCGCGCTACCGCATCCAGGAGGAGGAGCTGGGTGCTCTGCGCGCCGCGGACGCTCAGTCCGCCGAGAAAGCCCGTACCGAGCTCGAAGGCGAGCTCGCCCGCCGCCAAGCCGAGATCGACGCCTCTTTCTCCAAGCGTTGGGCCGAACGCGAGAATCGGCTGCAGCAGGAGCACCGCGTCTCCCTCGAACGCGCCCGCTCCGAGTTTGACGAGCGGATCGCCGCGGAACGCCGCGTCATGGAAGCGGCCGCATCCAAGCGCGAGGAGGAGCTCTCCCTCTCCTACATGGCCCGCGAAGGCGAGATGCGCCGCGTGCTCGCAGGCGAACTGGCGCGCGGAAAGAAGGCCCACGACGAGGCCGCCGAGGCCCTGCGCGTAGAACTCATGAACGGGGCGCTCAAGGAAGAGGTCCAACGCCAGGCCCAACACAATCAGAAGTTCCAAGACCTGGAAGAACAGTTCCGCCGCCGCCTTGCCGACGAGCTCAAGCGACAGGAGGACAAGCAGGCGTTGTCGATTCGCGAGGCCGAGGTCCGTCTGCGCACGGAGCGCGCGCATATGGAGGAGACCGCTCGTACCGAACTCGACGCCAAGCGCAAGGCCTTCGACGAGGAAATAAAGACCCTGCGAAGCGAAGCCGCAGAGGCCCAAACCCGTCTCGAGGCCGACTTCGCGCAGAAGGAGAGAGCGCTACGCGACTCCGCGTTCGCCCACGAGGCGCAGGTCAAGAGAGAAGCCGCCGCCCAGGAAGAGCGCTGCCGCAAAACCTATGAGGACGCGGTCGATCAAGAGCACGCCGTGCTCGAGAAGCGGAACGCCGCCATCGAAGCGTCGCTCAAGGACAAGTACGCCCGTGAGCAGGCCGCGCTGCAACAGGCCTGGGCGGAGCGCGACAAGCAATGGGCCGCCCAACACGAGTCCAGCTTCCGCTCCGAGCGCGAGCGCCTGGAAGCCTCATACCACGAGAAGGAAGCGGCCCTCGCCGCCTTGCGCCTGGAACTCGAGCAGCGTTTCGAGGTGCGCGTGTCCGAACTCGACGCCCAGCTTGAGAGGAAAGCCGCCACCCTGGAGGAATCCTGGAAGCGCCGGCAAATTGAGGTCGACACCCAGCGCCTACAGCTGCAGATCGAGGCCCGCGACCGCGAGGCCGCCGCCCAACAGTTACGCGCCGATCTCGAGGGGCGCATGAAGAAGGCCATCGACGAACGCATGGCCGAACTCGCGCGCGCCGAATCCGCGCTCCAGCAGGCCTGGATCCGCAAGGAAAGCGAACTGCAGGAGGGGCTCACTCACCGCGAGGCCGTCTGGCTAAAAGCCCAGCGCGACCAGATCGAGCGCGAGCGTAAGCAGTGGGAAGACGAGCGCGACGCGGAGCTCCAGCAGCGCCGCCACGAGCTCGAGGCCGCGCTCGCCCAGCGCGAAAAACTGGTCGAAGAGGCCCTGCATGTCCGTATAAAGGAAACCGAAGTCGCTTTTATCGACAAAGAACGGGAGATGATCGCCGTCTACAAGGAGCAAGCCGCGAAGGCGCGGGCCGAATTCGACCGCTCCATGCGCGAGGAGTCGCAGCACCGCGAGGCCGCCGACGAAAGCCGCCGCCGCGACCTGGAGAAGTCGTTCGCGGATCGCCGCGTGAAGCTGGAGGACGACTACGAGCGCCTCCGCCGCGAGCTTGAGGCCGGTCTCGACACGGAGCGCGAGACGTTGCTCGCCCAGAACGAGGCCCGCGTCAAAAAAATTGAGGCCGAGAAGACCCGCCAAGGATCGCTGTTCGCGCAGAAAGAGGCCGAGATAGCCGAGCGCTACGGAGAGCAGGAACGCCGCTTGCGCCAGGAACTCTCCATGGCCAAGATCGAGTACGCCTCGCAGTTCGACGATAAGCTCCGCAAGCTCGCCGAGGAACGCGAGGCCCTGCGCAAGGATTACGAGCAGAAGCTCCGCGATCTCGAGAACCGCCGCAAGGCGGGCTGAGACGCCGGAGGAAGACGGTTCATAAATCCGGACGGCGAAGAAAAAGGATGCGGAACTCCGCAGATTCGTTCCAGCCAAGGCGAATCGCCTCGACATAGGCACGGCCCTGCTCGGCATACTTTTCGCGAATCATCGCCGCTGATTTTGGCCCGGACGCAAACTCCGAGACGCGCTCGCTCTTGAAGTCGGCGACGATGAGGCGTCCGTTCAAACGGTACACGAGGTCCGCGGCGCCGCGCACGACGGTGTTCCCTGCGGCGTAGGCGAAAGGCACTTCCCGGCCCAGGATCTCAGCGTCGGCCAGCTCACGCGCCGCAGGCGAGGAGAGGAAGACCGACAACACGGCGCTCGCCTCGCGCTCAGCCTGCTCCCAATGGGGGCCCGGCGCGCGGCGCGCAAGCGACGAGCGCGCGGCCGCGCAAGCAACGGCGGGATTTCCCCTCGCGGCGAAGTCCCAGGCCTGGAGCACACGATGGCACAGCCGGCCGGCCTCGGCGCCAACGACGCTCCCGTTGGCCTCGTCGGAAGAGGCCGGCCGCTTGGGCGCCGTTCGCAGGTAGGCGGTCGCGGCTCGGGCGCGCGGCTGCTCCGTCCCGGCGCGGCGCTTTCCACGCCGCGCCCACGCGCGCGCGGTCGCGACCGCGTCGGCGCCGGAAGCGCTGCGCACCGCCGGCGCGGCCTCGGGCTCCGGGACTCTCCCGGCCTCGATGAACAGCGCGGGCAGGCCGCGCTGCAGGCCGGCCTGCGGCCAGGCTTCGGCCGCGTCGAGGTGCTCGGCGAGGGAACCCGACTCCGCCTTCTCGCCGCCAAGAAGGATCAGCTGCTCCTTGGCGCGCGTCATGGCGACATACAGCAGTCGAACGGACTCCCGCCGCTCCATCCGTATTTCTCGCGCGTCAGCCAGCGCCGCGGCCGCGGACGCAACGCTCCCGACGCGCAGAGCGGTGCGGCCGGTCGCCCAGTCGGGACGCGCCGCCGCCTTGTCTCCCGTCGCAGGGCGCGCCGACAGGTTCGCCACGAATACCACGGGAAATTCGAGCCCCTTGGATTTGTGCACGCTCATAATGCGGACCGCCTCGAGTCGCTCGTCGGCGAGCGGGCTTTCCCCCTCGCGCCGAGACTCGCGCGCCGACTCCTGGACCTCGGCGACGAAATCCTTGAGCGTGGCGCCGCGCGATTCCGACGCTTCGGCGGCAAGACGCTGGAGCTTCAGCAGATTGGACACCGTCTGCTGGCCGTGATAGGCTCGCGCGGCCAGCTCAGGCAGGCGCGTCTGGGCGAGAGCGGCGGAGACGAACTCCCCCAGCGGCGTACGCCCGGCACGGGCGCGAAGCGAGCGCAAGGTCTTGAACAGGCGAGCGGCGGCGCGACGCTCGTCCTTCGGCAAGGTCCGCGCGGGGGGATCCTTGAGGTAATCGAGGGCGCCGGCGCGCGCGAGGGTCAGCAGGCCGTCGTCGCTGAGGGCGGCCAGCGGCGAGCGCAGGAGCCCCGTCACCGCGATGCGGTCGTCCGGGTTATCGAGCGCCCGCAATAAATTGAGCAGATCGCCGACCTCCGGCGCCCCGTAGAAATGGCGCTCGATCTCGACGGCGTAGGGAATGCCCGCGCGCTTGAACGCGTCAAGAAACGCGGGCAGCGCCGAGGAGGACCGGAGCAGAACGGCGAAATCCTTCAGCGGTCGCCCAGGCTCCGACAAAATGCGCCCCGTGACCCATGCCGCCTCCGTGCGCCGACACGCCGACGCGTCCGCCTCTCCCGAGGGGTCGATCACCGCCACGACCTGGACGCCGGCGCCGGGCATTCCCCCCTTAGCGGGGAGAATCCCCTTGTAGCCGGGCTGTACGCCCGGCTCCGCGCGCATCACTCGCGAGAAGACCGAATTGACCGGCCCCACGACACCCGGGACCGAGCGGAAGTTCACGCTCAGGTCGCAGGCCAAAGCGCCGCCCGCCCGGAGCCGGTCGATGAAGCCCTCGTAGGCCGCGATGTCCGCGCCCCGGAAGCGGTAAATGGACTGCTTCGGGTCTCCGACGACGAACAGGCGCCCCGGCTTGGGCACAACGTCGCGCCAGGTTCGGGCCGAGCGGCCCGGGGCTTCGGAAAGATAGAGCAGGAGCTCTCCCTGAAGAGGATCGGTATCCTGGAATTCGTCCACCAGGATCGCGGCGAAGCGGCGCTTAATCTCCTCGCGCGGGCGCGCGCCGTCGCGAACGAGGTCGCGCGCGCGGCGCAGCAGGCCATCGAAGGACACCCAGCCGCGCCGCGCGTACTCCCGACGCAGGCGCTCGGCAAACGGAGCCAGCAGGCGCGCCGCGCGACGCGTCACGGCCTCGCCGCGCGGGGATGCGGCTTTCGCGATGAGGCGCAGCGGTTCGTACTGCTCCGCGGCGGCTTCGTCCTCTTCCCAGGCCTTCGGCCATTTCACGTTGGGAGGTTCGGGAGGCTCGGGACCGTCGAGGGGCGGATTCCCGGAATCGGCCGCCGCGGCGGTGGCCAGCAGACGCTTCTCGATCGCCGTCAACGCGTCGAGGATGCCCCCACGCGGCTTGACACGCCCGGCGCCCAGCCCGGCCGCGCTGCGCGCGAGCGCGCGCAGGGCCGCAGCCGCGTGGGGATCGGGAGAGCCGACTGACTCCGGATCGAAGCGCTCCGAACCCAACTCGCGCGCCAGGCTTTCAAGCTCCTCCAGGGAAACGACCCCAAGAAGCTCCAACCAGAGCGCGCGGCGCGGCGGCAGCTCGCCGAGCTCGTCATCGAGCCAGCGCGCCCACTGCGAAGCGAACAGCTCGTCGAAGCCCTCCCCTTCATCGACGCGAAACCCCGGATCGACGCCGGCCTCAACAGGATACAGGCGCAGCAACTGGGAGCAGAACGAGTGGATGGTCCCGATCGGCGCCTTGTCGAGATCCTCGAGCGCGGCGCGCGCGCGGTCCAAAACTAGCGCGCCAGGCGTCTTGAAATGGTCGCGAAGCTCTTCTGCGGTCCTCGCCGCGTCGGCCGCGGCCGAGGCGGGCAGGATGCCGCCCGACAGAACGGCGGACAGCTGCGCGAGCCGCTCCGACAGGCGCGCCTTGATCTCGCCGGCGGCCTTTTCGGTGAAGGTCAGCGCGACGATTTCCTCGATGCGCGACGGCTTGTCCCCCGCGAGCACGAGGAACAGGATGCGGTCCGTGAGCAAGGTGGTCTTGCCGGTTCCCGCCCCGGCCTCTACGACGACGCTTGACTCAAGGCTCAGGCGAGCGCGATCGCGGTCGGTTTTGTCGGGGGCGTCTTTCTCGGGAGCGGCCATTGGTCGAAAATTGGCGCAGGCTAATTCAGCCCGATTCCAAATCCTCCTTTCAAACTGTGCGTGCGGGTTTGGTGAGTAGGGCCGTGACGCCTTGGAGCGTTGACGAACGAGGTCCAGGTTTTCACGGCCCTCTCTGAAATTCCGTACGGCGGGTTTTCCC
>JBBTJN010000111.1:0-2960 GCA_038059415.1 Elusimicrobiota bacterium | reverse complement strand
GTGGTGTGAGAGGCGGGGCCTTTAGGGATTCCTAGAGGCCCCGCCTACTCGATTTTAGATTTTGAACCTATGATCATCGGCATCTGGAACCCCTTCGGGAAAAGAGGCGGCGACATGTTCAACGCGCCCCCGGCGCCGTCGCGATCTTCCCGGTCGGGAGCTTCTTTCATACTCCCCGATTGGTGGAATTAGCGAATGATCAGACGGGGCGCATCCGGCGGGCGCGGGGCCGCCGGGGGCAGTCCGAGAAAACGGCGGATGGGGTCGTGCACCGCGTCCCCGCCGGTGCGCACCCTCGCCTCGAGCGCAAGCAGGGCGTCCTCGCGCACGAGAGACTCGCGGAAGTAAATCCGCTGCGGATCATAGCGCGTCGTCTTAGAACCGGCGTGCTGCCGGAAAAGCGCGTGCAACTCCGCGATCGAGCCGACGAAGATCTGTGCAACCGATTTAGGAGCCTGCTTCTTTCCGAAGAATTGGCGCACGGTCGGATCCACGATGATCTGTCCGTCGGGAAGATCGAGCATGACATAGTAGTGGAACTCAGCTTCGACCAGGCGCGCGGGGATTCCCTGTGCGCGCAAAAGTACGGCAAGCTTCGGCGCCGCGTCTCCACAGCAGGACTCGTCAAGCGTAGTGTTCGGGCCGTTCCAGTCGCCGCGCGCCACGCTCTCCCGCAAGGCGGGTAACGCCCGCTCGACAGCCGTCCGGACGGCGTTGAGCTGAAGCGGCAGGAGCAAAGTTGGATTGCCGGGCATCACGATCCGCGGATAGACCGTATCACCGTCCTGCGCGGGAAATGCGCCATCGAAGAAGCCCTCATAATTCGACGCAGAGTTCTCCTTGGCGGGCGCATCACTGACCAAGGAGTTGAGAGAGTCAATGAGCGAGGGGCGGTCCGCCGTAGTGACCGGTCGGACCAACGGCAACGAGGCCTGCGCCGGGACGGCCAAAAGCGAAGGCACGAGGCTCGCCGGTGAAACGAAAAGCGTGGGGATGAGGCCGGCCGCCGCAACTGGGAGCACAAGCGGATAAACCGCCGACGCATAAGGGATCCCTGGTACGACCAGGCGAACTGGGGCCGAGGCGCGCGCGGAGGCGACACCGAGAGCCAAAATTAGGACCAGCCGTAAAGCTTTTATAAACCTCACGCTATCAGCATACGCTCAGCGGACCTCCGCCGCCTGAGTCGAAGGCCCCCCCACCCCTAGGTCCTCCGCCCATCGTCAGCGCGGATGCTTCGGTCGCACCGCTTCTCTTTTTCCTACTTCGTGCGCGGAGGCCAGCAGGCTGTTGAGATCGTTGGCGAAAGTTCCGCGGGCGGCGCGGTAGGCCATCTACATGTCGTGGAGACGCATCAAAGCCTGAGCGTGCGCTGAAACTGCCGTTTGACGGCGTTCATGTCCATGACAGGCTTATTAATGGAACCCGCGAGTGGTCCTGTCAAGGGCGGGAGTTTAGGCTGGGAGTTTAGCTTCCCGGCTGACGATTCGTGACGGCCTTCATCGAGCCGCGAGTCAATTCCTCGGCCAGGTCGCCCATGCCGTAAATCTTGATCAGGGCTTCCATGATCCCGGTCGAGTGGACGGCGATCGACCTGTTTTGGGCGTCTCGGTAGAGATAGGCTCCCTCCAAGCTTTGAATATTTCCGTCGAAGATCAGTCCGACCAGTTCGCCTTCCTTGTTCACGACCGGGCTCCCGGAATTTCCGCCGATGATGTCGTTGGTCGTGACAAAGTTGATCGGAGTCTCTAGATCGATCTTCTCGCGCGCGGCGGCGACTTTGGACGGCAGATCGAAGGGAGCCTGGCCGTCGAAATCCGCGGCGCGTCCATAGAGGCCGTAGTAAGTCGTTTTATACGGAACTTTCGTCGTCCCTTCCTCGTAGCCGGACGCTTTCCCATAGCTCAAGCGCAAAGTAAAGTTCGCGTCAGGATAGAGACTTTTTCCGTAAACCGCGAAACGCGCTTGCGAAATCAAAGTTCCCGCCGCGATTTCGGCGGCATCAACGGTCTTCTCTTTCCAAACGCGCATTTCCCACAGGATGGGGGTGGCCCTCGCCGCCATGCGGATCAGAGGATCCTCCGAGGCGTCGATCGCTTGTTTTCCGCCGGCGACCAGCTGCTTGCGGTATTCGACGTCGAAGAGCTTGGTTTTCGAGACGGCCTCTTCCACGGCTTCCTCGATGGTCTTCCCTTGGAGAACCGTTTTGACGAAAGAGTCGTCAGGCCCCAGTTTTTCAAGGGCGGTTTTCAGCGCCACCGTCAAAAGCGATTTCTCCATCCCGGGATAGAGAGTGGCGGGCGAATACAGCCTCTGCTGCAGGGAGGCTAGAGAGGAATCCCGATACTCGGCCCACCTCTGTTCGTTCGGCTTGGCCGTCTGGTCCACATAGGTGACGAGCATGTTCGCCAAGTGTGCCAACGTGCCGCCCGTTCTCCGGTACATGAGCTCCTTGAAGCGGCCGGAGTAGGCGCGTTCAGCCGCGGCGATTTTCTTCCATGCAGGGGCGTACTTCTCGTGCAGAATGGGGTCCCTATCGACGGCGTCGCGCAGGGCTTTTTCCTGGGCCGCTTTGGTCGCCATGTCCCGAGCCTACGAGGATCTCCTAGAAGGCCACATCACAGAAAGCTTCTGGAAGGAGGCCTCGGCATGGCAGGAAGAAAAGGCTCGCCTAGAATCGATATTGGCCGAGCCTGCCACTTCGGGAGAGGATCGCCGCATAACTGCCGACCGGGCTCTCGAACTCGTAAAAGACGTTAAGAATCTTTGGCTTTCCGCGTCGGATGAGAAAAAGCGAGAGTTGGTGGGATTGACGCTCTCGAACTTATTTCTGCGGAAGGGAAGTCTCGACTTTTCCTACCAAACACCCTTCAACTTTTTAGCTGAAGGGAACCGAACTTCAAATTGGTGGACCTTAGCGGGATCGAACCGCTGACCTCCTGCATGCCATGCAGGCGCTC
>JBBTJN010000110.1:0-1368 GCA_038059415.1 Elusimicrobiota bacterium | reverse complement strand
CTTCGCGCTCGCGTCCACCTCCGAGGTGTACGGCGACCCCGAGGTGAACCCCCAACCCGAGACTTACTGGGGCAACGTCAACCCTATCGGCCCGCGCGGTGTCTACGACGAGGCCAAGCGCTATGCCGAGGCTCTGACGATGGCCTACCACCGCTATCACGGCGTGCCCGTGCGCATCGTGCGCATCTTCAACACCTACGGACCGCGCATGCGCACCGAGGACGGTCGCGCGGTCCCCAACTTCATCACGCAAGCGTTGAAGGGCAAGCCTATCACGGTGTACGGCGACGGCTCTCAGACCCGAAGCCTGACCTACGTCTGCGACCTCATCGACGGCATCGACCGCCTCGTCCGGTCGAACACGACCGGGCCGATCAACATGGGGAATCCCGTCGAAATGACCTTGCTCGAGATCGCGCAGACGATCAAACGACTGACCGGCTCACGCTCGAAGATCGTCTTCAAAAAACTGCCTGTCGATGACCCGAAGGTGCGGCGCCCCGACATCACCCTCGCGCGCAAGAAGTTGAAGTGGGAACCGAAGGTTCCCCTCGAAGAAGGCCTCAAGCGCACGATTGCGTACTTCCGCAAAATCCTCTGAACCCAGTCCTCACCGTCATCCTTCCGTGTCACAACGAAGCGGAGACCATCTCCGGCTACATGGCCGAACTTTTCCCAGATCTCGACGCGCTCGGCGTCTCCTTCGAGGTCGTGATCGTCGACGACGGCTCGACAGATGACACGGCCGCAGCCGCCGCTAATCTTCTGATCACCCGCAAGGATATCCGAATTGTGACGCTCCCGTCCAACCGTGGCATGGGCGGGGCCATCCGCGCTGGATTTTCCGAGTCGCGCGGCGAATGGATCGCGACGCTCGACGCGGACCTCACCTTTCCTCCTTCCTCCCTGAAGGATCTCTACGCCGCCGCCATCGCGAAAAAGGCGGACCTCGCCTCGGGATCTCCCTATTTGCGTCCGGGCGATATGAAGGACGTGCCCTGGGTCCGGCGTCTGCCGGGCCTCATGATCAACGCCCTATACCGCGGCCTGTTCGGCATGCAATTGACCGCCTACACCCCGGTATGCCGCCTGTATCGGGCTTCGTTTATCAAGAGCCTTGCTCTCACCTCAAACGGCTTCGAGATCAACGCGGAAATCGCCGCGCGCGCTCTGCTCGATAAGCGCCCCGTCGTCGAGGTCGCCGCCCCCCTGCACACCCGCAGCGCCGGCGTCTCGAAGCTGCGGCGCGTCCGCGAACTCAAGCGCCATCTCTCCCTGATCTTCCGCTTCCTCGCCAACCGCTGAGCCCGCCAAGCGGGCGCATGACCCAGGTCTCGGAAGTTTTCCCCGAGAATGAGAACCCAACGG
>JBBTJN010000109.1:0-12665 GCA_038059415.1 Elusimicrobiota bacterium | reverse complement strand
ACGCCGACTCCTCGACCTTCCGCGACGCGGGCATTCCCGCGGTCACGGTGTACGGGGCTTCTCAAGACGCGATCTTCAAGGTCATCCATTCCGAACGCGACAATATGTCCGCGTTCAACCTCCAGCATTACAAGAACGCGTACCTCCTGGTGCTTGAGACGATCAAGTCTCTTGATCGCACGCCGCTTGGCCCCGTCGGTCGCGGAGACATTTAATACGGCGCTTCATCCAGGCACCGAGCCGATCAATCTTTCCGACGGCTGCCGGTTCGAGCCTCAGGTCGATTTGAAGAACGCATGGAGACCGGGATATCTGGCCGTCAGCGCGAACAACCTCGACGGTCTTTTCTATGATCCGGCATTGCGCGAATCCTGGATTCGGCTTCTATGACCGTGCCCCGGATTCTAATCGTTATCCCCGTTTACAACGAATCTGCGCGGTTGCCGCGCCTGTTAAGCGGGATTATCGGCCTGCCATCGTCTGACGTCCATGAATTAAAGTTCCTCCTGGTTGATGATGGCAGCTCCCCCGACGAATATGCCAAAACTCTCGACTTGCTTAGAGAAAGCGGCTTGGGGGGACGAATCTCATGTCTGCGCCGGGAGATCAACGGCGGCAAGGGCAGCGCCCTGAAAGCCGGTTTCGAGAGGGGTCTCTCCTCCGGCTGCGAGTATGTCGGTTTCCTTGATGCCGATGGATCGACCCCGGCCTCGGAGCTGCTTCGCGCCATGGAATATTTTTTGGCCCTCAAGGGCACTCCCTTGGCTGCGGTGATCGGCTCCCGCGTCCAGCTTCTCGGTCGCGACGTCTCCCGCAACGCCCTGCGCCACTATCTGGGGAGAATTTTCGCTACATTAGTTTCTCTCCATTTCGGCGTCAAGATCTACGATTCCCAATGCGGCATGAAGCTGTTCCGGGCTTCCGTGCTGAAGCCCTATTTGGATCGGCCCACGGACATGCGCTGGGTCTGGGACACCCAATTGATCCTTTCCATGCTTGGCGCCGGAGAATCGGTGCATGAAATGCCGATCGATTGGCATGAGATAGCCGGTTCTAAAATCTCCGTTCTGAGAGATCCGTTCTTGATGGCATGGCATCTGCTCTCCTTCCGATCACCGCAAGGCCGTGGATCTTAAGGAAATTGACTTATCTGGAATCGACCCCAACTCCCATTGGTATTACAGGACTAAGCGGATTCCCGTCCTGCAAGCTCTCAAGGATGTCCTGTCCCGCACGCAGACCGCGTTGAATATCGTCGACATCGGGTCCGGCTCCGGATTTTTTTCCGACTGCCTGATCCGATTTGGAGGCCGGCGGATTTTCAATGTCGATCTTGTCGATACCGGCTACCCCGATGCGCAATCCGTGCCGGATGAACGCATTCAAGGATGCGTCACTCGGCGCAGAGAACTCCCCTCCCGCATCGTCAATTCCCTCGTGTTGATGATGGACGTTCTGGAGCACGTGAAGGATGATGCGGGATTGTTGCGCCGCGTGACCGAGCGCTGCGAGGGCAAAAATCGCTTTTTCATCACCGCTCCGGCCTTTATGTCCCTTTGGTCTTCACACGACGTCTTCCTCGGCCATCACCGCCGCTATACGCTTCCCCAATTGACCGCCCTTGCTCACGACTGCGGGCTCAGGGTGACGGCAAACTATTATCTCTACGGCGCGATACTTCCTGCCGTATGGCTGACACGCCGCCGGAAAGGAGCGGCCGGCGGCGCAGGGGATTTGGGTCCGATGAATAAAACGCTCGCGTCAATTCTCGAACTTATCTGCCGCTTCGAGTTCATCTTCCGAAAGCTCAATAAATTCGCGGGCGTCACCTGCGTCATCGAAGGCATTTTTGAGCAAAACAGGAAGTGAGCTCGCCGCCGTCTACCTGACGGGCGCGCCGGCCGGCCCTGTTCCGCGTCTGCGTTGCCTCCGGCGAAGACGCCGACGTCTTCGAGGTTTTGCGAGAGAGGCTCTCCTAAGCCAAGTTTTTCTTGAAGGTCTCGTACCATTCCTTCAGAGCCGGATCGGGGTGCACCTGCAGAAGTTTCTCGTAATGCGTACGCGCCTCGGCCATGCGGTTTAACGAATAAAAAGCGCCGCCCAAGCATTGATGGGCCTGCCAAAGAGAGGGGTCGCAGTTTAACGCGTATTGAAAGTATTCCAGGCTTTGCTCAAAACGTCCTCCCTGGTAGTGGGCGACGCCGGCGCTGAGGTATTGAGCCGCCTGGGCCGTCATTGAGGGCTTGGCCTCGGCGGCTTGCGTCGAGGGAGCGGCCGCGGGCATTGGCGCCTCCTCCTCGTCCAGGTCGCCGAGGAAGGATCGATCCCCGTTATCATCCAAGGAGACCTGGCCTTCCTTCTCCAGGTGGCGAATGACGTTGACGATCTCCTTCCTTGCCGTTTGGACGTCGGCGGGAGTGGGCGTGGAGAATTGGAGCGTCTCAAGGAGAAGCTGTACACCTCCCGGCGGCATATTGGCCCGGAACTTATTGAGGAGCTCGGGCGATGCCCCGTGCAAGGCGGTGGCGATCGTGCTGTTTTTGAGCTCACGAATGATGATGCGCACGGACTCAAAGGGGACCTTGGGGATGTCCTCAAAGCGGAACATCGATTTCTTCAGCTTATCGTAAATCATGGGGTTTTCGCGGCGCAGCCGCTCAAAGATGACCCCTCGCGTTTTTTCATCGGCGTTTTCGAGAAGCACGGCCGCCTGCTCCCAGCCGCCGACGACGAGATCCACTTTTTCCTTGACGCGCGCGTCGATCGCCGTCATCTGCTCAGGAGACAGGCTTCTCACCTTGGCGCTTTCCTGGATCACCGCAACCTTGAGGCTGTCCGGAAGGGCCGCGAGAATTCTCTGAGTGAACTCCGGTTTCAGGTAGGAAAGAACCACCGCCGCAACCTGCGGAGGCTCTTTTTTCAATAAATAGGCCAGACGTTTGATGTTTTCATAGTTAATGTAAGAAAAGGGCCGAAGTTTTTCTCCGGGGGGGGACTCGGTCAGGGCGGCATCGCCGTCGGGGGGAGGCTGCAGGGGGGGCGCGCTCGCCGGTTTCGTATTCTCTTCGGGCATAGAGGGTTCCATAAGGTTAGCCCGGGTATCAAGATATGTCAAGCATCGTTCGGTTAAATTTGTCGGGGGAACGGTTCTCGGGTTTGATAGGTCTTCCGACCCGAAATCATATGGGCCCATTGACGATCGCCCGCAGGTCCATTGGCCTGGAACATGGCGCTCGTTCGTAGTTAGAATCCACCATGCTCAAGATCCCCGCCGCCACGCGCACCGCCGCCTCCATACTCTCCATCCTGCTGGCGCTCCAGGCCCCCGGCGCCGCCATGGCCCTCAACATCGCGCGCATCGTCCCTCTCAGCACGGGCGTCTCTGCGCCTATCGTCCTGCCCTCGAACCTGATACTCCCGAACTCCGCTCTCTCCCCCCTGCAAGTCTACTCGCTCTCGCCCATGACGATGGCTCCCATGACCATCACCAACCCCATCACGTCTGTCGAGACCGTGGCGATGGGCATGACGCACGAAGTCACCAAGGCGATCCAGGAACTGGGCTCCGTCTCCCGTGCCTCGAGCGGCGATGTCAGGAGCTTCGGCGGCAAGATACAGGACATTCTCACCGGCGAGACGGGCCACGGTCTGACGTCCGCGCGCGACGTCGCCGTGGGCGGCGCCAACGCTGGGAGCACCCAGCAGAACACCCCCCGCAAGCCCCCGACGAGCGTGCAGAAGCTGATGCTGCAAACCCTCTTCCAGGTGGCATCCATTTACATGAATCACTACGCTCCCATCGCCTGGAAGCAGACGCAGATGGGCGTGGACCTCAAGAAGGAATACCAGCAGGCCCACGACAAGATCCTGGGCAAGTCCGACATCACCAACCGGCAGTTCCAGGTCATCATGGCCGATTTTGTGGCCGCCACGCGCGACTATCATGCCAGCATCCAGTTCGCTTCGACCGAGAGGGCCACCTTGCCTGTCACCATCGTCAAGGCTGAGGGCAAGTACTACCTGGGCTACATCAACCGCAAAGCCCTGCCGCGGCTCAAATTCCCCTTTCGCGTGGGCGACGAGGTCGTGGAGTTCGGCGGCAAGCCGGTGGAGCAGGCCGTCAATGACCTAAACTCCGTCCCCAACAGGGCGCAGACCGACGCCCGCCTTTCCGAGAGGCGACTGACCGCCCGCTCGCGGCGCAGCGGCATGGAAGTGCCCCAGGGCGACATCGTCCTCACGATCAAAGGAGCCGACGGCGCAGCCAAGGACGCCGCGCTGACCTGGAAGTACACAGCCGAAGCCGTGCCGCTGGACATTCCCGTCCGAGACGGCGGTCTGGACACGGAATCCACGCCCGGTCATGTGCCTACCATCGAGTCGAACTTCAAGGATGCGTTCCGCAAGGTCCTGCGCAAAATCATCCCCAACATGGCCCACCCGCGCGCCGAGGAGTTCAAGGCCGTGGCCAAGGACAACGCGGATAACGGCTTCACCATCGGGGGCAAGAACAGCTTCGTGCCGGCGCTGGGCAAGATCATCTGGCAGCTGCCGCCGAAGATGGCCGACCAGATCCCCTTCAAGGCCTACATCTACCAGAACGAGCAGGGGCAGAACATCGGGTACATCCGCGTTTCCGACTTCTCCGGCGATGAGCAGGCGGCCATGCTCTTCGCCCAGCTCATCGCGGCCTTCGAGAAGAAGACGGACGGCCTGGTTTTCGACCAGGTCAACAACCCCGGCGGCAACCTGTTGTTCATGTACGCGTTGCTCTCCATGCTCACGGACAAACCGCTCGTCGTTCCCAAGCACCGCCTGATCGTCGATGAGAACGACGCGCTCCAGGCCGCCGCCATCCTACAGCAACTGGCCGACAGCGGCAGCCACGAAGCCGAGGAAAGCGTGCTCGGCGAGGATATGGCCGGCATGGGGAACAACCCGAAGGAGACCATGGCCGACGTGAGCCGGTACGCCCAATTCATCCTCGACGAGCTCAAGGCCGGGCGCCGCCTGACCGACGCCACCGCCCTCCTCGGCATCGAGAAGATAGCCCCGAACACCCGGGTCCGATACACAAAGCCCCTAGTCGTGCTGGTCAACGAGCTGGACTTCTCCTGCGCCGACTTCCTCCCCGCGATCCTCCAGGACAACAAGCGAGCCACCATTTTCGGCGTAAACACCTCCGGCTCCGGAGGGAGCGTCAAGGGCGTGGAGCTGCTTAACCAGCAGGGCATCACCGGCGTGAACTACACCTGGACCTTCGCGCAGCGTCCCGGCGGCCAACCCATCGAGAATCTGGGCATCACGCCGGACGTGGCCTATGAGATCACCGCGGCTGACCTTAGGACCAACTTCAACGGCTACGCTGCGGCCCTCAACGCCGTCCTAGCCAAGCTGATGCCCGGACGAGTCCGGCGCTCGTCACGCTCTGCGGAGGATGATGACCATCTTCCAGACGACAAGATCAAGAAGGCGCAACGAAGGAGGAAGTAGCCCGCTTCCGCCGAGGCATACCCTGGGAACTTATCCAAAGGAGTCAATGCATGCATCCTGTGAAACGATTTCTCGCGGCGGCTATCTCATTTTCTCTCCTCCTCGTCTCGGCTCCGCTTGCGGCCTGGTCCCAAGTCTCCGCCGTGATGACTGGCGCCTCCTCGGCCGTTTCGGGCTCGGCCGCCGGCGCCGCCGCGACTTCCTCGATCCCTCGTCTGTCGATGCCTGTGACGAACCTCATGGCCTCGTCGCTCAGCGGCGCGCTGTCCGTGCCGCTGTCCAACGCGCCGATTCCAGCCGGACTTCAGCCCGCCGTGCTGAGCCCGGTCACGGTCGACGCGAAGAGCCTGGCCGCGGCGCGCTTCGAGGTCGCCGGGGCCGTCGAAGCGATCTTGAAGGGACCCGTCTTCGATTCCCGATCCGCCGCCTCGATTATGATGAGCCGTCTGCTCGGCATCGAGGAGGCGCACGGGCGTAAGCCGATCGTCGCGGGTATTCTTAACGCCGATAGCCAGTCGCCGGGCCTCATCCAGGGGGCCTTCCAGCCCGCAGGCTTGCGCGCCCCGGTTCCCCCGCCGAACATTAACGGCCCCCGCCGCTCTAAGCTCGGCGGCGCGATCAAGATGGTTGCGACCGTCGCCGCCGGCGCGGGCGTGACGCTCGGCCTTCAGATCGCGGCCGTCGCATTGCTGCCCGCCGTGTTCGGCGTGATGCCTGTCGCGGCCGTCTGGGCTGTCAGTTCAGGTCTGCTTCTTTTCCCGCTTGCGCTGTACGCGCGCTACCGCCTCGCCAAGCGCGACTCCCCTCGCCTGAACAAGGTCAAGACGATCCTCGACTTCGCGCTTGGCGCCTTCATCGGCGCGTGCGCCGTCGCCGTGCCGAGCCTCGGCGTGGTCCTCCCGAGCGTCGGCCTGATGACCGCCGCCCTGCCGCTTGCCTCCGTCGCCGGCGGACGCTGGTTCGGCAGGTCGGCGCTCGCGGACTCCGTGCTGACTTGGACCATGCTCACCGTGGTCCCGGCCCTGGTCGGCGTCGCCTCCGTTGCCGGCCTTATCAGCCTCTCTCCGCTCATCGGCCTGATGGCCTTGCCCGTGATGACGACGATTGCCTTCTTCCTTGGCCGCCTCATCAACTCGGCCGAGACCGGCGCGCCGTTCGCCGTCCTAGGCGCGATACAGAAGATCCGCTTCCCGTCCTTCCAGTGGGTCATGATCGGCGTCGTGTTCGGTCTCCTGACCGGCTTCGGCTCGGTGCATACGAACATTGCCTTCATCGCCTGGAGCCTGCTTGGCTCGCGCACGATCAAGTGGGATAAGGGAGTCTCGATTTTTAAAAATATATCCGGCCTGCTCATGAACTTCGACGTCTTGTACCTCGGCCTCCTCGCGTTTACGGCCGTGACCGCCTTCTCGAGCCCGCTGACCTTTCTTGTCATCGCATTCTCCGGAGAGCGCGCGGCGGTCTGGACAGAAAGGCTGCTGGCCAGGATTCTCCCCAAATCGGCGGCGTCGCCGTCGACGATGAAAGTGCCGGTCGCGGACCCGGACATACTCGTAGATCGGCCGCCGAAGTGGCCCGCGTTCCACTATATGGCAAAGTCCGTCGTCATGCTCGGCGTGATGGCGGGGGCCGGCGTCCTCCTTGCCGTCACCGTGTTCGGCATCACGAGTCTTCTCACCAACCTCGGCATCGCCTCCGTCCTCGCGTTCATCCCGTTTTTCTTCGCGAAGAATATCATCAAACTCTTGATGCGGGCTGAGACCACCACGAAAGAGCAGGACCCGGAGTTCTTTAAGATCATGGAAGGCCTGCGCGGCAAGATCAATGCCGGCCGCCGCGCAAAAGGCAAAAAGGAAATTCCAATGCCCGAGATGGTCATTGACCCCATGGGCGCCCCGAATGCCTATGCGACCGGCCGCAGCCCGTTCTCCGCGATGGTCGGCGTGACCAAGGGCATCAAGGCGATGACCCTCGATCCCGAGATCGTTCGCGACGGCGTGGTGCGCCTTATCACCTCGTCCGACGCGGGCACCAAGGAATTTAAGGTCTTCCGCCTCGCGATCGCCGGCTCGGTTGCCGGTATCCCCGTCGACGCGACGCCCTCCCAGGTCGCGGCCGTCGTGCTCAAGGCCGACCGTGTTGAGCTCAAAGCTCTCGGCGTACGCATGTTGCGCGGAGTGCTCAGCCACGAGTTCTCGCATGTGATGGACCGGCACATGCTGTCGGGCTCGATCGGCGGCGCCATCGCCTCCGGCGTCGCGTTTGCGTCCTACGGCGTCATGTGGGCCGTCAGTCATGCGAAGATTCTCGTCGGGAAGGCGCTCGGCCTGCGGACGAAGACGGCGCCGGTGGACGCGCTTGCGGTGCGGTCTGACGGTTCGGGCGTCAGGCCCGAGGCCCTCGATCCGATCTCCGTCGGCATCATCCTTAAGTCCCTGCCCGCCTTGATCCGCCTGTTCGCGGCGCTGTGGACCCCGGTCGTCCTCCAGATTCTTCAAATGGCGTCCTCGCGCAACAATGAGGGCATGGCCGACGAAGACGGAGCGCTTCTGAGCGAGGATCCGCAATCCCTGGCGCTGGCGCTCGGTCTTCTCACTACCTGGCGGCCGGCAGCGGATTTCCGCCTACCGGGCGCCGCCGTTCCGCGCGCGGCCTCGATGCAGCACATCATGATCGTCAATCCGCTCGAGCAGCTCGAGAACGCGGGTGAACTTGCGAGGCCTTCGGCGTCCGGCGGCCCGACTCGCGCCGACGACCTGATCTTCGAACTGTTCATCACGCATCCCAATACCGGCGTGCGCATCCGCAAGCTCCACGACATGTCGCAAGCGACGAAGGGCGTCCGTCCGGCAAAACCACGGCCCCCTGACACGGGGGGAGGAGGCCCCCATATCTCCTTCGTTCCTCAGGTCGGTCCCGCCTCCGAGAACATCGGAGGCGGTCTTCTTCGGAGAGCATGGGCCAAGCTGAAGAGTTGCCTGCGCGTGCTTCCCGAAGAAGACCGCAACCGTCAGTTCTGGATCTACACGGCGGGCCAGGCGCTCATGATGTTAGGCGTGAACTTCCACTACACCGCCTTGCCCAAGCTCGTGGCGCCTACGAAGGCGGATGCGGCCAAGCTCGGCTACAACCGCGCGATCAACTGGGGCGCGCAGGCCGGCGCTTCGCTGTCCACTGGACCGCTCATCGACCGCACCTCGACGCAGAAGGTCATCATCTGGACGTACATCGGCCGTTCAATCATGATGCTGCTAGTTCCGGTCCTGTTCTTCCAGGGCTTCCTCGGTTTTGGGGTCTTCGCGGGCCTGATCGCGGGCGCTGGGTTCCTGAACATGGCGGGCACGACGGCGAGCTCGGTCGCCATCAACCGTATCCTGGCCGACGACGTGGACCACTACAACCGCGCCAATGCGATCTTGACGATCGTGATGAACGTCGTCGGCATCCTGGGCCCTCTGCTGGCGGGCGTGTTCATCGCGACGCTCAACGCGTACTACGGCCTGCTCAGCGGCAACGCTTTGTCCTATGCGGTGTACGGCGTCCTGCTCGCCGCGTGCGCGGTCGGCTACGGGATATTTCTTAAGCTGCCGCGCGACGAGATGATGGCCGCGCGCCGGGAGCTTGCCCAGATATTGAAGCGCGACGGGGTGGGCGGCGCGGTTTACCGGGGCGTGACGGGGGGGCAGGTGGAAGGCCGCAAGACCATCCTCGTTGAAGTGGACGGCGACCTCGCTCTGGCCTCCGGGGTCCCGGTCGAGTTCGGCGGCTTCCCGGTGAAGGTCGTCGCGCGCCGCCGCATCCTCAAGGAGATTGCCGCGGGCTTCAAGGCGATCTTCTCCAACCGCTTTCTGCGTCTATATCTGTTTTCGATGATGTTGTCCGTGACGGCGAGCGACGTGCTGATCTTCGCGGCAATACCGCGCTTTCTCGAGGACGTTCTTCATTCGGGCGCGGGCTCCTTTGGCCTGTTCCTGGCGACGGCGGCCCTCGGCTCGGGCCTCGGCTCGGGCCTCATGGCCTTCGCGCGCGATCCCGAGCGGATGGCGTTGGCCCCCTCGGCGCGCGTGTTCCGCTCCGAGCTCGCTGCGCGAGAGTCTTTCTTGGACGACAAAACGCTCGACGCCGCCGCGGCCGCTTTGCGCGGCACCGTGCCTGCCGTGTTCGCCCGCTATAGAGACGAATGGGCGAAGGGCGGCGCGGCGCGCGCAAGCGAGCAGTTCGGCGCCGACCTCGTCGCCGAGGGCGCCAAGGCTGTCGGCGGGGCTCTGGGCCGCACCGAGGCCGAGGCCGCAGATTTGCTCGAGATGATGAGTGCTGCGAGCGACCTGCGCGCCTGGGCCTCGCTGCGAGGCGCCAAGCTGCTTGCCGACGCCCACGCCGACGCGCTGAAGGGCATGGACCGGCTCCAGCACCAAGGCAAGTGGACCTCCTGGCTGCATGGCCTCTCGGGGCTCGTCTACGCCGCGCTGTTCTTTGCGGGCAACCTGCATCTGGCCGCGGCTCTGATGCTTTTCAGCTCGATCCTCGCCGCGCCCGCGATCGTGACCTGGACAAGTCTCACGACCAAGGTCGTGTCGGACTCCTACCACGAGAGCCAGGGCAAGATCTACTCGGCGATGTTCTTCTGCTCGTTGATCTTTTCGATCGGAGGGGTGCTGCTCTACGGCGGGCTCGTGACCATGCTGCCGACAATGACGCTCCTCTGGATATTGGGGGGCGTCCTGGTCCTGTGTTCCCTGTTCGACTTCATATTGCCCGCGTTGATCTTCCCGATCAACCGCAAACGTTAAGATTCTCGACAGATAGCCTTTCAAGTTCAAAGGGCCTTGCGTTCGTGGGACCAATGCCTAGCTCCCGTTGGGACCTAGGACCCATCCACAAAAACGCACGGGGTGTTACAATCGAGGCAGACTCACAGTAAGGGAGGCTCCTCCAATGAAGCGCTTTCGGTCTCTGATCGCCCTCACTTTCTCGCTCGCCTTGATTCTCCCGTCTCCGGGCTCGAGCGCCCATCACGCCTGCGCGCAGACGGTGGGCGCCGCGGTCACCGGCCCCGTTTTCGGCGCAGGCTACTTGGGTGGTGTCGTATCGAGCCTTGGCCGCATGACGGGCTCTCTCGCGATTCCGGTGCTGTCTGCCCCGACGCTGCACCTGTCTCCCATCCTGAGTGTCCCGTCCGCGCTCCCGATCGACGTCATCCCGGTGTCACCCGTCGTTTCACCGCTCGTGGGGGATTCCGCGCTCACGCCTCTCGTGAATACGGTCCCAACGTCGGTCGCCGGGGCGAGCAATCTGTTCGACGGCGTGTCCAATTCAGTCGAGAATATCGTCTCCAACTTCGCAAGCCACGCGCTCACCACGAAGAAGGGCTCCCGCAAGAAGATGCCAGACCCTCGGGAAGTGGACGTGGACGGTGGGTCCTCCGGGTATGGAGGCCGTGACGAACTTGGCAATCAGCCCCGTGGCGGCGGCGGCGATGGCGGTCCCGACGATCGCTCTGACCCGGACGGGGGGGGAGATCGCGGCGACAGCGGGCTGTAGACGCCGCCGCGCCGTTTCTCTCAGCAATCGGCTGCTTCGTTAACCCTCGCGAGCCGCCTTGCCGGCGGTCGCCCAGGCTCGGATCGCCGCGAGCTGGGACGGGCCGTCGAGACCGCCTTCCGCGAGAACCTTGTCGCCCGAGCCGCTGCCCAGATAGCCCGCCTTCTTGAAGGGATGCAGCGAGGCGCGCATTCCTTCATCCGAGCGGATCCAACGGTGCATGGTCGCGAGCGTGAAGTCGGTGACGCCCATCGCCTGCGCCATCAGCTCCGGCGGGAAAACCTTGCGGCG
This sequence comes from Elusimicrobiota bacterium, assembly GCA_038059415.1. Taxonomy (GTDB): domain Bacteria; phylum Elusimicrobiota; class Elusimicrobia; order UBA1565; family UBA9628; genus GWA2-66-18. The sequence continues at coordinate 1,340 of JBBTJN010000109.1, read as the reverse complement.
TCGTTCCTCGCCCAAAAGGTCGAAGAGCTCGGCGCTGGCCACGTAGAAAACATTGACCGCGATGCCTTCTTCGTCGAGTTTGGGAAGGACATGGGACACGAACGCGTTGCCCACGCCGCTGCCCTGGAGCACCATCGTGCGCAGCGTGTCGGCCCGGCGCAAAGCGTAGACGCCTTCCGCCGCAGCCGAGGCCGGCGGCAGCCCCCGCACGGTTCGGTCGACCACCATCTCGGCCGGTCGGCTGACGAAAGGCGCGAGCACCGCCGGATGAGCCAGGAGCGCGCGCGCCAGCAACGGCCAGATCTCGGCCGGGTCCCAGGGCGTGAGCGTGATCAAGGCGCCGTCGGGGAAATTATTCTGCAGAAGCTGCAGCGCCTGCGGGTCGGCGTGCGTCGAGCCGTCCTCGCCCGTCTTCGGGCCGGCATGGGCGTTGACCATGATCCAGGTCTTCATCGCTTCGCCTGAAATGTCCCGCCGGGCCTGCTGGCCGATGCAATGCAGGCGCGCCGAGACGTGCTCCAAGGCTCCAATGAAGGCCGCGTACGAGCTCGACACGCCCACATGCCGGCCGAAGGTGGACAGGCCGGACATGTAAGCGCCCATCGCGTCCTCGCAGATGCCTCCGATGGCCAGCAGGCGCGAGCCCGCGTTGCGCTTGGCATGCCAGAAGCCCTTATCGAAGCCCGCGTTCAGCTCGCTGACGCTCGTCGATTCCAGCAGATCGGCCGCGCAGGCCAAAAAGGCGCCTTCGGTCAAGGTGTTGAGCCAGCCCAGGGACTTGCCCAACGCTCCGCGCAGAGTCGCCGCTTTCCCCGCCTCCAGCTTGAGATCCTCAGGAACACGCTCAGGCCTCAGGCCGGCGCTGTAGAGCTTCTCGAGCTTCGGCGCCCCGGGCTTTAAACGGCGCTTTTGACCATTCAGACGCTTCTCAGACGCGGCCAGCTTCTCGGCCGCGGCTTTGCACAATCCCGGCTGCCCCTCGAGGACGCCGCGCACGGCCAGCAGCGTCTCCCAGTAGGCGCGCTCGACGTTCTCCGATGTCCGGTCGCTCGAGGAGCGGGGCAAAGCGGTTTTAAACCGCTTTTCGAACGGCGCTACGGTCTTGTAGAAATCCTCCGAGCAGAACGCGTGCCCCGCGCCGTGGGATTTGCGGCCGCTGATTCCGTAACGCCAGCCCTTCTCCGTGCGATAGACCACCGCCGTCGGCTGGCCATTGCGTAGCTTGAGCGCGGTGCGCTGTGCGGCGAGCACGCACGCGAGATCGTGGCCGTCGCCGGCGTAGACCACGTTCCAGTCATGCAGCTGCAGCAGCTCCATCGGGTCCCAGGGCACGTAATCGC
>JBBTJN010000108.1:0-19791 GCA_038059415.1 Elusimicrobiota bacterium | reverse complement strand
AGAAGACGACGGGCCGGGCGCAGACGACGAACCTCATCGAGATCGACCAGCAGCTGCAACTGCGCATGCAGGGCAAGGTCGGCCCGAAGATCACGGTCAATGTCGACTATGACGATACGAAACTCAACCAGCAGGACATTTCCGTCACCTACCAGGGGGACCCGAACGAGATCGTGCAAAATGTCTCCTTCGGCGACATCGATCTGTCTCTGCCCGCGACCGAATTCGTTTCCTACAACAAGCAGCTGTTCGGCATCCGCGCGGACATAAAGTACAAGGGCCTGCGCTCCACCTTCATCGGCTCGCGCACGAAGGGCCAGACGAAGACCAAGCGGTTTACCGGCAACACGCAGTTCGTGACGCTCGACCTGCAGGACACCTCCTATCAGCGCCGCCAGTATTACGACGTGACCTTCGACAATCCGGCCCGCCTGCCGATCCGCGCCGGCACCGAACGCGTATACCTGGCGAAGCAGGAAATCGGAGTTACGAATCTCAACGAGCAAACCCTAACCGTCGACGATGTCGTCTGCACGGGCGGCGCGCCCTGCGTGAACTCCTCCTCGTTCACGGGCAAGTTCCTTCCCCTCGTCGCCGGCCAGGACTATACGATCGACTATGCGAAGGGCATCATCCAGTTCCGCAACCAGCTGCTGCCCCAGTATGTCGTCGCGATTGACTATGCCGACAACGTAGGCAACGCGCTGACGCTGCAGTCCTCCAGCAACACCACCTCCTCTGCGAACGGATCCGGTCTCTTCAAGCTGATCAAGACGCCCTCCGACATCCCGCTCATCTCGACCGCGACGGAGGCGGGCTACAACCGCGAGATGAAGACGTACTACTCCGTCGGCCAGAATCAGATCGTGCGCGACAACGGCCGTGGCAACTTCATCATGCGCGTCCTCGACCTGAACCGCGTCGAAGTCGGCAGCGATCTCATTCCCCAGCAGAAATATCCGGACACGATCGAGGTGGACTTCGAGAACGGCATCTTCCGCCTCAAACAGCCCTTCTCCGTTGCAAATTCCTCTCCGACGACGCCGGACCCCGACGTCTATGCTCAAACCCCGATCTCCAAGCGCCTGATTCACGTGGAATACAGCTATCGCTTCAGGACCTTCTTCCTCGAGCCTAACCTCGTCGTCCAGTCCGAAATCGTGATCCTGGACGGCCAGAAGCTGACCCGCAACGTGGACTACTTCATCGACTATGAGGCCGGCTTCATCACCTTCTTCAACCCGGACCGGATCACCTCCGGATCGACGATTGACATGAGCTTCGAGGTCGCCCCCTTCGCGAACCTCAATAACGATACCTTGCTCGGGGCGCGCGTCTCTCACGAGTGGGGAGACAAGTACTCCCTCGGCTCAACGATGCTGTATCAAGCCGGCGCGAAATCACCCACGGTGCCGCAGATCACCGAGCTCGCGAAAAGCCTGCTCGTCTATGAGTTCGACGCTCAGGCCAAGCGCATCAAGATCGGCAACAAGCTGATCGTGACCCTGGCGGGCGAGTTTGCGCAGAGCCGCCAGAACCTGAACCTCAATGCCTTCGCGCTGATCGACAACATGGAGGGCATCAAGCAGGAGGAGCAGGCCCCGACCTTGGCGTCGCAGTGGCAAATCGCCTCGAACCCAAGCGGTACAGCGGCCGCGCCGGACCAGCTGACATGGATATCCGAGGACGTCAACATCCTCACGATCAACCCGAACGCGCAGGCGAGCGCCAATGAAAGCCAGAAGGTGCTCCAGTTCCAGTATGGCGTCGGCGCTCCGCTCGCCGCCAGCGACGAGGTCTCCATCGTCTTCCCGTTTTCCGTCTCAGGCATCGACCTGTCGCAGAAGACGATCCTCGAGGTCGTCATGCTCGGCGATGGCAGCGGCAATAAACTCAACTTCCGACTCGGCGGCATCGACGAGAACGCCGACGGCCTCGGTATCCTTCGCACCGAGGACACGAACGGCGACGGCATTCTGCAGCCCGGCGAGGACATCGGCTTCCTGTACGGCGTCGCGCCGACGGCGCGCTATGGAGCGAGCAACGGCATCATCGACGGCTTCGACCTCAACAAAAACGGGCGCCTCGATGCCGACGATCTCAACGGCGGCGATTACGGCTACGTCTCCGGCACGCTGCTCCACGACGTGACCGTCCCGGCCGACCGTGCGACAATCGATTTCACCGGTCCGACGTGGCACACTTTTCAGATCCCGCTGAACATCTCCACGACGTCGACCAGCCGCTTCACCACCATCAAGAACCTGCGCGTGACGATCCAAGGAACGGGCGCCACCACCTCAGGCACAATCAAGTTCGCGCGCATCGCCGTCGTCGGCAACACCTGGCAACGCGGCACGGCCGGAGATCCCGCGGTCCCGGGTTCGGGCGCGATAGGGACGGAGAAACTGACGATCACTCCGGTCAATAGCGTGGACAATCCGACCTACTCGCCGATCTACAACGCGGGCGGCGACGCTTCCCAGGTGTTCAACGACCTATACGGCAGTCTTTCCACCCTCCAAAAACAGTCCAACACGAAGAACCTCTCCGAGCAGGCCCTCCAACTCGAATACACCGACCTTGCCGCGGGCACGACGGTCTACACCAAGCGCCTCTTCACACGCGCGATCGATATCAGCCAGCATCGCTACCTGAACTTTTTGGTTTTCAACCCCGGAGGCGCGGACACCACGGGCAACAATGTCTTCTTCATGCGCGCGGGCTCCAATCAGGACTATTTCGAAGTTCAGGTCCCACTCAACTTCACCAACTGGAAGAAAATCCGCGTCGAGCAGTCGGACCGCAACGGCGACTCCGTGGTGGACGGCTGGAGGTCGAACACTCCCGGCACCGTCATCGTCTCGAGCGGAAATCCGAGCCTCCAGCAGGTCAGCCAGCTCGTCGCCGGCATATACTCCAAAGCCGGCGTCGCGCCCATCGCCGCCCAGCATCTCTTTCTCAATGAGATCCACCTGGCCGATCCCGTTACGCGGGTCGGCACCGCGAACAAGATACAGGCCGACTTCGAGCTGCTCGGCTGGGGCGCCTTGGGGCTCAAGCATCGCGCGATAGACCGTAATTTCCAGACGCCGACATCGGTGGTGGCCAACCAGGACAACACGGAGGACTCAAGCTACCTGAACCTGACGCGTTTCGCGTGGTTCCCGATGAACTTCAGCATCAACCGGCACATCACCGACACGCCGAGCACGGTGCAGACGGGCAACCTGTCAAACCTCGTCACCCTCCTCCAGCAGGGCAAGGTCACGACCTGGGTCGGATCTGCGCAGGGCAACATCGCCTACGGCGTCTACCCGCGCCTGAGCCTGTCCCATACGCGCAACCGCGTGGAATACGAGCTTCTGACGCGCCTCGACGACCGCCAAACCTACAACGGCACGATGCAGTACGGCGTCCCTTCGAAGAGCCGTTTCCTGCCCCGGACAATCGACGCCAACGCCGGCCTCATCCGCTACGACGTAACCTTCGGCAATCCGATCGTCAAGCGTGGCGTCGGAAACTTCGACACCGCGGAGCGCACGAATTCCTACGGCCTGCGGATGGCCTTTACGCCGTGGACCGGATCATCCTTCAACCCGACCTGGTCGATGACCAAGGTAGCCGAAAGCCGGGTGGACTCCACCGGGGAGGTCCCTCTATCGACCCGCTACCAGAAGTCGTTCTCCCAGTCGGCGGGGTTCTCGTCGAACTACCGCCTCCTGAGTTGGCTCAATCCGCAGCTCAACTACCAGATCGACACGATTGAGAACAACCTCCTCGCGATATCGACCTTCGTCCTCGTCAACTCGACCTATGTGTTCGCGCCCGGCGACATCAAGACCGTCAATCGCTCGGCCAACGCGTCGATCAGCCTGCCGATCCAGATCAGCGACATTTTTCCAAAAACAAAGTTGTTCCACTCGGTCAACATCATCTCCGGCTATCAGCTTCAGGACGGAGATGTCTGGAACCAGGTCGAGAAGGACCTCTCCACGCAGAAGGCGCTCTGGATTCGCACCCCGCTGCGGCCGACGAATCCCGTCGCCCAGCGCGCGAACCTGACCTTGCGCGATACCTACAACTCGACCCAGCGCTGGTCGCCGCTCGACGGCTACAATCTGACCGGACGCAAGGCGTCCTGGCGCTCGCTGTCTCTGTCGAACAACTACGTGCTCAGCGTCCAGCGCAACGAGGTGACGGGAACCCACTCCAAGACCGTCTCCCGGACCTTACCCGACGCCGTGATGAGCATCTCTCAGCTCGAGCAGCTGTGGCACTCCGAGCGCTGGATGGCCAACACCCAGATGAACTTCAAGTACTCGGTGCGCACGACGGAGAACATCGGGTCCACGCTCCAGACCGAGAATAGCTTCGGCACCGACCTGCGCACGATCGTGATCAAGCGCTATGAGACCTTGATCAGCTATAACAACCGCGCGTCCAAGAACAAGGACCTGCGCATCGACGCGAATACGCAACGCACGCGCCACGAGGACGCGACTACCCAGGTCACCTTCGACATCCGCAAGTTCCGCGTCACGCCGAAGGTGGACTATACGAAGGACACGACCAAGCTCGGCACCGGCGTGAAAACCCAGGATGTCGAGGTCATCACGCCGAGCGTCCTCGTCCGCGCCGATTTGGCCATGCCCTCCGGCCTGCGCCTGCCCGGTTCGGCCAAGCCCTTGCTTTTCACCAACCGCATCATCTGGACGACGACAGCCTCGCTCGCCCAGCGGCGCTCGCCGGTGACCATCGCCGACAACTCCAGGCTCTTCTCGCTGAACACCAGCGGCGACTACGAGATCCTGAAGAACCTGCGCATGACCCTCAACGGCTCGGCGCAGCGCCTGTGGCATAAGTTCCTTAAGGAGGAAGACTTCATCGCCTACGCCTTCGGAACCACTTTGACCTTCCAGTTCTAAGACCATCGGGTTTGCGCGCGAGGACGACGAGGCGGTGACCCGTATTAAGCCGCCCCAGCGCGCCGAGGCCGTGCCAGGATTTCACCGGCTCGAGGCCCGCGAGGTGCATCGCCGCGTACAGGCGCGCCTTGTCGTAGCCGCGCACGACGAAGCGGGAGCGCAGCTCGGGCTTGCCTGGGCGCAGGACTATCCAGACGTTGACGATCTTCGGGTCTCTTCCCTCGCTCCAGACCGCGTCCTGCAGGAGATAGGCGCCGTCGGCACGCAAGTCCCAACGTCGCTGCTGCCCGTGCTTCTTGACCCACGAAAAATCAAGAAGATCAATCAGGAATAGGCCGCCGGGTTTGAGCGCCCGCGCCACGCCCTTGAGCACCTTAAGATCGTCCGAGAACTTGTCGAAGTAGCCAAAGCTTGTCCAGAGATTCATCGCCGCGTCGAACTCGCCCTTAAAGGGGAGGCGTCGCATATCTCCGCGTGCAAAAAGGCAATTCGGCTGCTTGCGCGAGGCGCGGCGCGCCTCCGTGAGGTAGGCATCGGTCTTGTCCACTCCGACGACGAAGGCTCCGCGCCGGGCGAGCAGGACCGAGTGGCGGCCGGTACCGCAGGCGAGGTCGAGAAGGCTCGAACCCGGCTTGAGCTTGAGCGCGCGCCAGATGGCCGCGGCCTCCGTGGGCGCCGCCGCCAGCGCTTCGGGGGCGCCGGGCGTGAACACGGGCGCGCGGAAGAACTGCTTGGTCCAGTCGCTCATCGCTTCTCGAGCCAGCCCTTCAGACCTGCGAGCGTCTCGGCCGGGATGGCGTGACCTCCCTCGAAACGGCGGAGCTGGCCCCTCCAGCCTGCCTCGATGAGGGCCTTCTCAAGCGCACGCGCCTGCGCAAACCCCAGAATGGTATCGACCGAGCCGTGCGACTGAAAAAACGGAAGGCCATTTTTCCCCGGCGCAAGCTCCGCGGTCTTGACCTTATCCACCAAGGTCCCCGACAGGATCACCACGCCAGCGGGCGGCGACTCGGCGCGCAAAGCGAGGTCCACGGCGAGCATGGCGCCCTGGGAGAATCCCATCAGCACGATATTTTTCCACGGTATATTAAGCCCCTTGATGAAGCGCTGTAGCTCCTCACGAGCCCACTCAAGACCCGGAGGCTCGCGCAGCGAGAGGTCGCGCGCGGTGCCCGTGCGCCGAGCTTCTTCGAAGGCGGCCTCATCGATCGGGAACCACGCGCGGCCTCCCATATCGAGAACCTCCGGGGCATTGGGAAAGAGCCAGGCGATCGGACGCTTGGTCTCGAGCTCTTCGGCGAGCGGCGCCAGGTCGCGCATGTCGGCGCCGTAGCCGTGCAGGCAAATCACGGTGAGGGCATTGGTGTCGGCGTTGGGGACCTTGATCGCGTCGAGATTCCCGAAGCGGGCAAGGCAGGGTTTCTCCATCATCACTTGCCTTCCCTGCGTCCCTGCTGGGAGCGCGCGCGGCGGTCCAGCAATGCCTCCCGCGGAGGCATTGCCCCGATCAGAACGTCGCGGCCGGAGCCGATCAGATCTCCGCGACCGGCCGCGAGAAGCGCCTCGCGCACATCGAAGTAGTTCTCGGGCTTGAAGAACTGGAGCAAAGCGCGTTGCAGGCGGCGCTCGCGCATGCCCTTGGCCACGTGTATCGGCAGGCCGGTCTCGGGGCTGCGTCCGGTATAATACATCGCGGTGGCGAGATCGTGCGGTCCTGGGATGAAGTCCTGGACCTGGTCGGGCTTATACCCTTTTTTCTTCAAGAAAACGGCGAGTTCGATCATGGCCTTGAGGTCCGAACCCGGGTGGCCGGCGATGAAATAGGGCACAAGGTACTGCTTCTTGCCGGCCTTCTTGCTCTCTTCGCCGAACTTCGCGGCAAAGTCCTCGAAAGTGTCATGCGTCGGCTTCTTCATCAGGACGAGGACCTTCGGGTCGGAGTGCTCGGGCGCGACCTTCATGCGGCCGCTGACATGGTGCGCGGCCAGCTCCTGCATGTACTCGGGCGACAAACGGGCCAGGTCCATGCGGATGCCGGAGGCGACGAATACTTTTTTGATACCGGGGACCTCCCGAGACTTCTTCATCAGACCGACCAGCGGGCCGTGATCGGTGCCGAGGACCTTGCAGACGGCGGGATGCACGCAGGATGGGCGCCTGCATACCCTCTCGACCTCGGGCCGCGTACAGCGCATCTTGTACATGTTGGCCGTCGGGCCGCCGATATCGGAGATCACGCCCTTGAATTCGGGGTCGCGCGTGACCTCGCTGAGCTCGTCTAGGACGCCGCCCTCGGAGCGCGACTGAATCGTGCGCCCCTGGTGGGCCGTGATCGAGCAGAACGTGCAGCCGCCGAAGCAGCCGCGCATGATCGTGACCGAGTCCTTGATCATCTCCCAGGCGGGGATCGCGGCGCCGGCGTACGCCGGATGAGCGCGGCGCGTGTAGGGCAGGCCGTAGTAGAAGTCCATCCGCTCCTGTGTGACAGGCAGACGCGGCGGGGTGACGACGACGGCGCGCGCGCCGTGGCGTTGGACCAAGGTCTTCGCGTTAAACGGGCTCGTCTCACGATGGGCGAGGCGCGCCATGGCCAGAAATTCGTCTTTCGAGGACTTCACGGCCTCGAAGCCAGGCAGTTCGACGACATCAGGGCCGGAAGGCGCCGTCTCGCGGGCGCCGAGGAAGTACGCCACGCCGCGTAGATCACGGCAGTCTTTAATGGTTTTCCCGGCCTGGAGGCGCTGGGCGATCTCAACGACCGACTCCTCGCCCATGCCGTAGGCCACGAGATCGGCCTTGGAATCGAGAAGAACGGAAGGCCGCACCGAATCGGACCAATAGTCGTAGTGAGCCAAGCGGCGCAGCGAAGCTTCTACGCCTCCGGCGACGACCGGAACTCCCGGGAAGGCTTCCCGCGCGCGCTGGCAATACGCGATGGTGGCCCGGTCCGGGCGAAGGCCTATTTGACCTCCCGGCGAATACGCGTCGTCGTTGCGCATCTTTTTATTGGCCGTATAGTGATTGATCATCGAGTCCATGTTCCCCGCGGAGATCGCGAAGAACAGACGCGGACGGCCGAAGGTCCGCCACGGCTCGGCGCTGCGCCAATTCGGCTGGGACAGGATGGCCACGCGCAATCCCGACTTGTCGAGAACGCGTCCGAGCAGCGCCATCGCAAACGAGTAGTGGTCGATGTACGCGTCGCCGGTGACGAAGACGATGTCCACCTGATCCCAGCCGCGCGCGTCCATCTCGGCGCGCGTCATGGGCAGGAAGCGGGGATCAGATCGGAAGGAGAACGCGCTCACGGCTGCTCGTATTATAGCGCTTAGTGGTGGGACGCGGCCGCGCCGAAGCGAGCCTTGAGCTCACCGCTGTAAGTCGCGACAATGGCCAAGACGTAATGCACCGCGCGATTGACCTTACCGCGCAGACTGACGGTGCGGATGACACGGGGCGCGTAGTCGTCGGGCTTGCGTTGCAACGTCGCCGCGAGTTCGTCATCGAGAGAGATCACGAGGTAGTCGCGGGTGTGAATAAGGTCGAGGATACCACGCGTAGGCGCGGACGGGTAAGCGTGGAAAGTGACCGGGTTACTCGCGTTGTATCCCGTGTTGATCCAGCGGTCGGTCAGACGCTTGATGAAGGCGCCCGAGCGAACGCGGCTGCCGCCGTCGGTCAGAAGATCAACGTCAAAATCGCTATTGGGTCCGGCGGAGCCGGTCGCAAAGCTGCCGAGCAGAATCACGGCACGAATCCGGCCCTTGGCAGCTTTGGGCTCCTCGGCCAAGGTGTCCATCAATTCCTTCTTGAACGCGTCGAGGATACGCTTCTGCTCGCCCTTCTTCTGGAAATCGGAGATCTCTCTGGCAGTTTTCTCAAGGAGCAGAGAGTCGAAAAACGGGGTGAGCAGCGAACGTTCCATGGTCGAAGCCTTAATCATCGCGTCGCGGATGTGCTTGCGCATGCTTGGCGGCGCGCGGTATTCCAAATTGTAGGCCTTTGCCCGTGCCGTGAACGCGTCAAATGCCGCGAGCTCACGCGCTCCGACCGCTCCGGGAGCGTCAAACCAGCGTATGAAACCGGCGCGAAGTTGCACGATCACGGCATCATCCTCAAGGGGCGCGGCGCCCAGAGCGTAGAAGCGGCCGCTGATCCCGGCGACGCGCATGTAAGAGAAGAACGCGCGCGGGTGGGACACATTGGCCTCGCCCTTCGCCTTCGCTGCCTGCCAGCGCAGCTTGTAGGAGGGCCACATTTCCTCGATGTGGGTAACCGAGTACCAGTAGTAGTTCTTGGTCAAAAGGCCGAAACCATTTAATCGGTCGGCGACGCTCGCTCGCGGCGACACCTTGACGCCATTTGTATCTGTGAGGCCGGATATGGTGAGGGCCCCTTGAGGCCCTTCAAAATCGAACAGGCGGTTGGACTGCCCTTTAGCGGATTCGCCGGGACTATTCCCGGGTTGACCGAACGAAAGCGCCTCAAAGAGACCCTCACTGCTCGGCAAAACGACAACGGGAGGAACGGATACAGGCGCGAGCGGCGTGATTAGAGACTGCTCTAACGAGGCCTCTCTGGGGAGCAGCGAAAGGGCCGGGGCCGAGGGACTCAAGAGACTTCCATTGACCGAGACCCCAGCGGCGCCGTGTGCGCCCGATTCTCCGGCCACGCCGAGACGGGTTTGGGCCGACAGCGGCCCCGCCGCCAGAAGGGCGGTGACAGCTAGGAAGGATATTCTTACGGAGGACATCGGCGTGTACATGGTAATCTACTTCTCAGACGCGCGTCATCCTCCTTTAGACCTATGTAGCGTCAGCCATAGGACCCACCCAGGTTGTTGTAATTTTAAAAATATAGAACTTGGATCTTTTCGGCCTTGGTCAGAGCATCCCGAAAAAGTTTTTCGCAGCGGAATGTGTTGTTGAAGTTTAAGGCTTCGGCGCGGTTTCGCGGCTCAGCGCGAGGGAAGCGGCCCCATCGGGGCCGTAGCGGAGGGTCAGGCGCGCGATTGTGCCATCCTCGACGCGTACGAAGCGCTCGCGCGGCTGCTGCGCGTCAGGCAGACGCGTCCACTCGCCGATCGGCGGCAGGAACCAGTGCTCGAGACGAACGGGCTGGTTGCCAACCGGCAGTTTCAGGCGCGTGCGCTTTTCCAGCGAGCGTGGACCCACTGCGGTCTTGCCTGATTCCTTGCCGTCGACGAAAACCTTCGTGAAGGAGATGCCGTCGTCATCGGCATTCGGCACCGCCTCAATGATGACGGCTTCGAAATTGGGATCCTTGACCTCAACGTCCGCGGCGGGCGGGGGCGGCAAGAGCTTCGGGAGCTCCGCCTGGCGCGGGCCGACGCAGGCCGCGGCGATCAGGACGGCAAAAAACGGAAGCCCCCTCATTTCATTCGAACATGAAACGAATATTTATCGCGCACGTTGTTCTGCGCGGCGTCGGCAGGCTTGAGCCGCACGGAGTAGGTTCCGCGGTCGAGCTCACGCTCAAGGACGACGGACTCATCGGACTTCGACGCGGCGGCCGTCGCGAAAACCTTATATTCCTGGTCAAACAAGGTCATCGTCGGCGCGACGTTGATCACGCCGGTGAGCTCGAGCACGACCACGCCCTTCTGATAGAGATTAAACTCATACCAGTCCTCGTCGCCCTTCGGCGCAAAGTAGCCGTCGACGGACTCGCCAATCTTGAGGGCCTGAACGGTAGCGCTCGAATTATTAGGCTCCCACTCAAGCCCCGCCTGAAAAGGGATCAGCTTGCGAGCGAACGCATAAGACCGGCGGCTGTCGGCCTTCTTGCCGGTCTTCTCCGAGACCACGAGATGATAGTCGCCACCCGTGAGGCCCCAGCCCGTCATGATCTCGGGCTGCTCCTTACCCATGTTGTCGATGAACAAGATCTCGTTGCCGAGGCCGTCGCGCAGCGACAGCGTCAGGTCCATGCCGATAAGGCCCGATAACTCGGAGCGCAGGATCTGTTTTGTACCGCTATCGACCGTGATTTTGTACCAGTCATGATCGCCTGCGGGCGCGATCGTCCCGGAGATCGAGTCGAGGCCGAACGGCGTCGCGTCGGCTCGCTGGTCGTTCGGCTCGAACTCGGTCACTCCCTGGTATGGCAGCAATTCGGTCAGCAAATCATACGGCGCCTCGGGATTGCCCGCAGTCTTGTACTTCGAGCGCAGGCGCAGCTGGAACTTGCCCGGACCGCGCACGCCGAAATTGCGCAGACTCTCCCCCTCGCCGATCCCCCCCGCGTCAAGCTCCTTGAGCTTATAGCCGTTCGTATCGTACACCTCGAGAATCGCGTCCACCTTCGGCACTTCATTCACGTCGATGTTGAGAAGGAACAGGCCGGACTTCGCCACCTCGATCGAGTACCAGTCCTCTTCGGCGGCCTCGGGCTCCTCTGAGAGCGGCTGCTTCGCCGGCCAGTAGTGGCCCTTCACGAGCCCGCCGGCTTCGATCATCTGCGCCGTCAGCGCCGTGTCGTTCGGTTCACTCTCGCGCCCCACGCGCCCGCCAAACTTCGTCTGTAGCTCATAGATCTGGCCGGGATTGTTCGCCTTCTCGTTTTTATTCGAGACGACAAGGTAATACACGCCCGCGGAGAGGCCGAGATCAAGCAGCTGCTCGTCGCCGCCGACGGTGGTCTCATCGCCGCGCTTCAGCTCGCGCCGGTCCTTGTCAAAGAACGAAAGGACGAAGTCCACATCCTTGATCCCGCCGACCTTCGCGGACAGAACTCCATCCGCAGCGGAGTCGAGCCGGTACCAATCCTGATCTTTCGGGTTGCTGATCGTCCCTGTAGCCTCCCCGCCCGGTTTAAGAAGCGTGGCCTGCTGATATGAGTCGTTCGGCTCCGCTTCCTTTGAAGGCCCGCAGGCGGGAAGAAACGATAGAAGTATCATGCTTATCGTTACATGGATCAATTGGCGGCAAGAAAAAATTTTCAAGGGGTCCGTCGTATGATCAGAATTGGAGACGACCAAGAATACATTATCTCGTCGCGGTCTATCACGCGTGAGCCAAGAGCGGTTAGAAGTTTTTTGTCGGCTTACCAAGATAGAGCTCTTTAACGAAACTCATCCAGACGGGGGCGGCGATGGCGCCGCCGGCTTTGCCGGGGGACATGGCGGTGCGCATGTCGTCGTGGCCGATCCAGACGGCGGCGGAGAGGTCGGGGGTGACGCCGGCGAACCAGGCGTCGCGGTAGTCGTTCGTAGTCCCGGTCTTGCCCGCCGACGGCACGTTAAAACCCAGGCGGCGGGCGGACGCATAGGCCGTGCCTTCGGGACCCAGGACGCCGCGCATCGTTTCGATCATCATGCGGGCGGTGGTCGATGAAAACACGACGGCTCCCTCGGTTTTCGGGGCCTCGCCCTCGCTTAAGACCTTGCCTTCGCGGTCTTCAATGCGACGCAGCCACCAGGGACGGACGGCGCGTCCGCCGTTGGCGAAAACGGAGTAGGCTGCGGCCATTTGGACGGGCGAGATGTCCGCGGTGCCCAGGGCCAAAGATAGATTGCGCGGCAGGCGCTCGAGCGGGACCCCGCTCGCCTGCGACAGCGCCTCGAGCACCTTGTCAATGTTGATTTCCTTGAGGAGCTTGATCGCGACGGAGTTCAGGGACTTCCACAAAGCGAAGTCAAGCCGCACCTCGCCGTAATACTTGTTGCCGTAGTTGTGCGGCGACCATTTGCGGCCGCCGCCGATCTTGTAGATGACCGGGGCATCGAGGAATTTATCCTCCGGCTTAAATCGTCCGCTTTCGTAGGCGGCCGCCCAGACGAACGGCTTGATCGATGAGCCCATCAGGCGGCGTCCGTCGGTCGCGCGGTCGAGCTGATTCTGGAAACTAAAGCCGGCGCCCCCGACAAGGGCAAGCAAAGCTCCGTCCTTGGGGTCCAGCACGGAAAGAGCGCCCTCCACGGGCGCCCTCTTGCCGGCGGGCTCCCCGTCCTCATCGGACTTGGCCGCGGGGTCATTCTCCTTGGCGAGGCTCTCGAGCAGGGCGCGTTGAGCGGCCTTCTGCGCGTCGAGGTCGAAGGTGGTGCGTATCGTCAGGCCGCCGCGCAGGAGCCGCTCCTTGGTGTAGGCGCGCAACATCTGGCGGCGCACGAACTCGACGACATAGGGCGCCTCGTTGACGCGGGTGCGCCAGAAGGATATCTCGGGGATGCTCACGCGGCGCTCGTAGCGACCCCAAAACTCGCTCTCGATGCGTTCGATCGAGGAATCAGGGATGAAGCCGTTGCGGGCCATGCGCTTAAGCACGGTGCGCTGGCGCGGGCGCGCGAGCTGGGGAGAGTCGAGCGGCGAATATTTATTCGGGCTCGGAATGATGCCGACCATCATCGCCGACTCTCCGATATCGAGGGAGGAGGTCGGCTTGTCGAAGTAGTAGCGCGACGCGGATTCGACGCCGAAGGCGCCGTGGCCGAAGTAGGCGAAGTTCAGGTACATCATAAGAATCTGGTCCTTCGTGAACTTCTGCTCGAGCTTGCGCACGCAGAAAAATTCAAAGATCTTTCGCCCGGCGGTGCGCTTGCGGGTCGTGAACATCTGCTTGGCGAGCTGCTGGGTCAAGGTCGAGCCGCCCTGGCTGCGCCTGATGCCGGTAAGGGTCACGACGACCGCGCGTACCGTCGCCCTCCAATCCACTCCGTGGTGCTCATAGAAATGAGCGTCCTCGCTGGCGACGAGCGCTTTTTTGAGAAAGGCGGGCAACTCGTCGATGGAGCGGACATACTGGCCCTTCTCGACGGAGAACTCGGCGATCAGGCGGTCCTTCGCGTCGAGGATGCGCGTCGGGGCGGCCGCGACCGACAGCTTCGAGGCCATGTAGGGGACCTCGAAGGCCTCGTCCTCGGAGAGCAGATACTCCTCGCGCCCCGGGACGGTGAGATTGAGGTAGTAAGAATCCATCTTTTCGATGATGGACCCTTCGAGTTGATGATAGCGCCACCAGCCGGACAGGAACATACCGCCGACGGCGACGCCGGCGGCGAGAACCGCCGCGGTCGCGCCTAGAAGGGCGCGTCGAATCCAGACCCGGAGCATACCCTGATGATACCATTCGGACCCGCGCGTGGCTTACGGGCGTCATGACTACTTTTCCACCGTGCAACTTTTCAGGGGCTTCAATCGTATGAAGGGATGGGAACCTACTGGGAGATCGCGCTCGACATTCTGCTGCCGCGGGCCTGCGCGCATTGTCGCGAGGACTTGCGCCGCGCCCCGGGGCCGCTGTGCCGGGAATGCGCCGCCGGATTACCGCCCCCGCCGGAGCCCGCCTGCGTGCGCTGCGCGGGCAGCCGCGGCGGGCCGGCGCCTTTCTGCGCGGACTGCGCGGGCCGGCGCTTCTCCTGCCGCCTGATCAGGGCCGCGGCCGCGCACCGCGGGCCGGCCGCCTCGCTCGTGCACGCGTTTAAGTTCCGAGGTTCGAAACCGGCCGCGAAAGCGGCCGGCCGGAGCATGGCCGCGGCGCTGACCTTGCATCCGGAGCTGTCCGGCTTCGACGCCCTCACCGCCGTCCCCATTCATCCCAGGCGAGAACGGGAGCGCGGCTATAACCAGGCCGAGATCATCGCGCGTGAAGTCGCCGCCGCGACGGGGCTGCCCCTGCTTGACGTCTTGGAGCGCGCTCGAACAACCGCGCCGTCCTGGAAGCTCGGCCGCGTCGAACGGCACACGGAGCTCGCCGGGGCCTACGCGCCGCGCGAGGGGGCCGCCGCGCTCGTCTCCGGAAAGCGCATGCTTATCATCGACGACGTGGCCGCGACCGGCACGACCTTCGAAGAATGCGCGGCCGTGTTGCGTACGGCGGGGGCCGTCGACGTGTCGGGCTACGCCTTCTCGCGGGCCGGGTCGTTTACTTGAGGCCGAGAAGCTTCTTCCACCAAGGGACGGCTCTCGGCGGAGGGGCCTTCGTACGCACGACGGACGCCTCGGCCGAAGCCGCGACATAAACGGGCAAGGTAAATAGGAAGGTGGCGCCCTGCCCGACATCGCTGTCTATCCACATCTTGCCCTTCTGCAGGTGGACGAGCGCCTTGGCGATGGACAAGCCCAGGCCCGTGCCGCCGACGTGCGTCTCGCCCGCGGCAATCTGGACGAACTTCTCGAAGATCTTGCCCTGCTCCGACTTGGCGATGCCGGGGCCGGTGTCGGCGACCGCGTACTCGACGAAGCCCTGGTTGCCTTCGGCGCGCTTGGCCAGATTAACCGTGATCTTGCCGCCAACCGGCGTGAACTTGATCGAATTGGAAAGAAGGTTGACGATGACCTGAACCGTGCGCGCCGCATCGGCGTCGACGACCGGCAGGCCCTGCGACGCGGACAAGGTCAGCTCGATGCGCTTCTTCCGTGCCCACGGCTGGAGGCTGTCAACCGCGTCGCGGGCGATCTTCGCCGCATCGGTCGGCTTCGTGAACACCTCCATCTGGCCGGACTCGATCTTGGAGAAATCGAGAATGCTGCTGATCATGTCGGTCAGGCGATCGGAGTTCTTGAGGGCGGAGTTGAGCATCCGCGCCTCATCCTCCTCGATCTTGTTGGCGAACTGGCCCTGGAGAATCTCAAGCGCGGCGCGGATCGACGAAAGCGGCGCACGCAACTCATGCGTGACGTGGGCGACGAAGTCGCGCTGCATCCTCTGCAACTCCTTGTGCTTCGTCGCATCGGGCAGGGCGGAGACCATGCCGACGATCTTGCCCTCCTCGGTCTTCACGACGGCGCTCGATGCGCGCAGGGTTTTCTGTGTGTCGGCGGCGCCCTGCAGATTGACCTCGGTGCCGATGTCGTGATCGGCCGGCGACGTCAGATCAGATGCCATCGTCACAATGAACTGCTCGCTCGGCTTGTCGGTAATGGACTTGCCGGCGCTTTGCGCGAGCGTCTGGCCGTAGATATGCTCGGCGGCCGGGTTCATCATCAGAATCTTGCCCAGGTCGTCGACGACGACGACGCCTTCGACCATGTTGCTGAGGACGCTGTCTGTCCGCTTCGCCTCATTCTGCAAAGTCTTCTTTTCACGCTTAAGCGGAACCGTAACCTCCTCGACGCGCTTGGCGATGTCGGTTTCGAGAAGCTTCATGACCTGCTCGATGATCTTCTTGCGCAGGAGCGGATCGGGCACGGCCTTCTCGACGAGGGCCATGATCGTGCGCTCAATCGAACCGACCGCGATCGCGTCTACGATCCCTTGAATCGCGGCCTGGGCCGCCGCCCCGCCGTCGCCGGCGCCCGCGCCGACCGGACCTTCGCCCGCACCCTGCCCACCGGAGCCGTCGCCGGGGCCCTCTCCCACCCCGGGACCGGTGTCACTCTCGCCGGCCATGAGGTACACGGCCTCGTTGAAGATGATGCTCGTCACCGAGCGTCCGGCAAGATAAGCTTTCGGGTCCGCCACGGTCGGCGAATCGCCACGCATAGCAGCCAATTCACAAAAGGCGATGAGATCGTCGGTTGTGATACCCGTCTTGAAGGAAAGGCTCGTGAGCTTGAAACGATTGAATAGGTTCGAGAACGACGCCGGAAGCTGGCTGAGGTTGCCGACGACGCGCGCGTTGAGGATGAGCTTGTCGCGATCGATGCCGATCGCGAGCTCGCCGTTCGGGGACAGCGCGAGCGCCTCAACTAGGTTCTCCTGCGCGATCGAGATGGTCGCGATCACGGCGGGATGGCCCACCTTGTATAGAGCCATCTGGCCGAGAGCCTTGCCTATAGCCTTCATCGCCTCGAGCGTCTTCCGTTCGAGATTCGCGACGGAGCCCGGATCGGCCATCAGAGCTTCACGATCCTGCCCTTGAGCCCCACAAGAGCGTTGCGCGCGTCAAAGACGCGACGAGACAGGCGGACTATTCGAGGGTAGTCGAGTTCGGCGTGGGCGGTCAAGATCAACACGCAGTCGGCCTCGCGCACGACGGCATCCGTCAGACGTCGGCTGATCCAAGCGCGGCCGCCGACCGAGACGCGCGGCACATACGGATCATGATAAGAGATCTTAGCCCCGTCCTCAGCGAGAAGGTGCATGATGTCGAGCGATGGCGAGTCCCGAATATCGCCGACGCCCGGCTTGTACGCGACGCCGAGCACGAGCACCTTGGCGTCTTTCACCGACTTAGCATCCGCATTCAACAGGCGCGCGATGCGGCCGACCGCGTAGCGAGGCATCTGGCCGTTGACCGTCGAGGCGAGCTCAATGAAGCGCGGCTCGAAATTGAGGGATTTCATCTTCCACGCCAACAACTGCGGGTCCTTCGGGATGCAGTGGCCGCCGATGCCGGGGCCGGGCCAGAACGGCATGAAGCCGAAAGGCTTTGTCGCCGCCGCAGCGACAATCTCCCATACGTCGAGGCCGAGGCGGTCGCAGATCTGAGCGAGCTCGTTGACGAGCGCGATATTGACGGAGCGGAAGGTGTTCTCGAGGAGCTTGACGAGCTCAGCGGCGCCGGCGCTCGACACGGGCACGACCTTCGAAATTACCGTCGAGTAGAGCTCTACGGCGAGCGCCGTCGAGCTCGCATCGATGCCGCCGACGACCTTCGGGGTGTTCTCTATCCTCCACTTCTGGTTTCCCGGATCCACGCGCTCGGGCGAAAACGCCAGCCAGAAGTCCTTTCCGGCCTTGAGGCCGGATTTCTCGATCTCGGGAAGCACGGCCTCTTGGGTCGTTCCTGGATACGTGGTGCTTTCTAGCACGATAAGGGTGCCGCGCTTGAGCAGCTTGGCCACGGTACGGCAGGCGGCGACAATGTGAGAAATATCGGGCTCCTTCGTTTTGCGCAACGGCGTCTGCACGCAGACGAGGATCACGTCCAGCTTCACGATGCCGGCGCCCGTGTCGTCGATCGTCATCGCGCCGGAGCGGATGAGGGCGCCGAGCTCCTTTGACGAAACGTCCTCGATATACGAACGCCCCTTACGCAAAGCCGTCGCGCGCGGCGCATACACCTCGATGCCCGTGACCTTGAAGCCGCGACGGGCAAAAGCGACGGCCAGAGGCAGGCCGACGTAGCCCAGGCCGATGACACCCACGCGCGCGGATTTTTCACGGATTTTCTGATCGAGCCGCATGGCGACAGTATAGAGGATGAAGCAAGACTTGTCCATCCCGGCTATTTATGAAAGAATGCGTGCTTCCCCATGAAAAGTCATGATATCTGCGTCGTCGGCGCAGGCTACGTCGGCCTGGTCACCGGATCCTGCCTGGCCGAGATCGGCCACCGCGTGGTCTGCGTCGATTCCGATCCCCGCAAGCTCAAAGCCCTGAAGACCGGCAAGGTCCCGATCTACGAGCCCGGACTCGACGAAGTTTTCAAGCGCGTGGTGAAGTCAGGCCGATTATCTTTTGCCGCCTCGGTCGAGGAGGGGCTCAGGTTTAAAGGACGCCGCGCCTCGGTCGTGTTCATCGCCGTCGGCACCCCCCCAAGGCAGAACGGCTCCGCAGACCTCTCCGCCGTGGAGGCCGTAGCTGAGACGATCGCAAAGCACATGGCCGGCTATACCGTGATCGTCGACAAGTCCACGGTGCCCGTCGAGACCGGCGACTGGGTCTCGAAGACGATCCAGCGCTTCAACAAGTCCAGCACGCCCTATGACGTCGTGTCCAATCCCGAGTTCCTCAGCGAGGGCTCAGCCGTTCGCGATTTCATGGAGCCAGACCGCGTCGTGCTCGGCGTCTCGTCCAAGCGCGCGGAGACCTTGATGCGCGAGATCTACGCGCCGCTCAAAGCGACGGTGCTCGTCACCGACCTTAAGAGCGCGGAGCTGATCAAGCACGCCTCGAACTCATTTCTCGCCACCAAGATTTCCTATATCAACGCAGTCTCCAGACTCTGCGAGAAGGTCGGCGCGGACGTGAAGATGGTCGCCCAGGGCATGGGGCTCGACCGGCGCATCGGCCCGATGTTCCTCAACGCGGGCATCGGCTTCGGCGGCTTCTGCTTTCCGAAGGATCTCGAGGCCTTCTACTGGATCAGCAAGCAGAGGGGCTACGACTTTAAGATGCTCAAGTCCGTGGTTGAAATCAACGAGATGCAGCTCTCATGGGTGTCCCGCAAGATCGAAGAAAAGCTCTGGAACCTCGAGGGCAAGACCGTCGCCGTCCTCGGCCTCGCGTTCAAGCCCAACACCGACGACATGCGCTACGCGCCGTCGCTCGCGGTCGTGACCGGCCTGCGCGCCCGGGGCGTCCGGATCCGCGCGTTCGACCCCGTTTCGATGCAACGAGCTCGTGTTCTTCCCGAGTTCAAGAAGGTGTACTTCGCCAAGGATGAATACGACGCGATCAAAGGCTGCGACGCGCTCGCAATCGTGACCGAGTGGCCGCGCTTCAAGGATCTCGACCTGCGCCGCGTCAAAAAACTGATGCGCACGGCCGTGCTCCTGGATGGTCGCAACATTTTTGATCCGGGGAAGGCTCGAGCGCTGGGCTTCGACTATGCCGGCGTGGGCCGCCCGTGATAAAACGCATCCTGATCACCGGCGGCGCGGGCTTCCTCGGCAGCCACCTCTGCGATAATTTTCTGAGCAAGGGCGTCAAGGTCATCGCGGTGGACAACCTCATAACCGGCAGCATGACGAACATCGAGCACCTGATCAAGAATCCTCTATTCGAGTTCATCAAGCTCGACGTGACTAACTATATGCATGTTCCGGGACCCCTAGACCTCGTCATGCATTTCGCCAGCCCCGCCTCCCCGATCGACTACGCGCGCTGGCCGATTCCAACTTTAAAGGTCGGCGCGCTCGGCACGCACAAGGCGCTCGGACTCGCGAAGGATAAGGGTGCGCGCTTCGCGCTCGCGTCCACCTCCGAGGTGTACGGCGACCCCGAGGTGAACCCCCAA
>JBBTJN010000107.1:0-33162 GCA_038059415.1 Elusimicrobiota bacterium | reverse complement strand
CGTACGCCGAGCGGCTTGAGTCCGACCTCGTCGGCCTCGACTGGCCCGAGTCCACCCTTGCGATGCAGCGGCACTGGATTGGAAGGTCCGTGGGCGCGGAGGTCTCATTTAAGTCGGAGACGGGAGACGAGATCAAGGTGTTTACGACCCGCCCCGACACTTTGTTCGGGGCCACGTACATGGTGCTTGCGCCCGAGCACCCTCTCATTGACAAGATGACGACGGCCGCGCAAAAGGCGGCCGTGGCGGCTTACGCCGTTGCGGCGGGAAACAAGTCCGATCTCCAAAGAACGGAGCTGCAGAAAGATAAGACCGGCGTGTTCACCGGCGGCTTCGCGGTGAACCCCGCCAACGGCGCTAAAATCCCCGTCTACATCGCCGACTACGTCCTCGGTTCCTACGGAAGCGGCGCCATCATGGCGGTGCCGGCCCATGACGAGAGGGACCGCGAATTCGCCCTGAAGTACGGCATCGAAATTCAGACGGTCGTATCGCCGCCCGAAGGAATGGTTCTCCTGGAAAGCACGGCGTTCACGGGAGAAGGAACGGCGGTGAATTCCGGCTTCCTGAACGGACTCACGACCGCTCAAGCCAAGAGCGCGATGTGCGCTTGGCTTGAGGCGAAGGGCCTCGGGGCCAAGCAGGTGAACTACAAGCTGCGGGACTGGTTGTTTTCGCGGCAGCGATATTGGGGTGAACCCATACCGATCGTGCACTGCGCCAAGTGCGCGGCGGTGCCCGTGCCTGAAGACCAATTGCCTCTTCGCCTGCCGGAAGTAGCCGATTTTAAGCCGACCGGGACCGGGCAATCGCCTTTGGCGAACGTCCCCGGCTGGATCAATACGACTTGCCCCGCCTGCGGCGGGGCGGCCAACCGTGAAACCAACACCATGCCGCAGTGGGCGGGCTCATGCTGGTACTACCTCCGGTTCCTTGACCCTAAGAATTCGACAGCGGCTTGGGACAAAGACCTGGAAAAATCTTGGGGGCCTGTGGATTGTTATGTCGGCGGCGCCGAGCACGCCGTCCTCCATCTGCTGTACGCTCGTTTCTGGCACAAGGTCCTCTTCGACCTCGGTTTCGTTTCCACGAAAGAGCCCTTCCAGAAACTGAGGCACCAGGGCATGATTTTGTCGTACTCCAACCGTGACGCCAACGGGAACTACCATCCGTACGAGGATGTCGAATACGACGAGCAGAACCGAGCGAAGCTCGCCGCCACCGGCGAAATTCTCGCCTCTCAGGTCGAGAAGATGTCTAAGTCAAAGAAAAATGTCGTCAACCCGGACGTCGTGGTCAAGCGCTACGGCGCCGACGCATTCCGGCTCTATGAGATGTTCATGGGCCCGTTCGAGCAGTCCAAGCCCTGGGATATGCGCAGCATCGAGGGCGTCTACCGCTTCCTGCGCCGCGGCTACATCCTGATCAACGACCTCGAGGCCGCGCCGGCCGCCGGCGACGGGCTCGCGGCTCTGCGCCATCGCACGATCAAGAAAGTCGGGGAAGATATCGAGACCTTCGGATTCAACACGGGCATCTCCGCGCTGATGATCTTTCTTAACGCAATCCAAGACGAGAAGACGCCGGCTAAGATCGATCTGGAGACCTTCTTGGTCCTGCTCAATCCATTCGCCCCGCATCTGACCGAGGAGCTCTGGGAAAAACTCGGGCACAAGGACTTGCTGTGCCGTCAGGCGTGGCCGACGTGGGACGCCCAATACCTCGTCGATGCCCTGATTGAATATCCCGTTCAAGTGAACGGCAAGCTCCGGGCCACCTTCACGATCGCCGCCGGCGCGGAGGATGCCGCGGTCAAGGACGCGGCGCTCACCAACGAGAAGGTCAAGGCCGCCATCGACGGCAAACGGATCATGAAGGTCATTCTTATCCCGAAAAAGCTGGTCAACTTGGTGGTCAAATGAATAAACTGAAAATTGCATCTCTCGCCTTGATCGCGCTGAGCGCCGCGTGCGGCACCGACGTCGCCTACAGGCCCACGCCCCAGCTTATCCCCCAGCACGTCCAGCGCCTGGCCCTGCGCCCGATCGTCAATAAGACCCAGCAGTTCGGCCTCGAGGATAAGCTCATGCTGCGCGTGCGCGACGAGTTCCTGCGCGACGGTCGCTATCCCCTGGTTCCCGAGCCCGAGGCGCAGGGCGTCGTGTGGGTCACGGTCTCGCGCTATATCCTGACCGCCGTGCAGTACGACTCGACGCAGGCCGCGACGGCCTACAAGCTGCGAATCCTCGTTGATCTCCAATTCGTCGATAAGAGCACGAACCAGATACTCTGGGAGGAGAAGAACCTCGAGGGCATCCTCTCCTTCCCGGCGCAAACGCTGCGCGGCGGACTCAGCGAGGAGCAGGCGCGCGAGCAGATTTGGGACATCCTGGCGCGCAACATCGTCAAACGCGTCGTGGACGGCTTCGGCTCGGTCACCGGCACGTCGGAGCGGCGAAGCACCGGCGAGGGATACTCGACGCAGCCCGCCATCAAGCTCGAGACCCCTCTCAAGCCCGTCATCTCGAACCCCTACTGAGGCGATGGAGCTCGCGCCGAACGACCTCGCCGCGGAGTGGAAGGCCGGAAAATTCCGGCCGGTCTACTATCTGTTCGGAACGCAATCGGCGTCCAAGGCCGACGCGGTCCTTGAGCTCAAGGCGCTGTTCAAGCCCGACGACTTCAACCTCCGCGAGTTCTCCGGAGATCCGAACGCCGAGCATGCCGCGATCATCAGCGAGGCTTTGACCTTGCCCGTGTTCGCGGACAAGCGGCTCGTGATCGTGCGCAGCCCGAATATCCCCGCCGAGGCGCGCGCGGCTTTCGCCGAGTACCTGCGCGCCCCCTCGACGACGACGACGCTCGTGCTCCTCTGCGAAGACCCCCGCCTGGACAAGAAGGACGCCCTGGCGGTCGCGGCCGCGGCCGCCGGGGCGGTTTGCGTATTCTCCCCGCTCTCGGAAGAAGAGGCCGTCGCGCGCCTCTTGGCCGAGGCCAAGAAGGCGGGCAAGAACCTCGACCCGGCGGCGGCGGCGGCCTTGGCCGACCAGGCCGGAACGGATTGGGGCATTCTGAGCGGAGAGCTTGAAAAGGCCCTGCTGTTCGCCGGAAAGGCGACGGAGATCGGCATGGAGGCCGTGTCGGCGAGCATGGGCTTTCGCAAGGCGACCGATCCCTGGGCCTTCGAACGCCTCGTGTCCGCCCGGGACCTCAAAGCCTGTCTGACGTACTTGCGCGAAGCGTTCGCGCACGCAAAGCCCGACGAGGTCGTGTTCCGCTCCTTGGCCCAAGCGCGCGCCGCCTACCTCAAGCAGATCAAGGCCAAGCGCATGCTGAAAACCGGCTCATCCCCGCGCGAGATTGAAATAAAGCTGCGCATCTTCTATGACCGGGACTTCTTCGAGCGCGCCAAGCGCGTCTCTGAAGAACGCCTGCGCCGCGACCTGCGGCGCCTGCTCGAGGTCGAGACCGACCTCAAGTCCAAGGCCTGGCTCGATGCCAAGATCGAATTCGAGAATGTCGTCGTCGAGCTGTGCACCCCCACCGCCCGCCTGCACAGGTCCGTATCCGGCGGTTGGACCAGTTGAGCGAGACTTGAGCGCCGGGAAATTCTTATTTCGCGGCGACGGTCAGCTTGCCGACCTGGGCGGCCAGGCGCGATTTCCTGCGCGCGGCGGCCTTCCAGTGGATCGTGCCTCTCTTCGCGGCCTTGTCAAGCGCGGCGGCGGCCTTCCCGGTCAGGTCGGACAGACCCTTGATGTCCTTGCTCTTCGCGGCGTCCATGACGGCGCGGACGGCGAGACGGACGTCCTTCCTGATGCCCGCGTTGTGTATCGCGTGCTTCAAGGACTGGCGGTGAGCCTTCAGTCCCGACTTGTGTCGCATCTGCTTCATCTTTGCCATGGTCTTCGTATTGTGGCTTTTTAGGACCTGCGCCGTCAATGAGCCCCGTTGGTGTCAAACCTGCTGCTGCGTAGACGCGAATTAAGTACGATGCAGATAAGACATCAATATGCTCAGCGTTTCAGTCATCATCCCCACCTACAACGAGCCTGACGCGTGAGGCTCGGAGCCACGGGTTTGAGCGGGGTATTGGGCAGGAACCTGAGGGCCCGTCTCACCGGCGTGCAATGGATCCCCTTCACGGGCGACGTCGGCGACCCTGCCGCGGTGGCGTCGTGGTACGCCGGGGCAGGGCCGCTCGACGGACTGTTCCATCTGGCCGCCGTCGTGCCGCTGCGCCAGGTCGAATCGGACTTGCCGCGCGCGGTGCGCACGAACGTCGAGGGGACGTGCAACGTTTTCGACGCGGTGGTCAAAGCGAAAGACGAAGGCCGTCGTCGCCCGTGGCTGTTCCTCGCCTCCACCTCGCATGTCTACGAGTCGAACGTCGGCCTCTTGTCGGAAACCTCCGCTCTCGGCCCGATGAACGCTTACGGCCGCACCAAACTCCAGGCGGAGGAGTGGGCGAACCACTACGCCCGCCGTCATGGTCTCGACCTGTGCATCGGGCGCATTTTCAGCTACAGCGCTCCCGAACAGCCGAAGAGCTACTTCATCCCGGCGATCATCGGCAAACTCTCCACCGCGCCACGCGGCGCGACGCTTGAAATACCGGGCATCCATGGAACTCGCGACTTCCTGACACCCGATCTTATTTGTCGGTCTTTGGAGACCTTCCTCGCCGAAAAAACAACCGGGGTCTATAACATCGGAACGGGCAGCGCCATTAAACTCCTCGATATCGTCACCGCGATCCAGACGCGCCTGGCGCGCGAAGACCTGATCATCGTGCCGCGAGACGAGGGCACCATCCATCTGCGCGCCGACGTGTCGAAGCTCCGCGGCCTCGGCGTCGAGCTGCATTTCGACCTCTCGGCGCTCATCAAAAGGATGATCCCACTCGCCGGCGAGAATTAGAAAAGTCCCGCTCGCTTCTGGTCGCCGGCGGCATCAATGAACGCTCCCACGGCTACTCCCATCGGAAAGTCCAGGCGCCTGCGGCGAGGAACAGGAGCGTCATCCCCCCGAGGACGTATAGGTGCGGCGCCACTTCGGACAAGGTCGCGCCCTCGGTCATCACCGCGCGCGCCGCATCGATGAGGTGAGTCAGCGGCATCATGTCGGCGAACAGGCGCAGCGCCTTCGGCGCGCCCTCGAGAGAAAACCACACTCCGGAGAGGAACATCATCGGCCAAGACAGCATGTTAAGCACGCCGCCGGCGAGCTCCTCGCTCGTCACGCGCGCGGCAATAAGCAGCCCGAGCGAGACCAAGCACGCCGAGCCGAGGGCGAAAATGCAGTACAGGTCGAACAGGGAGCCCAGGCGCTGAAAGTGCAGGAAAAGGTCCGCGCCCTGGTAGACCACGGTGAACACGCACATGATCAGGATCAGGCGTGAGATAATCTGCGCCGCGAGAAATTCCACGGCGCGCAACGGCGTCGCCTTCAGGCGCTTGAGCACGCCGTTCTTGCGGTAGCGCACGAGGTTGTACCCGACTCCGAACAAGGCGGAAAACATCATATTCATCGACAAGAGGCCGGCCACCAGCCAGTCCACATAGCGGATAGGCTTGCCTTCGACGGCTTTGCGCGCCGGGAAATATTTTACCGCGTCCGTGCCGAGCATGATCTTCTCGACGAGATATCCTTTCGGCGAATTTTCGTTCACCCAGTACGTCAACGGCAAGCCCGCCTCAACGAGGATGTCGAGCCGATGATGCCGGAGCTTCCCCAGCGCGGAGGTTCTGTCGGCCAACGGCACAAACTTAAGATGCTTGGTCGCAGCGAAGCCAAGCGGCAGCGAAGATCTCTCGCCGACGACGCCGACCTTGAACACATCCTGCCCGTTGTCCGAAAAAGCGAAAGCCATGCCGAACACGACGAAGAATGGGAACAGCAGGTTCCACCCTAACGCTCCGCGGTCGCGCAGGAATTCCTTGTTGCGACCGATCAGGACGGCCCAGAAGCGACGCATCATTCGCGCAGCTCACGACCGGTCAGAGCCAGAAACAAATCCTCCAGCGTGCGCGGACGCACGCACAGATGCGCCAGGCTCGAGCCGCCGCGCTTGAGCGCCGCAAGCGCCGCCTCGACCTCGCCCGTCATGAGCTCCATCTTCTCGCCGCGCTCGATAGCCTGGCCCGGGACGCCGTCGGCGGGCGCTTTGAAGTCGGCCTTGGGCAGCTCGATCACCACGCCGTCAAAATGCTTTTTCAATAACGAGTCGGGTGCGCCCTGCGCAATGATCCGGCCGCGGTCCATGATTGCGACCTCGTCGCACAACGCGTAGGCCTCTTCCATGTAATGCGTGGTGAGCAAGATCGTCTTGCCGCGCGCATTAATCGAGCGCGCCAGATCCCATAAGTTGCGCCGGGCCTGCGGGTCTAGGCCCGTCGTCGGCTCATCGAGAAACACTATGTCGGGATCGTTGACAAGCGCGAGCGCCAAGTGCGCGCGCTGGCGCTGGCCGCCGGACAGCTTCTGGGGTTCTCGGTCAAGCAATTCGCTGAGGTCGCACAGCTTCGTCAACTCCGATTCCGGCAAGCGCGACGGGTACAGCGCGCCGAACAGATCCAATAGCTCCCGCACCGTCAAGTGATCTTGGAGGGCCGTGTCCTGGAACTGTATGCCGGTCCGCTCGCGGAACTCGGCGCCGATCGGCGCTCCGCGATAGAGGATTTCTCCCGCGTCGGGCTTCAGGATGCCCTCGAGCATCTCAACTGTCGTGGTCTTGCCCGCGCCGTTGGGGCCGAGTAGGCCGAAGCACGAACCCTCGTGCACGGACAAAGACAGGCCGTCCACCGCGTTGGCCGTGGCGTTGGGATAGCGCTTAACCAAACCGCAGGCTTCGAGGACGGCTCTCATGCGGCGATTATAACTGTTTGCGCATTTTTAGGCTTCAAGAAGAGCGCCGCGGCGCGCGAGGGCC
Source organism: Elusimicrobiota bacterium (assembly GCA_038059415.1). Classification (GTDB taxonomy): domain Bacteria; phylum Elusimicrobiota; class Elusimicrobia; order UBA1565; family UBA9628; genus GWA2-66-18. The sequence goes on along the minus strand of JBBTJN010000107.1, from coordinate 26,231 downwards.
GCCCCGGCTACTCGATCGGCTCGGCGATCACGGCCTCTTCCACGGTGAGGGCCACAACGCCCCTCAGGGGCTCGGCGCGGATCGGGCACTTGGAATCGGTGCAGCGCGCGCAGTACTTGCGCCGGCAAGGATCGATATGGGCATGAAGTTCGCCCTCAAGGCCCGCGGTCTCAATCATCCTCTTGTCAAAGCGCTCCGCGTCATCGTGCGCTACGGCCACCGGGAGGTACTCTGGAACGACGAGATGAACGTCGACATGGGTGTAGCGTCCGCAGCGGATGGCGCGCAGGCCGTGCGCCGTGATCACTCCGCTCTCCTCCACTCCATCCTTGAGGAGGACATTGAGTCCCAATACGATCTTGCCGATCGTCGCCGAATCCTCCTCGTCGAGCAGAGCCGCCGCCGACTCGCGCACGAGGCCAACTCCGGTCTTCGCAAGCAGGACGGCGACCGCGATCGCGATGACGGGGTCGAGCCAGTTGTAGCCGGAGATTTTCACAAGCATGAGGCCAACGAAGATGCCGCCGGTCGTGTAAAAGTCGGACAGCACGTGCTGGCCGTCGGCCTCGAGCGTCTTGGACTTGAGCCGGCGCCCCGTGTTCAGGAGAAACCAGCCAAGCAGGCCGTTGAGCGCTCCCGCGGCCAGGTTGAGCGCCAGGCCCAGGCCGAGGCTCTTGAGCTCGACGCCTCGCGCCAACGCCATGGCCGATTCGTAGAAGATGACGAGCGCCGCCAGCGAGATGAGTCCGCCCTCGAACGCGGCCGCGAAGTACTCCATCTTGCCGTGACCGTAGGGATGGTCCTTGTCGGCCGGCTGCCCCGCGAAGATGACCGCTCCCAGGCCGAAGGCGGCGGCCACCACATTGACGATGCTTTCGAGCGCGTCAGACTGTAGCGCCATTGAGCCCGTCAGATAGTACGCGGCCGCTTTCAGGGCCAAGATGGCCGCCCCGGCCACCAGAGCGATGAGAACCGCGCGAACGCGCTCGCGCTGGGCGGGGTCAGAGCTCGTCATATGCCACTGCGATCATAGACCATCAGCTTGCCGTGCGGCAAGCGAAGCGGTAATATCCCCTCGTGAACGATCCGCTCGACGCGTTGCGTCTTTTATATCGCGAGAAGTTTGGCGCGGACGCCGCGGCGCTCGTCCCCGTTCGTGCCGACGGGTCCAGCCGCAGGATCTACCGGCTGAGCGGAGCGGCGACGACCGCCATCGGCGTGCTCAACGACGATGCAAAGGAGAATCAGGCGTTCTTGGAGTTCTCCAAACACTTTCGTAAGGAAGGCATTCCGGTGCCCGAGTTTTACGCCGAGAACTCCAGCGCGACGGCCTATCTTGAGGAAGACCTCGGAGATACGACCTTATTCAAATTCCTCGGCGCGCGCCGCACGCCCGCCGGCTTCCCGGCGGACGTCGTCTCCGCCTATCAGGACGTCGTGCGCTGGCTGCCGAAGATCCAGATCACGGCCGGCGCGACCATCGACGACAAGTGGTGCTATCCCCGCAAGAGCTTCGACAAGCAGTCGATGCTGTGGGACCTTAACTATTTCAAGTATTACTTTCTGACGCTGGGCGGCATCGCGTTTCATGAAGAAAGGCTCGAAGAGGATTTCCAGGTCTTCGCCGACTATCTGCTCGCCGCCGAGAGGAAATATTTCCTGTGCCGCGACTTCCAATCGCGCAACGTCATGCTCAAGGAAGGCAAGCCTTATTTCATCGACTACCAGGGCGGCCGCCGCGGCGCTTTGCATTACGACATCGCGTCTTTGTTATACGACGCGAAAGCGGACGTCCCCTTCGAGCTCCGGGACGAGCTTCTGGACCTTTATATAACGGAAGCGGCGAAACTCGCCCCGATCGATCGGCGCGAATTCAAGGAATTCTTCCCGGGCTTCGTGCTCATCCGCATTATGCAGGCCATGGGCGCCTACGGCCTGCGCGGCTTCCACGAGAAGAAACCCCTTTTCCTGCAGAGCATTCCCTACGCGATCCGAAACATTGAACACGTCCTCACGACCTCCGGCCTCCCGGCGCCGGTTCCCGAGCTGATGAGCGTGTTCAAGAAGGTCGTCGGCTCTGCGACGCTGCGCCAGTTCGGCTCGGCCAAGCTCAAGCTCACCGTCCGCATCCAAAGCTTCTCGTATAAGAATGGAATGCCCAAGGATCAAGGCGGCCATGGCGGCGGCTATGTGCTCGATTGCCGTTGCCTTCCCAACCCCGGCCGCCTCATCGAGTTCAAGACCCAAAGCGGGCTGGACGGTCCCGTCATCGCGTATCTCTCCAAGGAAGACGGCGTCGACCGCTGGGTGCGCTCGGCCTTCTCCATGATCGATCAGGCCGTCGAGGACTATGGGCGCCGCAACTTCACCGACCTGTTCGTCGCCTTCGGCTGCACCGGCGGACGACACCGCTCGGTGTACCTGGCCGAGCGCCTCGCTAAGCACCTGCGCGACCAAGGCGTGTCGTGCGTAGTGACCCATCGCGAATCGAAGGGCTGGCGCGCGCAGTGAAGGCTCTGATCCTGGCGGCCGGGCGCGGTTCCCGTCTCAAGCCGCTCACGGATGAGACGCCCAAGGCCCTGCTCCCCGTCGGCGGCGTGCCGATGCTCGAGCGCGCCCTGGTCCGGCTCAAGGAGGCTGGCGTGAAGCTCTTCGTGGTCAACGCTCATCATCACGCGCGGAAGGTCGTGGATTTCTGCGCGGAGCTCTCCCACCGACACGGCGTGCCCGTGTCGGTGTCGCGCGAAGATGATCTCTTGCTTGATACCGGCGGCGCGATCAAGAAGGCGTCGGCATTGCTGAAGGGTCGTGAGCCGTTTTTCGTCCACAACGCCGATGTCTTGACCGATATCGACCTGCGGGCGCTGATCAAGACGCATAAAGACTCCGGCGCCCTTGCCACCTTATCGGTACGAGAGCGAGAGAGCGACCGCGCCTACCTCTTCGACGCGCACGGTCGCTTCGTCGGACACGACCGCGGCGAAGACAGGATCACCTGGGCCAAGGGCAAAGTTTCCAATGCCCAGCGCCTTCCCTTCGACGGCATCCACCTCATCTCGCCCGTGCTGCTCGATAAAATAACGGAGAGCGGCGTCTTCTCGATCACGCAGATCTATTTACGGCTGGCCGCCGCGGGCGCCGATATCCACGCCTTCCGCTCCGATCCATGGACCTGGCACGACATCGGCACCGTCGAGAAGCTCGCCGCCGCCGAGGCCTGGGCCGCCTCCCGCCCGGCCTAGACGCGAGCAGAATCATCCGCCCCAGGCAAGCACTCGAAGTAAGACGCCGGAAAACGGGACCTCCCTCGGACTCGGCGGGGGACGCCCCTCCTTTTGGTAGAATAGACGCGTGGAAGAATCCCGCCCCACTTCGCCCGAGCCCAACGAACCCAAGCAAGCCTTTCCCGCGCGCCCCAAGCTCGTCGGCCGTCCCAAGGGCCATGAACTGCCGATTGCGTGGGTGCGCCTGCGCTCGACGGCGTCCGGTCACCAGCTCTATAAGCGCATGCTCGGCGAGGTCGATGCGAAGGCGCGTCCCGGCGACATGGTCGCCGTCTATGACCGATTCGACGCCCCGTACGGCGTCGCCCTCTACAACCCGCGCAGCCTCATCGCCCTGCGCCTACTCACGCGCGGCATCGGCGCGTTCGATCCCGACGCTTTTTTTAATGAGCGAATAACAACGGCAATAGCTTTTCGGCGCGAAGTGCTCGACCTCGACTCTCGCACCGACGCCTATCGCCTCGTCCACGACAACGGCGACGGATTGCCGGGGCTTGTCATCGACCGTTACGGCGACTGCATCGCGCTTGAGTTCTACTCGCTCGGCATGTTCAAGCAGTCCGCGCGCATCGAGCGCGCGCTCAAGATGCACTTCCCCAACGCCCGCTTCTTCCATCGCGCCTCCCCGCACACCCAGAGCATGGAGGGATTTAAACTCGACCCGAACAAGGGCGCCGGCACGCGCGTAAAAGAAAATGGGGTCACGTTCATCGTAGATCCTTCGACCGGTTACAAAACGGGCTTCTTCACCGATCAGCGCGAAAACCGTGCCGCCATTCTTCCATTTGTGAAGGGCAAGAAGGTCCTCGACGTGTGCTCCTACACCGGCGGCTTCGCGCTGTACGCCAAAAAGCTCGGCGGAGCCGAGGAGGTCACCGCAGTCGAGCTCGATCCCGACGCAGTATCCCTTCTCAAGATGAACGCCAACTCAAACCAGCAGCGCATCGACATCGTCTGCGCCGACGCTTTCCCCTACATGCGCCAGGCCGCAATGAACTCTCGCCGCTACGGCCTGATCGTCCTCGATCCCTACAAGCTCATCGCCAACCAGGAAGGCTACGCGCTCGGCCGCCAGAAATACATCGACTTAAACCGCCTCGGCATGGTGCTGCTCGAGCCCGGCGGCATCCTCGTCACCTGCTCCTGCTCCGGCATGCTCTCCTGGGACGAGTTCCTTCAGTTCGTGCGCACCGCCGCAGGCTCGTGCGGGCGCCGCGTGCAGGTCTTTCGCAAGAGCGGCGCGGGCCCCGATCATCCTTTCACCGCGGACCATCCCGAAGGCGAATATCTGAAAGTCCTTTGGTGCCGCGTCCTCTAGGCGCGGACATACTGCCGAGGCCAGGGCGCGTTGACGCCAAGCTCTCGCGCCGCACGTTGGGTCCAATAGGGCTCGCGCAGGAACTGGCGGGCAAGCAGGACGGCGTCGGCCTGCCCCGTCGCCACGATCTTCTCCGCCTGCTCGGGCTCGGTGATCAATCCGACCGCGCCCGTCGCGATCTTCGCCTCGCGGCGCACGGCCTCGGCAAACGGCACCTGGAAGCCGGGACCGGCCGGAATTTTTGCCGTCGGCATGACGCCCCCGCTCGAGCAGTCGATGAAGTCCACGCCAAGGTCCTTCAGGCGCTTGGCGAGCTCAATGGTCTGAGGCAGGTCCCAGCCGCCCGAGATCCAATCCGTCGCCGAGACGCGCGCGAACAGCGGAAGCTTCTCGGGCCAGACGCGGCGTACGTCCGCCGCCGTCTCGAGAGCGAAGCGAGCTCGATTGTCGAAGCTTCCGCCATATTGATCCGTCCGGCGATTGGACAGAGGAGACAGAAACGAGTGTCCGAGGTACCCGTGCGCGAAATGGAGCTCAACGGCCTCGAACCCCGCGTCGAGCGCGCGCTTCGCGGCGTGCGCGAAGCTCAGGGACAGGGCGTTGATCTGCGCGACCGTGAGCGCGCGAGGCGTGAGGTCACCCGCATCGAAGGGCAGCGCCGAGGGCGCGACCGGCGTCCACCCGCCCTTTTCGGCGGAGACCGGCCCTCTGCCGTCCCAGGGTGCCAACGTGGAGGCCTTGCGTCCCGCGTGCGCGAGTTGGATGGCGGGCGCGCCGCCCTGACTCTTGATGAAGCGCGCGACCGGCGCCAGCGCGGCCGCGTGAGCGTCCGACCATAGCCCCAGGTCCCGCGGCGATATCCGCCCTTCGGGCACGACGGCCGTGGCCTCGGCCATGACGAGGCCCGCGCCGCCCGCGGCGCGCGATCCAAGATGGATAAGATGCCAATCGTTGGCGAGGCCGTCGACGCAGGAGTATTGGCACATCGGCGAAACCATGACGCGATTGCGCAAGGTTAGGCCGCGAAGCGTGAGAGGCGAGAAAAGTGAGCTCATGGGCCACGCCGGCACTTCGGCATTTAAGGCTTCTTGAGCTGCACGAAGGTCAGGTCCTGGAAGATGATGCCCAGGCCGAGGTATGCGCCCTTGCGGTTCTTAACCTGGAAGGTGCTGTAGCCGATGACCAGGGGCGCGTCGCCGTGCATGACGGACACTTCCGCGCGATGGACCGTCTGATGGGTCGCCAGCGCCTCGCGCACGACCCCGCACAGCGCGGGAAAGCCGCCGAGCGCCGCCGCGTAGTCCTTCCCGATCAGCGCGCCGATAGCCGGCAGATGCAGGATCTTGCCGGCCGTCGGGTTGATATAGACCACCAGGCCTTCGAGGCTCACGGACAAAAAACCGCCCATGAGATTGTCCAGGATGCTCTGGTAGTATTCGGCCGTGGTGTACATCGCCTGAGATTCTACGAAATCCTGGTCAAGAGACGGCGGCATCACCTCTCAAAATCTTTCTTCATCTCCTGCTGGGCGTCCGCGTCGATGATGCGGCCCATTTGATCGTCGGCGTACAGGCCGGCGTCCATCTTTACCTTGTCGGTGCAGTTGAGGCAGAACTTGGCGATGTTCTTGAGCATGATCGTCGAGGAGCCGTACGAGCCGAAAGGCGTCACGTCGCAGGCGGACTCGCCCTCGAGCATCGCCCCGGTCCAGATGCTCTTCATGTCCTTGCCGTTCGCATCGAGAAACGGGGTCGGACAGGTCGCGTGAAACCAGTTCGCGTTCTGCGTCTCCGTATGGCGGGACTCGTGGAACACGATCATCATGCGCGAGATCTGAGGATGGCTGAAGCGAATGAAGTTTTGCGTCAACCACATCTTCGAGGGATTAAGGCGCGGGATCACGCAGGCGACGGCGTTGCCGCCGCCGCAGCTGCTCATGCCGATCGCCGAAACGCGCGTTTCGAAGAACTTCGTGTAGTCGGCGCCGTCCACCTTGCCGAATATTTCACGATGCAGCGCCGAGGACGTTTCCCCGACGATGCCCTTGATGAACGCCAGGTCGGCGCGCATCTGCGCCTGGATGTCGTCGGGCACGTCCTTGTCGAACGTGAAGCCCGGCTTGCGCGGCCCAGCGATGCCGAACTTTTTTAACGCGGCGGCGGCATCTTCCTTCGAGAAGTAGTAAAGATCGGCGCCGGACTGACGCCATTCGGCCGCGGCCTCCTGAAGCGCTTCCCGGTCCGGCTTCGGGAGCTCGATGCCGGCGGATCCGGCTCCATCAAACGGATCGCCATGCGACGGCACGGCGGCGAAAAGAAGACCCAACGTCAGAAAACCCAAGGCGCCGGCAGCTCGAACCATAAATATCCCCCGTTATAATCCCTGGGACTGGAGCTTCAGGTCCTCATGGATTAGGCTCTTTTCCTCCTCGTACATACGCAAGCGCCGGTTCAACGTGTCTATATTAGCTCCCTCGGGTAGATCATTCAGGAGTTCTTCGATCAATTTCACGCGCCTGGTCACGGTGACTAGGCGCTGCGCGGCCGTGGGCTCGTCATATATGATTTCAACCATATCCCTGAGCATCCCCCTCTCCATATCGTCGAGGCGGCCATCCAACTGAGATATGATTTCGACTCTCTCCTGCGGCAACCGCGTGTTCGGCCGTGCCCAAGACCAGAAGAGGACCTGGGCTTCGAAGGCACGAAATTCCCCATCGACCGAGTTCGCCTCATCCGAGCCGATCCACCGCTTCTGAATCTGCCGGTCGAAACGATGCCGGAGCTCGTGCACGAGCACGGTTGCCATGACCTGCGCCGGAACAGAGCGAAGAGCGCTGTGAAGAAGAATAACGTCTTCCTCCGAGATATACATCCCCATCTCGGACGAAGACAGTGTGGGTGTCTCTGTGGCATCGTAGCGTATTTCAGGGAGAACCCCGGACTTCAGGTACTCAAAGAACGGCTTCAGTCTTTTCTCGGCTTCGGGGTGAGCCCGCGAGAGCTTCGTATCCCACTCGCTCGCAGCTGATTGCTTTATGATATCGACGGCAGACGCGATGTCGGGCTCCTGCGCTGCGACGGAGCGGCACAAGAGCAACGCGGCAAGTACGGCGGACCATGGCTTCAAGCGATGAGTGATCATGGTCGTATTGTAACAGGACCAGAGAGGTTCCCCGTATAGGTCATGAGGGCAAGATCGATTTAACAATGGACCCTCTTAGCCGTGGGCCTATCAGCCCTGACGGGATGTTCGCAGTCGGCTCCCCTTGACGAATTTCCCTGTCGGGTTACACTGGTGGCATGAGGGCGAGGGTAGCCTGTTTGGCGGTCCTGATATCAAATCTGAGCCCAACCGCCATGGCCCTGCCCCCCGCGGAAGATGTCGAGAACCGGCTCGATATTCTTCATTTCGGCCTGTGGAATAACCGCATCAACGTGCTCTACGATGTGGGCGATATGGGGAACGCCGGCTTGCCGTTGTTGGTCTACGCTTCGCAAGACGCGGACTGGCAGGTGCGCCTGACGGCCGTGCATTTCATGGGGAAGCTCGGGGCGCCCGCGTCCGCGGCGCTGGGCGAAATCGCGCGCGTCGAACCTTGCCCTCGCGTGCGGATCTCCGCCATGCGCTGGCTGGCCAACATGGGCCCGGCGGGCCAAGCGATCCTTGGGAACGTCATGACGCCCGAAGACGAGCGGCAGATGGCAAGTCTTCCGGACCGCTACGGGACCGAGCGGATGGGCAAGCCTCTCGTCATCGACGCGCCCGGCGGCTATATGACCCCGGAGTTCTTCAATCACGGCCCCGATGCCCGCGTCTGCAGGTCATCGGAGTACGCGGACCACCGCGAGCACCGTCTCAAGCCGGCTGCGGTCCGCGCGCCGACGCACGCGCAATATCCCGCCGCGACGCCCGTTCGCCGCGCGAAGACGCCGAGCCCCAATTCCTTCGAGCCGGTGGTGACGCCTCAGGTCCGGCTCGTACCCGCCGCCCCCGCCGAGAGGGAGCGGCTGCCGGAGTCTCCGCTTTTGGCGTCGGTGTTGCTCATCGAGCCGGAGATTCCTGACCCGCGCACGATAGAACTCAAGAAGCGGGCCGGGTCGTCCGACAAGGCCTCCTTGCCTAGGAACTTCGCAAGCGCCATTGCTTCACCATCGGCGCGTCAGGAAGCGCCTCCTCCTCGCGTCGTCGCCAAGCAGACGGGGGTGAAACTTGCCGACGCCCGGACCCCGGGACAGCCGGAGACCCTGCCGCGGGCGGGGCCCGGCAACGGGCCGCGCGAATCCTGGTCGCCCGCCGTCCGCTCCGAAGCGGTGCCGGAGCGCGGCAAGCCCCTCGTCTCTTTGGCTTCGCGCGCGCGGCAGCCGGCGGCCGAGACCATGCCCGCCGCTCCGCCTGGAATCCATCGCGAACCGACCGAGTCGGGCCTCGCGAGCGTCGTAGACGACGCGGGAACGGGCAAGCCCGAGAACGACCCTATCCCGGAATTAATCAAGCGGTTATCTTCCGCCGAACCGCGTACCCGGGCACGCGCCGCCGATGAGCTTGGCAAGCGCGGGCCGGCCGCACTGCCCGCGGTGCCCGCCCTGCGTCAGGCGCTGAAAGACCGCGATCGCCGCGTTCGCGCCAGCGCCGTACTCGCGCTCGGCAGCGTCGGGACTTCCATCGATGGCGTCGTCGGCGAGATTCGGCGCGCGCTGCGCGACAAGAACGAGGATGTGCGCTTTAGCGCCTCCATCGCCCTCGAACGTCTTGGCGGGGCTCAAGGCGCCCCGGCATACAACAGAAAGGCACCCTAGTCTTTCTTGGAGGTCAGCGCCATGTACACGATCACCGCGGCCACCGCCGACACGATGGCGGCGATGGCGGCCAGAAGCGTGGGCATGGAGAGCACGGCCGCCACCGCGGGGAAGATGCGTATGGCGCTGACGGAGGCGAACACAGGCATCATGCCCGCCACGCTGAAGGTCATGATCCACTTGCTCAGGTTGCCATACTCCGTTTCCGACAGGTGCTTACTGTAGAAGGGCATCCACTTGTTAGTGGTGATCGTAAGGAAGCCGCCGAGCAGGCCGCCCAGGGCGGCCGTCACCGGCAGTATCGGAAAAGCCACCGCAGACCAGAGGAATGCCGCAGCCGCAGCCGCGCTCAGCACGACGGTGGAGCGCCGGCCCAGTCTCTTGGGCAGCAAAGTCAGAGCAGCCAGCAGGCTGAATATCCAACTGCCCGCGTCATAGATGCCGATCGTCAGGCCGGCGGCGGGAGCCGAATTGAAGACGCTCAAGGCCAGCACCGTAGAGAGCACCCCGTACATCATGAAATGCATGAATCGAACGAAGACCACAGGCGCGTAATCCTTGACGCCGAGCTTCGAGAGCGTCTTCGCGGCCGGCTCGGAGGACGGAATCTTCGCCTCTGCCTTCTCCCACGGCTGCGCGAACTTGATAGTTGAGTACAACACACTTGCCGAGCCGATCAAGACGCTTGATATAGCCATCATCCAGGGCCCGCCCACCAGGTTCAGCAACGGCACGGCCACCCAGAGGGCGGCGACAATCGCGCCCAGTTCCACTAAGTTGACGGCGAAGTTCAGGGCCATTTCCAACTTGGGCGCGTCCTTCTTGCCCAGGATCATGCGCGGCAGCAGATTCTCCGCCACGCCGCGCGTGAAACCATACGCCAGGCCGCCGATCACGGAGTTGGCGAGCAGCAACGCGAAGATCACGCCGCTGGAGGCGCCCGCCATGCCGACGACGGCTAAACCAATTCCCGCCAAGGCCACGGCCAGCAACGCCGCGTTGTTGACCTTCACGGGGTTGTAGCGTTTCATCAACGACGAGCCTATCCAGGTGCCGACGATGCGCAGGACGTAGCCGACCGCCGTCACCAGAAGGGCCGTCGGGACGTCGAAGAGCGTGGCGGTGAAGAGCGGAAGGGCCACGGCCTGAATCTCCCCGCCGATGGCGTTAACCACCCAGCCCGGGGTGAAGCCGAACAAATACGAACGCGGCAGCGACCGTATCTGCGCGATGGCCCCCTGCTTGACGAGCTTCTCCGGCGTCAGGCCCAGGACCGCGAGCACGCCTTTCTCGATGGCGCCGCTGTTGGGCGCTTGCTTCTGCGCGTCGTGGGCGGGGCTGGCCGCGTCGATGCCGAGTCCAGCTACGATCGCTCTGGTCAGCGAGGCAAGGGGATCTAGGAAGGAGACCACCGCGTCAATGGCGTTTTTGCCGGCGAAGATGGCGATCTGACTGGCGATAGCGGCCTCGTTTTGGGGGTTGCCTATATCGGCCGGGATGAAGTGCGAGTCCGGCACTATGTTTTTGGATATTTTGCGGGCCTTCGGCTTGTCCAACAGGTAGAGCGTCAAGCCCAAATCCTTGGCAACACGCACGGCCTCGGTGAGGAGGAACGGGTGGGAGACTCCGGTGCCCACAAGTAGAAGGGCCTTGCCGGCGGCGGCGCCGTCGAACATGCGGCCGTCGCCCAACTCCTTGGCGTTCCGCGCATCGCCGGCGACCTTAGGCACCACGTCTTGAATCGCGACGTTCGGGATATGAGTAATCCCGTCTCCATCTCCCAACCGAGCGACGGCGTCAGGCTTGACCGTGGCGTCCGCGGGGAGGACGGAAACAGGGACTCTCAGGGAGACGGAAGGTGCCACGTTCAGGCCCGCACCGATTCGATTGAGCCCTAAACCGTCGCTGGCGAAAGACAATCCCACCTGGAGATCGGATGCCGCAATGACGCCGCGGGGCAGGACCGGAATGACTCCAGTCGACACGACCCCGCGGGACATGCCCGCGGCCGCGGCCGCGTACGAGCCGGTACCGGGCGCGAAAAGCGCCGTCAGCCCGGCGAGCAAAGCTGAGATGGTCCTTTTCATCGGTGTTTGTCTCATACGTAATGTATAACAAGAAACTCCGATCGCTGCATGGGCCCACCGGGCAAACGCGTCCAGGCTTTGGACCTACGGACGCTGAGGCAGGCTTTTCTGGCCTTGACTTGCGGACGGATCTGAGCTATCATTCAAACATACCGACCGGTCGGTTTGTTATCGATGGAATTCCGCTCGGCTGAAAAATAATGAACGAGTCCTCTGATTCTCCGCAAGAAACCAGTCGAGCGCCGACGAAATCCGAGAAGACGATCGCCGCGCTCCTCTGCGCCGCCGAGGAGCTCTTTCTTGCCAAGAACTACGCCGAGGTGACGATGGGCGCAATCGCCCAAAGGAGCGGCGTCACCAAGGGCGCGCTCTACCACCACTTTCCGAGCAAGGAGGATCTCTACCTCCAGATGATGCATGCGGCCCTGGCCCGCAAACGGGCGCTCTTTAGCCGGGCGCTCGCCTGCGCAGGGACCTGCCGGGAGCGCCTTGGCCGCCTCATCGAGGCCTTCTTCGACCTCCCGAAGAACGAGATCGGCCTGATGCGACTCGTCCGGCGCGACGTCAATATCTTCGCCCCGCCGGTGCGCGCCAAGCTGGTGCGCAGTTATCAATCATCGCTGCCGTCCCTCGTCGAGGCCGTCATCCGCGACGGCATACGAGACGGCGAACTCGCGCCGGTCGACCCGCGCCTCTTGGCTTGGCATTTCGTCGCGACGGTCGAGGTGACGCTTGGCCGCCACGCCGATTTCGTCTTCAAGGATTCCAGGGCGAAGCTAAATCATGTCCTGGACATCTTCCTGCGCGGAGCCGCCGCGGCCCGCCGGGCCCGACAAGGAGCACTCTCATATGAATGAACGGATCTTCGACTCTTGGCGCGGAACCTCCCTCGAGGATACTCTCACCGCATGCCGGGACCTGGTGGAGGACACCTCTTTCCCGACCGTCAAGCGATGGCGGCAGGGCGGCGGCAAGGTAGTCGGGCATTTTCAGGTCTATTTCCCCGAGGAGATCGTCCACGCCGCCGGCCTGCTCCCTTTAAAGATCCGCGGCGCGGCCGTGGAGCCCACGAACGCCGACTCTCACTTCGGCTCCTATCTGTGCTCCATCCTTAAGACATCCCTGCAAATCGCCTTGACCAAGACCGTCGAGCTGGATCTCTTCGTGTCGCATCCCATCTGCGACGCCGCGCGAAACCTGGCCGCCATCTGGGGCAGGAACTTCCCATACCCCTGCCAGATCCTCTATCTGCCCCAGAACCCCAACTCAAGCCGCAGCGCCGCCTACCTTCGGGGCGAGTACGACCGCCTCCTGCGCACGGTCTCTTCCGTCGCCGGACGAAAGATATCCGATGACGACTTGCGCCGTTCCATCGCCGTGTTCAACGAGAACCGGGCCCTCATGCGCGAGCTCTACGACATCAAGCGGCAGACTCCGTGGCTGGTGACGGCCGACGAGGCCTATTGCCTCGTCTCCGTGGGCGGTCTCATCCCCCGCGAAGAGCACAACGAGCTCCTGCGCGCCGTTCTCCCGCGCCTGCGCGAGCGCGGCAACAAGCCGGAGGACCGCACGCGTGTGGTCTTCGAGGGCGCCTTCTGCGAACAGCCGCCGCTGGACCTTGTGCGCATGCTGGGGCGCACCTGCTACGTCGTCGACGATGACTTCCTCATCGGCTTGCGCTACCTCACTTCGGACGTGCCGGCGGGCGCTGACCCCTTGGCCGACCTGGCGCAGGCCTACATTTCCCGCTCCACCTACAGCCCGGTCCAGCACGACAACGACAAGCCCAAGGAGCGTATGCTCCTTGAGCGCGTCAAACAGGCGCGGGCCGACGCGGTCATCGTGGCGGCGGCCAAGATGTGCGAGCCGGGCCTCGAGGAACAGGTAGCCTACACCTCCGTACTCGATGAAAAAAGAATTCCGTACTTCGTCACCGAGTTCGAGGAGAACATGACCTCGTTTGAGCAGCTCGAGACGCAGATCGAAACGTTCCTCGAGAACATCTTGTTCGCGTAGCCGCCGGAGGCAAATCATGAGCAACCAGATCACCCATCCAGACATCGTCGGCCGGGGCAACCGCGACGGGGCCCGCCTCTTCCGCGAGTGGTTCGACGGCCTGTCGAAGACGGCCGAGGACGGCGGCCAAGCCGCCTATGTCTTCGTGATGGGGAGCCTCAACGAAATCCTCAATACCTTCGATCTGCCGGTGGTCTTCCCGGAGATCAATTCCCTCCAGACGGCCGTGCGCCGGGTGGCTCATGAGTTCATCGACCAAGCCGAGGACCTCGGCTACTCGCCCGACATCTGCGGTTACGTCAAGGCGGACGTCGCCCTCCAGCACCGCGGCGGCGTTCACCCCATGGGGCGCGTGCCCAAACCCGCGCTCGCGGTGCTCACCAACGCCTGCAACACCTACATCAAGTGGGGCGAAATATGGGAGCGCATGTACAAATGCCCGATCTTCACGATGGACATTCCCGGCACGCGACAGGGAGGAGTGGTCACCAAGCCCGGGAACCCCGACTTCGAGAACGACCGGAAATACGTCGAAGCGCAGATACGCGAGCTCATCGCTCTCTGCGAAAAGACGACGGGCAAGAAGTTCGACATCGACAAGCTGCGCGAGACCATGCGCTACACCAACGAGATGAGCGCCTGCTGGAGGCGGGTCATCGCGCTCAACAAGAGCCGCCCCTCGCTCTTCAACGCCTTGACCGACGGCACGATCTACCTCGGCGTCGCCAACAGCTTCCGCGGCACGGAGATCGGCGCGCGCTACTTCCGCGAGCTCGTGGAGGAAATGGAATATAAAGCCGCCCATAAGATCGGAACGCTGACCGATGAAAAATACCGCCTGGTCTTCGTCGGCGTGCCCTGCTACCCGATCTTCCGCCGCTTCAACGAACTCTTCACCCAGTGGGGCGGCACGTTCGTCAATTCCTCCTACCTCTGGTTCGCCACCGGGGGCATGAACATCGGCTACCAGTACGATCTGGCCAGACCCCTCGAGAGCTTGGCCGAGGGCGTGCTGATCAGCGTGCGCGACGCCATGGACAGCATGTTCCACCAGGACCGCATGATCGAGGACATCCTCGAGGATTTCTCCGTGGACGGGGTCATCTATCACCCCATCAAGAGCTGCCGTACCGTCTCCACGGGACTAGCCGACGCGCGGCGCCATCTGGGCCGCCGGCGCGCGGTGGACTCTCTCTTCATCGAGTCGGATCTCATGGACAAGCGGGTGGTCTCGGAGGCGCAGATGAAGAATCGCATCGACGCCTTCTTCGAAGGGTTGTCGGCGCGGCGCCTGGCGAAGGCCGCGCCGACGCCTCAATAGCAAGCGAGGAACTCTCATGGCATACGCAGCAGGCGTCGACGTCGGATCGACACAGACAAAGGCCGTCATCATCGACGAGTCGCGCAAAATCGTCGGCCGCGCGCTCATCGACACCGGGGCCAACGTGGTCCTGGCCGCGGAGACCGCGTTCGACAAGGCCCTGGAAGCCACCAAACTCGAGGACGACGAGATCGAGTACGTCATCGGGACCGGCTACGGCCGCTACCGCGTGACCTTCGGCAACGCCCAGGTCACGGAGATCAGCTGCCACGGACGGGGCGCGGCGCACATGTTCCCCGGCACCCGCACGGTCGTCGATATGGGCGGCCAGGACACCAAGGCCATCCGGGTCGGAGCCAGCGGAGAGATCGTGGATTTCTGCATGAACGACAAGTGCGCCGCCGGGACGGGGCGCTTCCTGGGCGCCGCCGCGGCGGCGCTCGACATCCCGCTCGCCGAGTTGGGCGCCACGGCCCTTCGCTTCACGAAGACGGTGCGCATCAGCACGACCTGCACGGTGTTCGCCGAATCCGAGGTGCTCTCCTGGCTGGGCAAAGGCAAGAAGATCGAGGACATCCTCTGGGGCGTGCACCAATCCATCGCCATGCGCTCCGCGGGGCTGATGCGCCGGGTGGGAGTCGAGGAGCAGGTGACGTTCACGGGGGGCGTGACCAAAAATATCGCCATGGTCAAGGCCCTCGAAGAGAAACTCGGGGTCCGGCTGAACGTCAGCGAGGACTCTCATTACATGGGAGCTCTCGGCGCGGCCCTGTTCGCGCTCGACCACATCGTCGCCAGTCGAGCCCCACACGACGCGCCGCAAGAGGTGACGCCATGACGAACACCGCGGGAATCGACGTCGGGTCCACCTATACCAAAGCCCTCATTCTCGACGCCTCCGGGCGCATCCTCGCCAAGCACCAGCAGCCGACGGGGTTCAAGCTGGACGTGGCCGCGCGCGACGCCTTCGAGCGATGCCTGTCCGCCGCGAAACTCAAGCGCGACGACATCGGCTACGTCATCTCCACGGGCATGGGCCGCCACCAAGTCGAGTTTAAGGACCTCCACGTGACGGATCTCACGGCCGGTGCCAGGGGGGCGGCGTTCCTCTTTCCTGGAACCCGCACGGTCTTGGATGTCGGCGGCCAGACGATGAAAGCGAGCCGCCTCGACGCCGCAGCCAAGGTGGTCTCCTTTCGGCTCAACGACAAATGCGCGGCCGGCACCGGCGCCTTCCTCGAAAAGACGGCCCGCTACATGGGTTACTCCACTTTGGAGATCGGCCCCCTCATGTCCACCTCGAAAGGGGCGGTGTCGATCTCCGGCGTATGCGCCGTCTTCGCGGAGTCGGAGGTCATTAACCATCTCTCGCAAGGCGCCCCGCCCGCCGACATCATGCAGGGGGCCATCGAGTCCCTGGTGAGCCGTTCGGTCCAACTCATAAAACGCGCCAAGGGCGAGCCGGAATTCACCTTGATCGGAGGAATCCTGCGCTTTGAGTCGATGGCTAAAGCCGTACGACAGCACCTCGGTTGCGATGTGAACGTGGCCCCGCCGGAGACGGTCCAATTCGTCTCCGCCCTCGGGGCGGCCCTCTTGGGCCGCATCCGGCTCAGGATGCTCGCACAGAGGGCGCCCGTGGCGTCGCCACACAGATGACCAGCCGCAACGACTTTAATTTCTCGACGGAGGTGCGCGTCCGTCTCCCGGAAACCGACGCTTTCGGCATCGTATTCCACGCGAATTTCTTTATCTACTTCGACGTGGCCCGCGTCGATTATCTTCGCAACCTCGACGCCCTGCGGTTCATCTCCCCGGAGAACGCGCGCAACAACGCCCTCGTCCACGCCGCCGCCGACTTCCGCTCGCCGGCCCGGTTCGACGATATCCTGGTCGTACACGCCCGCATCGCCGAGATCGGTTCGTCCTCGTTCTCCTTCGAATTCATGACGACGCACAAAGCCGAGAACCGCCTCGTCGCCACTGGACGCACCACGTTGGTCGTCCTCGACGAGCGAACCTGGAGACCCCTCCCCGTCCCCACGGAGTTCCGCGAACTCATTCAAAAGTTCGAGGGAGACAGTCTCACCGAGAGGAAAACGAAATGAGCAACCCCGCGACGCAGACCCCGCCCGTCGCCAACCTTCCCAAGACGCTCAAGACCTGGCGGATGGAGAGGCCTTGGTCCCAGGACAAGGAAACCGGCGGCGTCACGGAAGGCTCCATCGTGCCCGTCGAGCTGCCCATGCCCGAAGCGGCGCCCGGAGAGATCGTCATCAAAGTCGCCGGCTGCGGCGTCTGCCACACCGACCTCGGGTTTTACTTCGACGGCGTGCCGACCGTCAACAAGCCTCCCCTCACGCTCGGCCACGAGATCAGCGGTACCGTCGTCGGCGGCGAGACGGCCTGGATTGGACGCGAGGTCATCGTTCCCGCCGTCCTGCCCTGCCGATCCTGCTGGATCTGCAAAACAGGACGCGGCAACCGCTGCCTGGCGCAAAAGATGCCGGGCTCAAGCCTGGGCGTCTATGGGGGTTTTTCAAGCCATATCGTCGTGCCCGCCCTGGACGTGTGCCCGGTGCCCAAGGACCACCGCATCGAACTCGCCAAGCTCGCCGTCGTGGCCGACGCGGTGACGACCCCGTACCAAGCCGCGATGCGCGCCGATCTGAGGCCGGGCGACAACGTGGTGGTCGTGGGCGCCGCCGGGGGAGTGGGACTGTATATGACCCAGATCGCCAAAGCCCTGGGTGCGGCCTGCGTTGTCGCCGTAGACGTCGATGGCGAAAGGCTCCAGCGCTCGCTGAAATACGGGGCCGATGCGGCGCTCGACGCCAAGGGCAAGTCCGCCGACGACGTACGCAAGGAATACGGGGCGCTTCTGAAGTCGCGCGGCCTGCCGAACTATGGCTGGAAGATCTTCGAGGTGAGCGGGGCCAAGCCGGGGCAGGAAACCGCCCTGGCCCTGCTCGGTTTTGTGGGGACCTTGGTCATCGTCGGGTTCAACATGGCGAAGGTGGAGTACTCGATCTCCCGCCTGATGGCCTTCGACGCTCAAATCATCGGCACCTGGGGCTGCCTGCCCGAGCGCTACCCCGCCGTCCTGGGGCTGGTGCTCAGCGGCGCCGTCCAGGTGGAACCCTTCGTGGAACTCCGGCCGATGAGCTCCATCGTGGAAACCTTCAACGAAGTTCACAAGGCAGGCGCGCCCAAGAAGCGCATAGTGCTGACGCCTGATTTTTAACGCAGTCCGGCGCACGTCAAATAGGAAGCAGGAGGCATAAATGACTCTGAATTGGATGCCGCGCGACAACGAGCTCAAGGACCACGGCGTAGGCGGAGATGCCTATTGGGGCAAGCTCGACTCCCCCCCCTGCACCGTCTATGAGAAAAAACCCCTGCTCGGACGAGACGGGCTCGAGGTCCCTGGTCTCTACGTCGCCTGGGTCACGCTCAATAACCCCAAGCAGTTCAACTCCTACACGACCTCCATGGTCAAGGGAGTTGCCGCGGCGTTCACCAACGCCGGCCTCGATCGCAGCGTGGTCGCCGTGGTCTTCACGGGCGCCGGAGACCGCGCGTTCTGCACCGGCGGCAACGTAAAAGAATATTCCGAGTACTACGCGCGGCGCCCCAACGAATACGGGCAGTACATGGATCTCTTCAACTCCATGGTGGACGCGATCCTGACCTGCAAGAAGCCCACGATCTGCCGCGTCAACGGCATGCGCGTCGCCGGCGGGCAGGAGATCGGGATGGCCTGCGACATCACGGTAGCCTCCGACCTGGCCGTCTTCGGCCAGTCGGGCCCCAAGCACGGCTCCGCGCCCGATGGCGGCTCGACCGATTTCCTGCCCTGGTTCCTCACGATGGAGGACGCGATGTGGAACTGCGTCTCCTGCGAGATGTGGTCCTCCTACAAGATGCTGCGTAAAGGCCTGATCACCAAGGCCGTCCCGGTCCTCAAAAAAGACGGGCGCTTCCTGCGCAACCCCTCGGTCCTGACCGAAGATTACGTCGTCGACGGTGAGATCGCCTACGGCGAGATGAAGACGGGGCTGGACCTCGAAAAGGCGCGGGAGCTCGTCAAGGAAACGCCCATCGACTTCGAGCTGCTTGATAAAAGCGTAACCGACGTCGTCTGGCGCTTCGCCAACCTGTTCCCCGGCTGCCTGATGAAGTCCATCGACGGCATCCGGGCCAAGAAGAAGTACTTCTGGGACCAGATGAAGTTGCCCAACCGCCATTGGCTGGCCGCCAACATGTCGACGGAGGCCTTCCTGGGCTTTGGCGCCTTCAACACCAAGAAGCTGACCGGCTCGGATGTCATCGACTTCGTCAAGTACCGCCAACTGGTGGCCGAAGGCCGCGCGCTCGACGAGTCCTTCTTCGAGCAGGTCCTCGCCCGGCCGTTGGAAAAGATCCCAAGCTAACGAGATGAGGGACCGGCGATAATCTCACGCCAAGCGCCTTCGGCGGTATCGGAGAAGCGAACCAGAGACAGGTCTCCGGGCGAGATCAGGCCCATGCGCGCGAACTCCTTGAAATCGAAGATATTGTCCCAGTACGACTTCTCGCCGATGAGCACGATCGGCGCTCGCGGCATCTTGCCGGCCCGCATCAACGTCAGGACATCAAAGAGTTCGTCCATCGTGCCGAAACCACCGGGAAAGTAGACGAGTCCCATCGTGCCGTGGCGCAGAGCCATCTTGCGCATGGCGAAATACTGGAACTCAAACTCAAGACCGGGCGTAACGAATTGATTGAGGGCCTGCTCATTCTCGAGGATGATGTTGTAACCCACGCTCGGTCCGCCCGCCTCGAAGGCGCCGCGATTGGCCGCTTCCATGATGCCGGGGCCGCCGCCGGTGACGACCGCGACTTCGCCGCCGCCGTTCTCGGCGACGAGGCGTCCGAATTTGCGCGCGATCTCATAATACTTCGAGGCCTCAACGGCGTTGCGCGCGGCGTATAAGAGCGCGCGCTCCTTGGGCCGCTTGGACTTGTTCCTGAACTTTTCGATCAGCGCGTCGAGCGCGGCACGGGCGGCGGCCGCAGGCAGGATTCGGGCGGAGCCGTAAACGGTGACGGTCGCCTTCACGCCGGCGGCGCGCAGCCGCTTGGCGGGCTCGGTGGCCTCGTGGGCGATGATATTCAGGTCCGGGACGGCGGCCAGGCCAAGGGCGTCGGGAACCCGGAATCGGGCGGACGTTCGCGCAAGCGGCATGCTCGTCTTCGCGTCTCCCGCGGTAGACCGGGGCGAGTCCTTCAAATCGAACAGGCCGTCCTTGCCGCGGACGAAGAACTGGCGGTCCTCGCCCGCGTACACCGATACGCTCGCCAGGCCGATCGGGGCGCCGGTGCGGACGTAATCGTTGATGGCCGCGAGGAGCTCGACGACGGGCACGGCGTCGCGCGAGATCAGATCGATCGCGGCGGCGCCGGGAGCCAGATGGTGGCGCCTCGTGTAGTCGAGAACTTGCTCGTTGGCGGCCGCGAGCCGGACGCGGAAATCACCGCCCGGGAACAGGCTCTTCATCTCGGTCACGACTCCGTCGACGATGAGATCGGGGGTCTTGCCCGCCTCCTGTATTATGAGCTGGAGATCGTTTGAGCGCAGCTGGATTTTACGGATCAGAGCGACCTCGTGCGGCTCAACTCCGGGCAGATGCATCGCCAAATCCGCGCGGCCGGACAGATTCACGGCATAGGATCTGACTCCACGCGCGTCGGTGTAGACGCCCAGGTCAAGCCAGCCGATGCCGCTCCATTTCGCGTTCAGTCCATTAAGGAAGGTCGCGCTGTTCGGCGTGTCGGGGATGAAGTCTCTCGCCTCGCGCGCGGTCTTCACGCGTATAACCGTGACGTTTTTCGTCGCGAGAGGGGCTTGCTTCACCACGCCGTCGAAGACGGCCGACGCGGCGGCGCTCATGCCAACCGTGTCCTTCTCGGACGCCACGTGCGGCAGAGACGCGGGCGCCTCAAAAGAGGGCTGCAACGCAACCGAGGCTTTGGGAATTGCCGTGGCGGCGAGCGCTGGAATCAACGCGAGCGGTGCGGGCGCAAGGGACGACGCAGAAACATCCGGAGCGTGAGCGGGCGCAAGCGCCGGGACGACGAAAACAGCGCGGGGGACGGCGGAGCGAACCTGGGCTGCGGCTGGGGCCGCGCAGCCGAAGGCCAGAAGCGCCGCGAGGAGCCGGTATAGTCTCATCCCGTCAACGATAGCCTGCCGTGCAGGAAAGAGCGTAGGTCTTTCGGCTCCTTTTTTTAACGGCAAAAGTCCTAGCCGAATCCGCGACTGATGATGAGCGCGGCCGCTTCCGGCGCGGTTTATACTCATATGGCATCCGTGGAACCGGAGCGGTCGCAGAGCGTGCAGAGCGCCCCTCTTTTGGTACAGTGCCCTCGCATGAGCCCTCGCCTCGCCATCGGTTTGATGTCCGGCACCTCCGCCGACGGCGTGACGGCCGCGCTCGCGGCCATCGGCCCACGCGATATCCGCGTCGTTCGCCATCGGACCTACCCCTACTCCTCCGCGCTTAAGAGGCGCATCCTGGGCGCGCCGGAACTTGCCGTCGCCGAGCTCTCGCGCCTCAATGTCGAACTCGGCGAGGCCTTCGCCGCAGCCGCACTCAAGATCGCCGGCCGCGTCCGCCCCTCGGTCATCGGCTCCCACGGCCAGACCGTGTGGCACGGCCCGAACGCCGTCCCGCCGAACACGCTTCAAATCGCCGAGCCCGCCGTCATCGCCGAGCGCACGGGCGTCACGGTCGTCGCCGACTTCCGCCCGCGCGACATGGCCGCCGGCGGCCAGGGGGCGCCGCTCGCCCCCGCCTTTGATCTTTTTCTCTACGGACGCGGACCTCTGAAGGCCGTGATCAACATCGGCGGCATCTCCAACGCGACGATCCTGGGCCAAGGGAGGATTCATGCCGCCTTCGACACCGGCCCGGGCAACGTTCTGCTCGATGAAGCGACGCGCCGCGCCACGAGAGGCCGCCGCGACTATGACGCAGGCGGCCGCCTCGCCGCCTCGGGGTCGGTAGACGAGAAACTCGTGAAGCGGCTTCTATCAAACCCCTACTTTCTTAAAGCGCCGCCGAAATCCCTCGACCGCTCCACCTTCGGCCCGGCGCTTCTCGACCGGCTTTACCCGCGCCTGAAGGCAAGAAATCTCCCCGACGCGCTGGCCACATTATGCGAGCTCTCCGCGCGTTCGCTGTGGCTGGCCGTCCTCGAGAACTCACCCGGGGCTCTCAACGAGATCGTGCTATCCGGCGGCGGCGCGCTCAACGCCCACCTGATGCGCCGCCTGCACGCGCTGTTCGCGCCCGCTCCCGTCCGCGTCACCGCGATTCCCGTCATGGCCAAGGAGGCCGCCTGCTTCGCCTGGCTCGCGATTCGCGCCCTCGATGGGAAAACGGGCAACGCGCCGTCCGCAACCGGCGCGCGCGGGCCACGCATCCTTGGTAAAATAGTGCGCCCATGAAACTTCCCAAGAAGATCCTCGCCGCGATGAAGACGCGCTCTCCCTTTTACCAGGCGGTTTGGAAGGCCTGCGCCGAGATCCCAAAAGGGCAGGTCCGCACCTACGGTTGGGTCGCCAAAAAAATCGGCAAGCCCAAATCGGCCCGCGCCGTCGGCATGGCGCTCAGCAAGAATCCCTTCGCTCCAACGGTGCCCTGCCATCGAGTCGTCGGCGCCGACGGGCGCCTGACCGGCTATTCCGGCGCCGGCGGCATCGCCGAGAAGCGGCGCATGCTCAAGGCCGAAGGCGTGCCGCTCCCATAAGACGGTGGGGCCTCCCATCTGCGTCGTGGACGTGGGCGGCCTCGCGTGAAGGCCGCGGCCCTCGTCCTATCGGTGCTCACCCTCAACGTGGGCGGCCCGCGCCGCGCTCACCAGGGCTGGCAAGGCCGTCGCGAGGAGTTGAACGCCGGTCTCAAGGCCGCGCGCCCGGACGCCTCCGCGTTCCAGGAGGTCTGGCGCGCTGAAGACGCCGACGCCCTCGCCTACGCCGCGGGACACCCGTACCGCGCTCACGAATCCTCGCTCGGCCTCGCGGTGACGAGCCGAATGCGCATCGTCGACCGCGACGCGCTTGACCTCGGCGGCGGCGGCATCCTGCGCGCGGGCATCGACCTCAATGGGACGACGGCCGACGTCTATTGCGCGCGGCTCGAGTCGGACACGGGGTCCGTCTCCGCGCGCCGGCTCGGCCAGCTTCTGACGGCGGCCGAGTTCATCCGCGCCCAATCCCGGACCCGCCCGTTCGTCCTCCTCGGAGATCTCGGGGTCCCGTCCGACGACAAGGAGGCGGATATTTTTCTGGACCTCATCGGCGCGCGGGATCTCTGCGTCTCGCATGGCGACGAGATGTGCGGCCGCACTCTTGAAGACCGCCGCATCGACTACGCCTTGATCCCCTATTCGTCGCGCCCACCGCGCGAGATCGCACACACGGTCTTCACCAGAACCCTTGAGGATATCGATGAGGCCCGGCCGCTGCCGGCGCATTTCGGTCTGAGCGCCCGGCTCGACGGCGCTTGGCTCAAGCTGCGCCTCGCGATCGAACCGGACGGACGCAGCGAGTCCTTGAGCGCCGCGGCCGAGATCTTCGACGCGGCTCGCGCCGGGGCCGAGTCGCGCGCGCGACTCGCGGGCTGGATTCCGTGGCGCGGGACCCTCCTGGCGATGCGCGCCCACGCCGAGGCCGCCCGGTTTACGGCCGACGGCGAGCGCGTACGCTCGGCTCTGGCAAGGACCGCGAAGCCGTCCGCGTCGGTATACGAATGAATTGATTGTTTAGGGAACGCTAACCCACGACGAGGCCGTCCGCCGCGAGGTCGGGCGTTTTGAGCGTTCGTTTGGAGACCGCGGCCAGCCCCATGAATATGAGCAATCCGACCAGGCCTGCCGCGGCTTCGCAGTAGAGCATGGCGCTTGCGCCCCGACGCGTGTGCGCCAAGCCTTCCACCACGGTCATATAAGCGATCGGCATGTTCGACAGCGAGGCGAACAGGCTGTATTTGGTGGCCGCGGCACCCTGGCCGATGGCTTCCAGCACCACCGCGGAGAATCCGGCATAGGTCAGCCCGGAAATGAACGCGTACGCCATCACGCAGCAGACATACATCGCGGGGATGCGCGGCGAGAACGCCATGGCGACCGCGCACAACGCCATCAACACACCATACAGGCCGTAGGCGAATTTACGGTCCATCCGGTCGCAGGCATAGCCGCCGATGATGCAGCCGGCCGCGGCGACGAGGCCGCTCATCGCCCCGTTGACCATGGCGACGGTATCGGCTGACGCGTGCCAGTCTCCGGCGATGGTCGCCCAGAGATTGGCCGCGGCGCCGGAGCCGATCGGCAGGAAGCAGATCATCAAGCCGAGATAGCCTCGGCGCGAGCGGGCGACGTGCCAAAGATCCTCGACCACCGCGGTCATATTGCGCCAGACGCCCTCGCGGCGATGCGCGGCTTCCGGCTCCTGAACGAACATCAATCCCAGGCAGCACAGCAGGCAAACCGATCCGAGCATCGCGCTCGCCAGCCATGCCCCCGGCAGATGCCCGGCGATCCACAGCCCCGCGCCGCCGCCGAGGCCGCTGCCGCCGAGGTTGCCCGCCTGAAACCAGCCGCTGGCGCGCCCTTTTTCCTCCGCCGGCGTGGAGTGAGCCATCAGGCTCTCCACCGCCATCGCGAGGAAGGTGACCGCCACGTTGGAGACAAGAAGGATCGCGGTCAACTTCGGAATGGAGGACTCCACGACGGGCAGCGCGCCCGTCGCGAAGATGCCGGCCGCGCTGGCCGCGCAGGCAAGCATGTACCAGGTTTTCCGGCTCAGGGTGGTATCCGCGATCGGCGCCCAGAGGAATTTCCAGGTGTGCGGGATGAAGCTGATCGCGATCAAAGTCGCGATCTTTTCCGTGCTGACGCCGGCGTGGGAAAGCAGATAAGCCACCGTCACGGTCAGATATCCCGACATGATGCCGAAAGGCAGTATCAGGAAAAGAAAAACGAGAGGGTGCGATGCGCGCGAAGCAGCGGAGGTTTTTTCAATAGTCATGTTGCGCCCGGAGGGCCATCATACCACGGATTTAGTGTTTGCCGGCGATCAGGGCGCAGGCCTCGTCGAGGGTCAGCGCCTGTTCGTCGCCGGTCGCCATGGCCTTGACCTGCATGACGCCGCGCCCGGCCTCGTCGGGACCGATGACGATCGCGTAGCCGGCCTTCTTCTGGTCGGCATACTTGAACTGGGCCTTCAGCTTGCCGGCGCCCGGATACACGTCGATCGCGAGGCCCTTGGCGCGCAACGCGGCGCCGACCTCGAGCGAGCGGACGCGCAGTTCATCGGAGAACACGGTCACGACGGCGTCGGGTGCCAAGTGGTCGCCCGACTTGCCCGTCTCATCGAGGATCAGCATCAGGCGCTCGAAGCCGATCGAACCGCCGCAGGCGGGCGTGGAGGGGCCGCCGAACTTCGTGGTCAGCTTGTCGTAGCGGCCGCCGCCTCCCAGCGAGCCGGACAGGGATGCGTGGCGGAACTCGAACACGGGGCCGGTGTAATAGCCCATGCCGCGCATGAGGCTCGGGTCCACGACGATCGAGGAGGCGGGGACGAGGGCCTTGACGGCGGCGATGATCTTATCGAGCGGATCCGTTGCCGGTCCGTTCTCGGCCAGCAAGGTCTTGACCAGCGAGTCCATCGCGGCCTTGCCGATGGAGGCGGCGAGCTCGGCGATGACCGCGTCGCGGCCGATCTTGTCGAGCTTGTCCATGATGACGCAGGCGGCGCCGCGTTTGTCCTCGGGCACTCCCGCATCGGCCAGGGCCTGATCGACGAGGCGGCGGTCGTTGAGGTGCACCTTCACGCCGTCGATGTCGAACTCGGCGAACACGGCGAGGATCGCGGTAATGACCTCGACTTCGGCGCCCCAGGAGTCGGAGCCGATGATGTCCACATCGCACTGCGTGAACTCGCGGTAGCGGCCCTTCTGCGCGCGCTCGGCGCGCCAGACGGGGCCGAGGTTGAAGGCCTTGAACGGGTGGGGGAGCTGGGATCCGTGCTTCGAGTACCAGCGCGCGAGCGGCAAGGTGAGGTCGAAACGCAGTCCCAGGTCGGCCAGCTCGGACGTTTCGGCCGCCGCGCGCTCAAGAGCCTCGCCGCGCTTCATGATTTTGAAGATCAGCTTCTCGTTCTCGCCGCCGCCAAGGCCTTGCAGCAGGGAAAGATCTTCGACGGCGGGCGTCGCCACGGGCTGGAAGCCGTGGAAACGGTAGACGCGGGTGATCGTCTCGACGGCGCGGGAGCGGGAGGCGACCTGGTCGGGCAAAAAGTCGCGGAAGCCCGACGGGGGCGTCGTGGGAATGGTCATGGCGGATAGATTAGCAAAATCG